>JAITFT010000147.1 GCA_031281155.1 Candidatus Fibrimonadaceae bacterium
TTGACCACAAAATTTACGCTTTTTTTGCGTGGGACACCCAATTTCAAAAAAAATCGCCTACGAACCCTTATTTTACAAGGGGTATCTTTGAAAAAAGCTAAACATGCGGAAAACAGGAAGAATAACAAAAAGGGCTAAAAACTGTTTTTTCTTGCTTCGACCTAAAACCATACTATGGTAGAATATAGTAAATGCGCCGTTTGGTTTTTGGGTGCAAAGATAGCAAATTAGCCCAAAAGCCAACTTTCCCCTCGCGCATTTGCAAAAATTTCAAGCTCTCAATAGCTTTTGCCTTTCCGCACTTTTTCGCCGCCAAGCGATCTGCTTCAAATTCCTGACGATGGCAGAAGAAGCGGTAGATAAAAAACACGAATAAACATAAAATAAACAAAAATAAATGCCGCTTTAACTCATGCCGACAATCTATATGGGCTTGCTCATGGAAAAACTCGTGACTCAGCATAATAACTCTCAATTCTCAACTCTCAACTCTCAACTAAATTAGTTTGGTGCTTAACGCCTTCCAACATCATTTGAACATCGCTTTCGTTTATTTCAATACCGTTTCCAACCAACTGCATAGCGTTTTTTAATACGGAATCCAGAGAGCTTTTTTCTTCAATTTCTTGGGCAAGGGAGCGACCTTGCAGATAGTCAACCAAGCCGTCCAAAACGTTTGGATCTGGGGAATAGTAGATTTTTTCTTGAGCTAGCTCTTCTTTGTATTCATCGTTTTGTTTTTTTCGGTAAAGCCATAACGGGCCTTTGGTTTCGCTTTGCCTAAAAACTACGCTTTCTGTTTTGGTTAATTCCAGCATAGCCATAAATGTTACTGTTGCCATTATAGGCAAGCGATCTTTGCCAAGCAAGTCTTCAAACATCGCTCTGCCGCGTTGCGCTAAATAGCCGTTTATATGTTGTTCCCTGTCTTCTATAGTTACATTGTCCATTTCTATTGTATGAACGCTGCTATAAGAATGCATTTGAAGCGATTTATGAAAAGCCTTGAAAAGCTGCCAAATATTTGCATCTGCAAGCTGAGAATCCTTGGATATTTTTTCCATGCGACCACGGCCATAAGTACCGAAATTTTTCCCTTCCAACTCCTGCAAACCAAGCGCTACCCTTTTGAATTTTTGGTATTCCTCCATCTGCAAAATTAAAGCTTCTCGCTCAATTTCAAAATCAAGCAAATTCTCATTGCTCTGCTCCGATTTAGGCAAAAGCTCCCTCACCTTCAGCGCCATTAAGCGGCTCGCAAGGGCCAAAAATTCCCCCGCATAAGATAAATCCACATTCTCTAAATCTTTTATATACTCCAAATACTGCTCTGCAATTTTCGCTATGGAAATTTTCTCAAAAGGAATCTCCTCCCTCTTCATCAAAAGAAAAAGCAAATCAAGCGGACCTACATAGGCGTTGTCGAGCGAGAGTTCGTAGTTGCTGCTCATTACTCCACCATAACGCTCTTTGTCAAATTCCTCGGTTGGTCAACATCGTTTCCACGCAACACTGCTATGTGGTATGCTAAAAGCTGCAAGGGAATGCTGGTTATTATGGGCATTAGCGAGGTGTTTACAGATGGGGTTTTTATTATGTGGTCGGCAAATTCGTCTAGCGGGGCGCAGTTTTCGGTTGTTACAACTATGAGTTTTCCGCCCCTGGCTTTTATTTCTCTTGCGTTGGAAACAATTTTATCGAAAAGAGCATCTTTGGGAGCGATAATCACAACAGGCATATTGGCATCTATCAAGGCTATGGGGCCGTGTTTTATTTCTGCCGCCGGGTATCCCTCTGCATGAATGTAGCTGATTTCCTTTAGTTTAAGCGCACCTTCCATTGCAACCGGATAGTGATAGTGCCTGCCTAAATAGAGGAAATTTGCGTGGTTGTAATATATTTTTGCGATTTCCAAAATTTTATCGCTTAATTCTAAGGTTTCTTCAACGAGGGCAGGCAAAGAGCTCATGGCTTGGACAATTTCCATGCCCTGAACGGAGGAGAGCCTGCGTTGGCGCCCAAGCAAGAGAGCTATCATAGCCAAAACGGTAACTTGCGCATTGAAAGCCTTTGTGCTTGCAATGCCGATTTCCGGCCCCACGTGCAAGTACACGCCACCATCTGAGGTTCTCGCTATGGTTGAGCCAACTACGTTACAAATTGCAAGCACCGTTGCTCCTTTGTTCTGCGCTTCTTTAAGGGCAGCCAAAGTATCTGCTGTTTCGCCGCTTTGCGATATGGTGAAAACCAAAGTGTTTGAGCCTATTATGGGGTTTCGATAGCGGAATTCAGAGGCATATTCAACCTCCACGGGAATTCCTGCCCACTCTTCTATTAAGCATTCCCCCACCATTGCTGCATAATAGCTTGTTCCGCAGGCTATTATTATTATGCGGTCTATGGTGCGAAGTTCTTTTAGCGAGTTATCCAGCCCGGCAAGCTTGGCATTGCCTTCGGCTAAAAGCAGGCGGCCCCTTATGCAATTTCTCAAGGCTTCTGGCTGCTCAAAAATCTCTTTAAGCATAAAATGCGGAAAATCGCCCTTTTGCACATGCCCTAAATCGGTATCAACTTCTTGAATTTCGCGGCTAACCGTTTTGTTTTTTATGTTCTTTATTTCAAATTCTTCCTTGCTCACTCTTATTACATCGTTGTCTTCTAAATAAATAATTTTTTGAGTATGGCCGACTATCACCGAAACGTCGCTTGTTAAAAAACTCTCGTTTTCGCCAACGCCAAGCGCAAGCGGGCTGCCACGCGTGGCTCCTACCAAAACATCGGGTTCGTCTTCGCATATAACGGCAAGCCCGAAAGCTCCCTCTACATGCTCTAAAGCCGCCAAAACCGCATTGCTTAAATTGCCTTTGTAAAATTTGGCTATCAAGTGAGCCACAACCTCAGTATCGGTTTCGGATTTAAATTCAATGCCTTCTTCCAAAAGCTTCTTTTTCAATATTGCGTAATTCTCTATAATGCCATTGTGGACAATAGCGATTTTTCCGTTAGCCGAAAGGTGCGGGTGAGCGTTCGCCTCATTGGGCTCGCCGTGGGTTGCCCAGCGAGTGTGGCAAATTCCCAAAAAGCCTTCGAGCTTTTCTTTTTCCAGCTTTTTTTTAAGACTTTTTATTTTGCCTGGCGCTTTAAATATTTTCATTTTTCCTGAATCAAGCAAGCCAATGCCAGAGCTATCGTAGCCTTTGTATTCAAGTCTTTTTAAACCATCCATTAAAATAGGAAGAGCAGGTCTAAAACCGGTATAAGCAACTATTCCACACATGGGCGGCAATTTAGAAAATTATATTCGATAAGGGTCAGTCTTGCAAGCAACGAACACTGAGCAGATCCGACTTGATGAAGCCGTTCCTGCCCGCGCCGCTGAAGTCGTAGCTCATGCTCCGGCTCCACGCGTAGCTGGCATTGACCTCCGTAGCAGACCACCAGAAGCCGCTGTCGCCGACAAAGTAGAAGCTGCCACTAGAACTGCCGATGCCACCCGGAAGGGCCGAAAAGCCGAAATCGTTAGTGCCGTTATCACTACTCCAGCCGCTACTAGCCTTAAGCTTGGTTCCGGCATTCGAACCTGCATGGTCCGTCAGCACGGTCCACTCGGCATCTGTAGGCAAACGCCAGCCAGAAGGGCAAACAGTGAGAGCAGTATTCCAATTGTAAAGACGGCCGTATCTTTGGCAGTTGCCTGGATCATTATCGTAGCATCTGCTCCCGCTCGCATCGAAATTCAAATTCTCGGCCATCCAGGTTTGAGAACCGATTTTAACGGTTTTATATGTTTTGCCATCGCGGGAATCATGCAAAGAACCCGATGAGCAGGAAAGCAGAAATGCTGCCGCAAATATAAGAAAGAACGTTTTCATCTTTTTCTCCATTCCCTGCTGCTTTGTTCACCCTTGCCAAATCTCCGCAGGGAAATGAGGCCTGGCAAGGTTCCGGGCTACACCCAACCGCATTCGCTAGGGACACGGCGGTTTTCTTCTTTGCTTCCGATACCGGTTTAATTGGCTACCAAAATAAATTACTAACACTCGTTCCCAATACCGATGATAGTTTTTGCGCAGATTTACGACCGATAGGAATTCGGTTGTGTTCCATATCACTAATAGCCGTTGCTGCTATTCCGCTTTTTTCAGCCAAAGCTCGTTGTGTTAGTTTGCGATTTTTTCGTAAAAGCTTGAGGTTTCCGCTTGGTGTCATTTTTGCCCTAGCTTCTTTGTACCAATCCATATCTTGCACTCGCATAGCATCCGTGTCCGAGTCGCTTTCTATAGAGTCGCTAGAGCGAATAATTTTTACCTCTCCGTAGTTAAACCGCAAAAATGAAACCAATTTGCGAGGGATAACCGGAGCTTCAATCCTAATTCTAATACGGGGCTGATCCACGACTGCCAGCATAGTAAACCTCAATCTGCACTCCTGTTTTAGTTTCCTCCCAGCACGCTACCCAGCGGTGAGAGAGGTGGCAATGGTGCTTTTTGCCACCAAGTTTGGAGTAGTTTGGCCATTGCGGCTGCACAGGTCCTGACTTTTCCAAGTCATCGACTAGCTGAGCAAGCAGTAAAACTTGCGAGGCAGGCATTTTAGCCACGCTTTTTTCAGCCCGCTTTGTCATTGTTACTTCAAACATTTGTGTAAATATACTAAAAAAATTAGTAGTTGTTATGCAATCCTAACCCAGCCTCCCCCCAAGCCTTCCGCCGCCGCATAACCAAATTGCCAAAGAAGCAAGTGATGGCGTTGAGGTAGCTACGCAAACACAGCAGGGTCAGTCCTTAACACAACGAACACTGAACAGATGCTCTCTGCGGTCGTTGAACCTGGGCACGTTGCTGAAGTTGTAGTTCATGCTCCGGAACCATGCGTTGCTAGCATCGCTCTCTGTAGCACTCCACCAGAAGCCGAAGTTGCCGACATAGCTGAAGCTGCCCTCCCAGCCGATGCCGCCCGGAAGGGCCGAAAAGCCGAAATCGTCTGTGCCCGTATTAGTAAACCAAAGACTGCTATTAGCTTTCAGCTTGGTTCCTGCATTCGAACCTGCATGATTCGTCAGCGCAGTCCACTCGGCATCTGTAGGCAAACGCCAGCCAGAAGGACAAACAGTGAGAGCAGTATTCCAGTTGTAAAGACGGCCGTAGGCTGTGCAATTGCTTGAATTGTTATTGTAACAAGCACTGCCGCCCGCATCGAAATTCAAGTTCTCGGCCATCCAGGTTTGTTTGCCGATTTTAATGGTTTTATACGTCTTGCCGTCACGGGAATCATGCAAAGAATCCGATGAGCAAGAAAGCAGAAACGCTGCCGCAAATATAAGAAAGAACGTTTTCATCTTTTTCTCCATTCCCCGCTGCTTTTTGTTCACCCTTGCCAAATCTCCGCAGGGAAATGAGACCTGGCATGGGCGGTAATTTAGAAAATTATATCCGACAAAAATGCCAGGCCTGTTCAAAAGGTCTTTATTGTCTGAATCCCGATGACCCCGATTACCAAACAGCCAAAGATGCCTACATACAAACGCTTTACCAAGTGTCTGGTAAAACTTATTGAAGGATTGACAGGATTATGCAATACGAAATGCTTATTCGTAAAATTATTTATTGTGCTATGAATGAATACAATTGGGCAAATCGGATAATTGGGGGAAAGCATGGGAAGAAGATAGAAAGATTTTCAGCAAAAAAACATACTTTCCTCAGCTTTTATTGGCTAGAAGTTAAATTCTGCTAGCATTTCCAGGTGGAATGTTTGAGGGTAAAAGGCAAAACCATGAATATTTGCGAGCTTGTAGCCTGCGTTTAGGAATTTGCGAGTGTCGCGAGCTAAGGTTGCGGGATTGCAGGAAACATAGATCAATTTTTGAATTTTTGCTTTGCAAAGAAAATTGCATAAATTATTGGTCAGCCCAGGACGAGGCGGATCTATGATTACGCAAGCCTTGCTTAAATCAAGGGAATTTCTTGAAAAGAAATTCTCTGCGCTTTCCGCATAAAATTTACAGTTGGCATTTAGATTTTTTTTCGCAAATTTTTGGCAAATAGGATTTTCCTCAACAGCAAGGACACTTTCAAATTTATCTTGCAAGAAAGCGGAAAATAAACCTGCTCCAGAGAAAATGTCCAAGAGCATAGCGCCTTCGCCTGCAGCATCTTTAACGAAATCAATCAGCTTGGAAAGCATTTCCAAATTGCTTTGGAAAAATACCGTTTCGTCTGCATGTATATGTTTGCCTAAAAACTTTTCGCTTTGGTTGTCGAATAGATATAATTTTTTAAAATTTGATTTTTCATTTAATTTTTGATTTATTTTTTCCGACAGAACAAAGCATTTTTCTATTGGTACTACATTGTTGCTTGCCCTTTCTAAAAATCCCCAGGGGATTTTGTCGTTGTTGGTTTTGAATACTTGGGCGCGTTGACGGTAATTCCATTGATTGCCGCTGTGGATTTTAAAATTTTGCGGTAAATTTAATTTTGCAATTCTGAGGAACAAGTCAAAAACTATTTGTTGCAATATCTCTATTTGCAATTCAAACTCTGCGTGCTGCGCATTGCAGCCTCCGCATTTGCCGTAGTAGGGGCAAGGCGGTATTCGCCGCTTTTCGTGCGGTGACAAAATTTTAGAAATAACAGCTTTCGCAAAATCTTTTTTCTGTTCAATTATTTCTACTTCCACCGACTCACCTGGCAAGGCTCCTTCTACAAAGCATACCAAGCCATTAGGCAAACGAGTTAAGGCAGAACCGCCTTGAATGTTTTTTTCAATGAGCATTTTTGTGAATATAAAAAATTTTCTAACTTCCTTCCCAATGCCCGATATCCTAACCGAATTCCTAACCGAAACTGAAAGCAAAGGTATTTCGCTCTACCCTGCTCAGGAAGAAGCCGTTATGGAACTTTTAGACGGCAAAAATGTAATTCTCGCAACTCCCACAGGTTCGGGCAAGTCGCTGGTTGCCAGTTTTTTGCACCGTTTAATGCTTTCCAAAAATATGCGCTCGGTCTATACTTGCCCAATAAAAGCACTTGTAAATGAAAAATGGATGGCGCTTTGCAAGGAGTTCGGAGCGCAGAATGTGGGGCTTTCCACAGGTGATGCTGCTGTTAACCATAATGCGCCAATACTCTGCTGCACAGCGGAAATTTTGGAGCAAATTGCTTTAAGAGATGGTGAGAAATCAAATATTGGCGCAGTAGCAATGGACGAGTTTCACTATTATAGCGATAAAGAACGCGGAGCGGCTTGGCAAATTCCGTTGCTTACAATGAAGCACACTCAATTTCTTTTAATATCGGCAACGCTTGGCGATACATCGTTTTTTGAAAATGAAATGACAAAGCTAAATGGGCTGCCAAGCGTGAGCATAAGAAACTCTGAGCGGCCTGTTCCATTGGAATTTGCATATTCCGAAAGCTCGCTTCCAAACGAAATTCAAAAAATGCTAAACGAAGGCAAAGGGCCCATTTATGTGGTGCATTTTACGCAAAGCGAAGCGGCAGAAAACGCGCAGGCTTTTACAAGCTTGGATATTGCCGGTTTGCTGAAAAAAGATAAAATCGCAGAAACTATGGATGGCTTTAGATTTTCCAGCCCATTTGGAGCAGATATTAAACGATGGCTAAAGCAAGGCATTGGGCTTCATCATGCTGGGCTTTTGCCAAAGTACCGCATTCTAACGGAAAAAATGGCACAGCAAGGTTTGCTGCCGATTATCTGCGGAACGGATACTTTAGGCGTTGGCGTTAATGTGCCGATTCGTACCGTGCTTTTCACAAAATTGAGCAAATTCAATGGAGAAAAAACCACCATTTTGCCCGTGCGAGACTTTCACCAAATAGCAGGCAGAGCGGGGCGAAAAGGCTTTGATTCCGTTGGTTATGTTGTTGCACAGGCACCAGAACACGTTATAGAAAATAAATTGCGGGAGGCAAAATTCAGCAAAACGGGGCGCAGGTTTCAAAAGGCAAGCCCTCCTGAAGGTTTTATAAATTGGGATAAAACGACTTTTGAAAAACTTATAAACGGCGAACCAGAAAAATTAATTTCAAGATTTACCGTCGATGCTAACATAATTTTACAAACTGTGCCACGAGGCTGCCGTGCTTTGCATAATTTAATTATGGACAGCCACGATACGAAAGAACAAAAGAAAGTTCATATAAAACGCGCCATTCAAATTTACCGCTCTCTTATTTCGCAAGGGGTAATGGAAAACGTGGATTTAAACGATCGCTTTGCAATGCATCAGCCGCTGTCGCTTTGGCTTTTGGAAAACATGGAAAGAATTGCTGATTTAAACGCCCTCACCCTGCTCACTCTTATAGAAGCGATTTTGGAGGAAGCGGAAATGGTGCGGCGCAAGCAGCTCGCTAAGCTAAAAAACGAAGCCTTTGCCGAAATGAAAGCGCAGGGAATGGAATTTGAGGAGCGTCAAGCAAAGCTGGAAGAAATGCGGGCTCCTGAGCCGGAGAATGCCGAATGGATAGAGGCGAATTTTACGGAGTTTGCAAAAAAGCATCCTTGGATTAGAGGCGAGAGAGTGCATCCGCAAAGCGTTGTTCTTGAAATGTTTGCTGAGTGCTTCTCTTTTTCCGGTTATATAAAACAATATGGCCTGGAGCGAATTGAGGGCTTGCTTTTGCGGCATATAAATAGCGTTTATAAAGTACTCGCCAACACCGTTCCGCAGAAATACAAGAACGAAGAAATTTTGGAAATGCAAGACTACCTGCGCGAAATGCTACAAAGAGTTGATTCTTCGCTTTTAGACGAATGGCAAAAAATGCAAAATCCAGAATTCGCTTTGCCCGAAGAAAAAGAAGAACCGCTGCCGCCCTTTGCCATTAGCGAACGCATGGTTAAAGCACTTGTTTTGCAATTCTTGGTTGCATGGGGCAAAGGCGACTTTGCCGCTGCCGCAGACTGCCTTGAACCAAGCGAAGAATTCAGCGAAAAAAAGCTGGCCGTTTTGCACAAACAATACACAGAAACCCACGGAGAGCTGCGCTTAGATGCAGAAGGCCGCTCCAATAAGCATACATCTATTGAAAAGAAAAGCGATACTTGGGAGCTCACCCGAATGCTCCAAGATTACAATGAGCAAAACGATTGGCAGCTGATATTTTCTGTGGACTTAGTGCAATCTAAAAAAGAAGAAAGGCTGGTAATTTTTCTATCTTCCTAATATGGAAGACACACCGTCAAAACAACAACGTATTATATGTGGCGCAAGAGATGTAGAGGAGCTTTTAAGAAAAAAGCCCGGGCTTGTGCATCGCGCGCTTTTTAAATTAAAAAGCGGAAATTCAAAGCTCTACGATTTGCAAAAGCTTGCTCAGCAGGCAAATGTGCATGTTCAGCAGGTAGAGGAAAAGCTCTTGGATAGATACACAAAAAGGCATGGCGGCGTTATAGCCCTTTGCCACGAAAAAGCAGTGCTGCCCTGGAATGATACCAGAAAAATTTTATTGGAAGCAAAACAGAGCGATACTCCCTGCAAAGTGGTGGTAGCCGCAAATTTGGAAGACCCTCACAACTTGGGTGCCTGCATACGTTCCTCGCTTGCCTTGGGTGTTAGGTTAATGCTAGTTCCCGCAAAAGGCTCTTGCGGATTAACTCCCGCAGTTGAAAGAGCAGCAGCAGGCGCTTTGGAAAAAATGGATATTTGCCGCCCTGGGAATCTTGAGGTCGCTTTGCAAGAACTTAAAGATGTTGGTTACCAAATAATAGGCTTAGATGGAAATTCTGAAAACTCCATTAAAGGTTTTTCTTTCTCAAAACACCTGATTATGGCAGTGGGCGGCGAAGATAAAGGGCTACCGCCTTATATAAGAAAATTTTGCGATGCCGCACTGAAAATTCCAATGTCGCCAGAAGCACACTCCTTCAACACAAGCGTTGCGCTTTCGCTCGGGCTTTATGAGGCTTTATGATTCCTATATGGAAGATAAAAAAATTACTATTTTATCCTATATGGAAGATAAAATTAGCATTAGCCTGCTGCAGAGGCTCTTGATAGAAAATCAAGAAAGGGTTCAAAAAATTGAGCTTTCCGAGCGCGAACTTGCTTTGGAAACTAAAGGCAACTATATTTTTGTAGGGCCAAGACAAGCGGGAAAAACATTTTGCATGTTTCAGATAATCAAACATTGCATAAAAAAATACTCAGCTAAAAAGATACTCTATATAAATTTCGAAGACGATCGGCTTTTGACTTTCAATGCCTCACATTTTCAATTGATAATTGATGCCTACAAGAGCCTGTTCAAAGAAACTCCTATTTTGTTTTTAGACGAAATACAAATTATAGACGGCTGGGAAAAATTCGCTCGAAGACTTGCAGACTCAAAAGAATATAGAGTGTTCATAACGGGCAGCAATGCAAAAATGCTATCGAAGGAGATGGCAACAACCCTTGGAGGCAGGTATCTTATAAAAAACATATACCCTTTTTCTTTTTTGGAATATTTAACGGCAAATAAAATCAGATTAGAAGAGCACTGGCAACATTCAAGCAAGCGTTATGAAGTTCGCAGAAAGTTCGAGAATTATTTTAAATTCGGCGGATTTCCTGAGCTTTTGCATTTTAAAGAAAAACGTATATGGCTGGAAAACCTTTATCAAAAAGTATTTTATGGTGATTTGGTTGCGAGGTATAAAATAAGAAACGATTTTGCTCTCAAAATTTTGATTAAAAAGCTAGCTGAAAGCATTCACGACGGCGTATCTTTCAATAGAATGAAAAATATAATTCAAGCAACGGGAACTCCAATAGGCGTTAGTACAGCTATAGAATACGTTGGTTTTTTGGAAGAATCTTTTTTGATTTTTAGTGTTAAAAATTATTTAGCAAAGATGGCAGAGTCTGAAAAACAGAAGAAATATTATTTTATAGACAATGGTTTTATAACTCTTATGCAGGTTTCTCCCGAAACCATGCTTTTGGAAAATCTTGTTGCCATAACGCTAAAAAAGCAATATGGAGATGAATTTTATTTTGCAAGAAATGGTGCTGAAGTGGATTTTTACATTCCAAAAACCAAAACACTTATACAGGCGGTTTATACTTTATCTGCGCAAACAGAAGAGCGGGAACTTAGCAGTATGCTCAAAATTCAGCAGCAAGTAAAAGCCAAAACCTTGCTGTTCATAACTTTAGATGAGGAAAAAATAATAGAATTTAAAGGCGAAAAAATCCAATGCCTGCCTATTTGGAAATGGGTACTTTTGTGATTGCGAAATTTAACGCCCCGCCTTCGGCGGCACACTCCATCTTCATCAAGACGATCATAAAGCTCTTGAACTCTCTTGCTGCCTGGTTTTAACAGCGAAATACATTTGTCCGTGTGCGATGGGCTCTTTTCGTGGGTCGCCGTTCATCACAATCAGGTAGCAAGCAAAGCGGGTGAGTTTGTAATCCTGTATCTCCTTATGGGTTTTGCCTGCATCGGCAAAACCCATATCCGATATATTGCCAATCTGCCATTTTGATCGTATTCCCGATGGCATTTCAACGAATTTGCCAACTTCAGTAAAATGATACCTAGGCTCTTGTTAGAATGACTATTAACGAAATAGCAAAGCAAAAAAATGTATCTTTAGATACAGCTTTTGATTTATTTTACAATTCAAAAGTTTGCGAAATGTTAAGCGATAGAGAAACTGGGCTTTTTACATACGCCCCGCAAGATTTAGCTAAGATGGTATGAAAACTTCTAGCGGGGTGCCCGCAGAGTTATGGCGGGCGGCTTGATTTTGTAATTTTCTATCTTCTCCCCTAATATGGCTACTGGTGCAAAAATACTTTGTGTAGAGCTTGATGGTCAAGCCCGCGCGGGGTGTTGCTTTGGCAGAGCCACTGCACAAATAAGCAATCTTTGCACCCCCCCATAACAAAATACTTTCACTTTCCCTCTTAACAAGGAGAAACAATTATGAACAGAGTTAAACCTACTCTATTGGCGGTTATTTTCATAACCACGGCATTAACCTTTTCTTGCTCATTGGATGATGGCAACATATTATCATACGGTTCATTGTATGATTCTCGTGATGGCAAGACGTATAAAACCGTTGTGGTCGGTTCTCAGACTTGGATGGCAGAGAATTTGAATTACGAAGTGAGCGGTAGTGCTTGTTACGATAACAATCCAAGTAACTGCGTTACTTATGGTCGTCTTTATAATTGGGCTACTGCTATGGGTCTTGCCTCGACTTGCAATTCCAGTAGTTGTGCCAGCCAAGTACAATCAATGCAACAAGGTGTCTGTCCTGTAGGCTGGCATTTGCCTAACAGTGCTGAGTGGACTGCGTTGATGAATCATGTTGGCTCAAATGCAGGAACCAAGCTTAAGGCTAATAGCAATCTTTGGCTTTCTAACGGCTCTGGCACTGATGATTTCGGTTTTTCGGCCCTCCCGGGCGGTCGCGGTGGAGGCGGTTTCGTGTTTGTCGGCAACTGCGGCTTCTGGTGGTCTGCCACGGAGGCCAGCGGTTCACTGTCTACCAGAAACAACGAGGCAGGCTTCCGTAGAATGGGCAACGACCTCTTAGGCTGCATGATGGAGACTGGCAACAAGGGTCGCCTATTCAGTGTTCGTTGTCTCAAAAACTAAACGTAACCTATATAGAAGATAAAAAAATTACTATTTTATCCTATATGGAAGATAAAATTAGCATTAGCCTGCTACAGCAAACGAATTTTTAGACAAAACTCTGTAAAAAACGAAAGTTTCGTCTAAAAAAATGTATATTTACACTATGAACTTGCTAAAACGAGAGCATTATGTTCGCCAGCTTGAGAATTTCGCTGGCAAAGATGTGATTAAGATTGTCACGGGAATACGCCGTTGCGGTAAGTCCACACTTTTTAGACTGTTTATAAATAGACTAAAAGAGACCGGAGTTGGCGAAGAGCAAATTCTATTTTACAACTTTGAAGATTTCAGCCTGAAAAAATTTTTGGAAAATCCCGAAAATTTGCACGAGCAGATTGTTGCCAAGGCAAACGAAGGAAAGCCTCTGTATGTATTCCTTGACGAAATTCAAAAAATGCGAAATTTTGAAAGTTTTGTTTCTTCGCTCCATTTAAGGTCAAATATAGATGTGTATATAACTGGCTCAAACGCGTATCTGCTTTCCAGCGAGCTCTCAACACTTTTAACGGGCAGGTATGTGCAAATCCATGTATTACCTTTTTCGTTCAAAGAATTTTTTGAGTCAAAGCAGAACAAAGACCGCCCCGATGTTATTTTCAACGAATACCTGCATTTTGGAGGGATGCCTGGAGTCGCAGGTTCACCGGAAACTTTACATACGCAATACATCAAAGATATATTTGAAAGCATAATTGAAAAAGATATTATGTTTAGACACAAATGGCACAAAAACAATCACTTTGAAAGGGTTGTAAAGTTTTTGCTAAACTCCATAGGCAGCCCAATTTCGGCGAACAACATAGCCAATGTTCTTAAAGCAAACAAAATTGCTGTGTCAAGAAACACAGTAGAAAACTACATAGCAGCACTTTCGCAATCGTACCTATTCTACAAATGCCCTCGTTATGATATTAAGGGGAAAAACATTTTAGCTACAGTGGAAAAATACTATGTTGCAGATTTGGGTTTCAAAAGAGTTTTGCTTGGAAATGAAAACACGGACTATGGGCATAATTTGGAAAACATAGTGTATTTGGAGCTGCTACGTCGCTCCGACAGGTTGTATACTGGAAAGGCAAATGAGAAAGAAGTTGATTTTGTTCAAATAGATAAAAACGGCTATAAGAATTATTTTCAAGTAGCGTGGAGTGCAATGGAAGGCAAAACTTTAGAACGAGAACTTGCGCCGTTAAATGCCATTAGAGACAGCAACACAAAATATTTGTTGACAATGGATGTGTTTTCCGGCGACAATTACAACGGAATCCGCAAATTGAATGTGATTAATTGGCTGCTTTCATAACCACGGCATTGCTGATTTTTCTATCTTCTTCCCCAATATGGCTACATTCACTTCCCTACCTCAACAAGGACAAACAACTATGAACAGAGTTAAACTTCTTTCCAAAAATATTATCCTGAAAATCCTGTTCATCGGGGCTATCGGGGTTCAGACAATTTCTTGCTCATTATTGGATGATGGCAATGATGGCGAATCCAGTAGCAGTTCGGCAGAGCCAAGCAGTAGTTCAACGGAACCAAGCAGTAGTTCTGTGGAGCCTAGCAGCAGTTCAGGCAATGGCGGTTTGTGTGCTGGTTTTGTGGATGAAACGCCAAGAATGCATTTCGAAGCTGAAAAAACTCAATTTTGCGATGAACGCGATGGGCAAAAATATGTGTATGTGACAATTGGCGAACAAATTTGGATGGCTGAGAATTTGAATTACAATGCTGCCGGTAGTATGTGTTATGATAATTTGGAATCAAACTGCGATATATACGGTCGTCTTTACGATTGGGACACTGCTATGAATGGCGCAGCTAGCTCGAATGCCAATCCTAGCGGCGTTCAAGGTGTTTGTCCCGATGGCTGGCATTTGCCTGGCGATGCCGAGTGGACGGTGCTGACGTCTTATGCAGAAGATACATGGGGCAGAGACTCAGGAGATCGTCTTAAGACTAGTAGCGGCTGGAACCCTGACTATGGCGCTGACGCTTTCGGTTTTTCGGCTCTCCCGGGTGGCCGCGGCCGCGATGGCAGCTTCGACTATGTCGGTAGCAACGGCAGCTGGTGGAGCACTACCGAGAGCAATGCCAGCGTAGCATGGTACCGAAGCATGGGCAGCAGCAGCGATGTGAGCTGGTTCAGCGGTGATAAGGCGTCTCAGTTCAGTGTTCGTTGCGTTAAAGATTGAGCGTGTTGTAAAAAACATTTTTCTATCTTCCTAACATGGAAGATACACATTCAAATGAGGCCTTATGATTCGCAAAGTTTTCCTTTTGCTCATAGCTACTACTATAGCCTCGGCACAAGAGACAAGCATAAGCGATGCTCTGCTTATTAAAAAAAAACTGAAAACTGCGTTAAACGTGAATAGAGAATTTATAAACAAAAATGTTAAAGACACCTTAACAGCTGGCGAAATATGGTTTGTTCCAAATGGAATGTCTATTCCGAATTATATGCTGAGAGCATCGCGAGAGATTGAACGTTGCAATGGCAAAGTCCATTGGATGCGAGAAATCAGGGGCGGGCGGGCTGCTTTGCTGAAATACGAGGGCGAGCAAGGAGTTTATCCTCTAACGGAAATTCGCATAGTTGATTCGCTTTGGTTGCCGAACTCATCAAAGCTAGCCGTTGTTTTGGCGGTTAGGGAACGAAATACTCTTTTAAGAGAAAGGCCAGAACTTTTAGAGAGCTTAGATTTTAAGTACAGCCTTTTAATACCATCTTCAAGGTCGGAACTTTTAGTAGCAGGCAAAAAAACAAATGCCAACATTATTCCCTGGATACCTATGGAAAGCAGAGAAATGATATATAGCGCCGAGAAAAAAAATCAAATTTCAATTAGCATTTCAAACGAAAAAGAGCTTGCTAAAAAAATTGACGCTGCTTTGAAAAGATACGATAAGGTAAATGGATTTGCGGCTTTTTATGGAGAAAACTTTTTGGCACATCAAGCTTCTATGGAAAAATTCGGCAATGTTTTGAAAGCAAAAAATTTATGGTTTTGGGATTTAAGCAAAAGAGGAAGCGCAACTTTAACCAATGTCGAATGTAAAAAGAAAAGGCTCAAGTGCCATAAAAGCACTCTAGATGCAAGCTCCGAAGAAGAAATAAAAAAAGCTTTGAGAACGGCTCGCATAAAAGGTAATAATATTTTACTCTTTGAGCTCACTGAAAAAAGTATTGAACTTTTAAAAGATTTGCCTAGCCTGGCTGAAAAACAGGGAACCATTTTGACTTTTGCTGATGAGGTTTTTTAATATGCTTGAAACACTTGCTAAAAAATTATTTTATGGACGAATACTGCGTATAATACGCATATTGGCATACTTACCTGTTTTTTATTTCTTATGGGAAGGCTACTCAAAACTTGCTGCCGCGAATATAAGCGTTATATTGCTCGGCGCATGGTACTTGTATTTCAAAGTTCGCCACCAAGATATAGAAAGGCCATATTACCAATTGTGGCTTTCTTTTGTCGAAGGTTTATTCGCATTTGCCGTAATGCTATGCATATTTATAAGGCATTCCCTAAGCGATCATGAGCCGGAAAGAATGCTTGCCGTGGGCTGTGTTTTGCTTTTAACGAGAGTTATCGCTCGAAGTCTTTATTTGCTTTCAATGCTGCGAGAGGGCAAGCCTTTCTTTACCAGTGGTTTTTGGACAAAAGTATCTACATTAAGCATAAATGCAACCATGCTGGTTTACGCTCTGGATTTAGAATTTTATCAGCAAATTTCCATGGGTGCAGCAATGCTATCTATGTTCGCATCTGCAATTTCCTTTTGCTATCGCTATTACCGCGACCCATCGCACCGCAAACCCTTGTCTATTTCAAACCAGCTAACTATGAGCCGCATAGTTTTAACCCCTGTTTTTATTTGGGTATTCTTTTACGATAATAATTTGAACTACCAGGACAATAGCATGGTTTTCAAAATTTTGGCATTGGTTATGGTGATAGCCTTTATGGTAACAGATTTTCTAGACGGATATTTGGCGCGCAAGTGGGGAGAGGTTTCAACCCTTGGCAAATATTTGGATCCTTTTTCAGATAAAATTTCCAACATGACCGTGTTTATATGTTTCTTGGCATCTGGCTATGCTTCGGTTTGGATGGTTGCTCTTATTTATTTCAGAGAAGCAAGCGTGGAAACTCTGCGAACTTTGGCAGCCACAGAAGGAGTGTCCATACCAGCGCGCACAAGCGGCAAATGGAAAACGGCAATTCAGGGAGCAGGAATTTTAATAATACTATTCGGTGCTTTAGATCCTTTAGTGTATATAATTCCGCATTGGGAAAGTATTTGGGATTATTTGCCAAAAACAGTTATGGGAATAATAACTTTTGTAACAATAGCTAGCGGCATAGATTACTTTGTTTCCTGTAAAGATGTGTTAAAGAAATATGTCTAAGCTTTTGGTTTTTGCCAGGTCATCAATGATATGAGCAATTTACTTCAACGCCAAAACCTCTTCCCTTGGAAGCTCAGTAGCTTTTGTGATTTGAGCAACAGAAAGCCCCA
>JAITFT010000114.1 GCA_031281155.1 Candidatus Fibrimonadaceae bacterium
AAAAGCAATTTGAAATACCCGTCTGCAGGCGTAAGAAAGCCGAGAACAGGAATGCTGTCTATGTCTTTGACTGTGCCTGCTATTTCCATATTGCGAGCAAAATAAACGTGATTTCTGTCGCCAAATTTGGCGTATCGCGCAGTATCTGCCCCTTCTTCTATGTCAAACCGTTCAATTATTTGCATAATGAAGTTTTCACCCCAAGTAACGCGGTCGTCGTAAACCATTGAAACCTGAACTCCGGCTACATCATCGCTGTATTCGGGAATAAAATAATTTGAGCGCATATCCATAGGCGGTGGCAAATACGCAAACTGTGGCCAGAGAAAACTTTCGCGGCTATGTTGGCGCTCCAATAAATCATAAGCTCTTAGCACTTTGAATTTTTGCGGGATATAAGTTTTCGCTGAAAAATTGCTCGTTGTTTTTTTACCGAGGCTGTCCCAAGTGATAGATACATCCAGCTCGTAATTTTTGCCCGGCATTGCTACCAAATCTTTTGGGCCCACAAAGCAGTTCGGTTTGCGATTGGCAATATCTGGCTGCAAATAAAACGACGTATCTTTGCCGGTAAATGCTCCCGTGACTTTTACGCTTGCTTCTTCATAAAATGCAAAAGCAGGCATGCGAATTTCATCAAGAGCGTGTATTCTATCAAAGCATACATCTTCCATTGGCCGCCCAGAAATCACGTAAGCGCTAGTCCATATACCTTGGTAAACTTCAGGGTCCTCAGGGTAATAGCTCCAAGGTCCTTGGCAGGAGAGGAGGATAAGGAATAGAAGCGGCAGTTTTTTCATGGCTAACGACGGTAATTTAGTAAAATTACTATATTCATTTCCAACTCTTAAATAGCGAGGTTTTATGCACACTCACCGGCACACACTCTTTTTACTGGCAGTGGGAATTCTTGCTGCCTGCATATCTTGCAGCAGTACTGCGCAATTGTCCAATTTGCCTGCGTCAAACACTGGCGCAGATAGCGCAAAATACGATTGGGCTGCTCAAACAGGCAAATATCTTGAAAGTATTCAAAGCAAGGAAATATTTTTGAGGCAGTTCTTTGCGGAGATGCCCAAAGGCGGAGACTTGCACAATCATTTAACAGGCTCTGTTTACGCAGAAACGTACTACGACATCGCATGCATGGATTCATTGTATGTTGATACCCTGAGCGGCAGACTTTACTCCAAAGGAACTACGCCTTCAACTCCAGATGCCATCCGGCTATTGCCCGATTACATAAACTCGCGGCATATGCTGAAAGTAAAATTGATTGATCAGTGGTCTATTCGTAACTTTCACTCCTACAATCGCAACATTCCTCAAGACGAACACTTTTTCAATGCATTCGGGCTATTTGGCGCAGCAGCAGGCAACCACATGGCAACGCTGATTAATGAGTTGAAAAAGCGGGCAGTGCACGAAAACGTTCAGTATCTGGAGATAATGGGTACTTCGCCGAGCGTGAGCGAGGTAGAAATGGATAAGATTTTTGGCGAAAGCTATTACCAAAGCATCAATAAGAAACTTTTGGATGCCATCCAATCCGCAGATACAGACCGCATTCGCTCAGTTATAGACAGCATTGTAAGAGCCTGGGAACAAGACAGCACTTGGAAAAATAAAGGGCTTGCTTATGGCAAGCTTATTGACAGCTTAGATGCTTCAAGCATAGCGGATACAAATATAGTTACCCGTTATTTAGCTTACGCCAGCCGCAAATCAGAACCTCTTACGGTTCTTGCCCAGCTGCATATCGGTTTTGTAGCAAGCAATGACACTACAAGCAAAGTTGTTGGCGTTAACATAGTTTCCTCTGAAAACAGTGAAATATCCATGTCGCATTATACGACTCACATGCTGATGTTTGCTGTGCTTAAAGAAAAATATCCACAGGTAAAGACAAGCCTTCATGCTGGCGAATTGACGCTTGGGCTCGTTAAGCCAGAGGATTTAGACGGTCATATCACCCAAGCAGTTTACATTGCTAAAGCAGACCGCATTGGCCATGGCGTGGGCATAGCATTCGAAAAATCAAGCACAAGTTTGCTTAAATATATGAAGGAAAACTCCATACCTGTTGAAATCAATCTAACCAGCAACGAGTTTATTTTGGGTGTTAAGGATAATGAGCATCCGCTTCCGCTTTACGTGAAAGCTGGAGTGCCTTTGGTGATCTCTACTGACGATGCTGGCATTCTCCGCACTAATCTTGCAGAACAATACGTGCTGCTTGTCCGCCGCTACGGTTTAAGCTATCCGCAAATCAAACAGTTAGCACGCAATAGCATTGGCTACAGTTTTTTAAATGAAAATGAAAAGCAGCGGCTCATGGAAAAGCTAGAGCGAGAATTTGAGATTTTCGAAAAGAAAATCGCCAATGATTACTGACATTGCTCATTTTTCGCTGCTCTGAATGAGCGGCTTTATTTTTCTAGATTACTCTCCATGAAAGCAATGGAATAGCAAGAGAGTGGCGGTTTTTGGATGTTGAGGTTTCCCATTCCAAAATTAGTATTTTTACCAACATTAAAAAGCCTTGCAAATTGAAACAGAGCTAATTCATATTCGGTAAACTCACCTTGCAACGTTAAATCTCCAATAATTCCACCAAGAGGCATAACTTGCTTTTGCCTGGAACTCCATCTTTCCAATTTTTGCCATTTTAAATCTCTCTCAATAATTTTCCATTTATTTTCAAAAAAATATTTATCTTTGAAATTATTTTTTCCATAAAGCGAGCACAATTTTTGACATCGCCTGTGTAAGCATAAAATAAAATCCAGTTCGGTAAATTGCAAATTGTATTTGCCCATAGCTTTGAAACGGAAAGGGGTTAGCAATTCAAATTTAAATGTTTGGGGTTGAGAAACAAAATTTGAAGAGCAAAGCTCGACATTCCAGTTTCCATTTTCGATTTTACATTGTTCTATTTCAATTTTATATGGAATTCTTTCTCTTAATATTCCTGATTTTGCACCACGTTTTAATGCCTGTAAATAGTAATCGGCGTATTTGGCAAATTTTCCTAAGAATATAATTGATAATTCTACATTTTCAATTAGAGTTTTTTCATTGAAAAAAGGTTCGGCAGTTAAAATTGTAGGATGAATTTCTGCTTCGTCAAAAGCAAGTGAATAAACGCAACTCTCTTTATAAAGGCAATTTTTGCACTCTGCACTTTTTGCTACGCAAACCAATTTTCGCAGATTGAAACCTAATATACTGCGGAATATAAAGGGAACGGGTTGGGAGAAAGCCGCTTTTTTCGTGAGGGTTATGGGGATGGTTAGAGTTGTGTATTGAATTTGCATACACACCAACCCATTGGAACAAAGTATCCGCTATACATAAAAACCGTTCTTGTTGTACCGTGTGGCAATGGTTTGCCGTCTTTGCCTCTGCGAGTAAGAGGTTTTCTATCCTGAAATGTTACAAATTCAACTTGACTCCAACGCCCCAATCTAATTACGAAAGAATCCTCTTTTTTTTCAATCCCGTCTAATTCTTTTTTAAGCCATTTTATAACCTTATACTGTTCTTCATTTTCTTTCTTCTTGTAAAATTTTTCGTATTCTTTATCAAATTCTCTTAAATAAAATTCATTGCATTTT
This sequence comes from Candidatus Fibrimonadaceae bacterium, assembly GCA_031281155.1. Lineage (GTDB taxonomy): Bacteria > Fibrobacterota > Fibrobacteria > Fibrobacterales > Fibrobacteraceae > Fibrimonas. Next base: position 3,618 of record JAITFT010000114.1, read on the forward strand.
TTCCTAATTAAATCTATAGACAAGCATTTTTGCAATTTTTCATAAATCATCAAATCTATTTCTCCAGAAAAATTTCTATCGCCAATGCAGGAACCTAAAATAACATCTGCTAAAATTTGCATATCCGCTTTTTTTTCGCCATATTTATTCAACATTTGCATTGCTCCAACAATCGTACTTTCACTCGAAAATGTACAATCCGCAATGGCAAGAGAACGAAAAAGCTCGTTGTCTTCTTTATTTTCTTTATTTTTTCCTTTTTCGTCCAAAACCGCAGTCCTAATTGCTCCTTTAATAGAGCTGCCTGGGATTATAGGAACAAAATCATTTTTGCTTCTGTACATTTCCAAAATTTTAGCTGCATTTTGCAAAGGATCTTTTTTAGAATTTTCCTCATATTTATTTAAAAAATGCTTGGTTATTTTGCTTTTATAGTCTATATCTTCTTTCGTGCATTTACTTTGGAAAAGTTTTTGCAACTCTTTCATATCGCTTGGTATATTTGAAACAGAATTTGCTACTCTTTCATATCGCTTGGTATATTTGAAACAGAATTTGCTACTCTGTCTAAAATTTTATCATTGGAAAATTTACAAAAACGATTTGTCCCATCTTCAAGAAGAATAAGTTTGTAGTTTAATGGTGTTAATTCTTCCCCTGTCCCAATATGTATTGCAGTTAAAGGTGTTATGGTTAATTTCATTTTTTGCTTCGCCTCTCTAAATTGATAACACGGGGGCAAACCCACAGTTGCAAATCCTGCTATCCGCATGAACATTTAATAATAATTCACCAATAAAATTCAATTCCTCTTTGCTCTCAAAAACAGAGCCTTCATCAAATAACAGAATGTTTTTCTTAAACGGGTTTAAATGTGTTGCAAAAGCTCCGCCAATTTTTCCTTCTCTCACAAAAATTTCCGCACGTAAACATTCTATTCTTTTAGGCGAGTTAAAAGCAAATGGGGCTAAAGCTACATATTTTCCAGTATGCGGTTTATTTTCAACTTCCGTTAAACCTAGAATTTTAATACTACCTTTGCCTGTACTCGCATCTTTGCCAAAACCATTTTCTAAACCCCATTCTAAAAGTCTCAAAATTTTTTTGTTTTCAAAATCCGTGCAAACATAAATATCAAACTCTGTTTCTTTTGCCCACATTTCTTCTGTAGAATATAGCCCGCTTTCCAATACTGAACTTGTTACTCTATCAATAGTATTGTGCATTGTAAAAGTATATTCAAATGTTTGTAAAGAAACGGATTTTAGTGATTGAAAATTTACATATTTTTCTTTTTTTCTCTTTTTAATTTCGGCATATTTTTCTATAGTTAAATTTTCATGCGGTTCAGGCTTATATAATGGCTTGCAAATTGTGCCTTTTGGAAACGCACTTGAAACAATAAAATTTGGCTGTTTTTTTTGCTGTTCTAAAAATTTTTCAACCGCTTCTTCACCTTCATGATTCGCGATGCCCCAAACAATATGCCCCCACAAAGTATCGCCTTTCATGGGAGTTATGAGCGAAGAATTTAATTTTATCGTTACTTTATACAACTTCATACTTAAACTCTATTTTTCCGCTTCCTCTAGAGCCGCCGCCGCCTAAAAAATCATTTTGCAAAAGCATTAAACCATTTTTAATAAAATCTACCAATTCATTTTCTTTATCGCCTTCTAAAACTCTTATCACTATTTCAAAGTCAAATTCAATTCCAGGCACCACTCTTTCTATCGGACGAGGATTTGCCTTTGCTGTTATGCGATTGATGGAGTTTTCAGCTTTTTCTTCTATTATTTTTCCAGTTTTAAATTTTTCTCGCGACTCATCGGTTAAAAAAGCATCACGGAAAATGATACGAGTTGGACCTCTAGTTTTATCTCCATCTTTACTGTTATTCGCAGTTCCAAAAATTTTGCAAACAAGACAATCCGCTCCTCCACACTTGCATGGTTCCCCGTCCGTTATTTTCCCTTCATTCCATTCTAAAAGAGAGCGGATTTTCCCTTTTAAGGAGCTGCCAGGAACATAAGGTTCTTTGTTAAGAGGGTTACGAATAATTGGATTGTCCATTCCGCCAATTTCAACCCTATCATTGCCTGCTCCTATGTGCAAACCTGTTAACACTTTTATTGTGCCTTTTAAAGTTTTTGTTGCTATCTGTTTCATTTTTATCCTTCTCCTTGTGGTGCTTTTTCATAATAAAAGCCATAAACGGCTTCAAAAAGGGAAACAAAGTTTTTGTAATGAGTCTCATTTTGAATTGATTTTATACCATCTTCAATAAATTTATCTAGGGCTTCGTACTGCTCCTTTACTTTAATATTTTTTTGCTTGGCACGAGCAACTGCATACTTTGTTTTTGATATAATCATTTTTATACGCGGTAAATCAAAAGAAATGTTTTCAAATCTTTTTACTTCATCGAAAATTCTTCTCAATTGATTTTTCGTAACACCATCGTATTTGATGTTTCCCTGTCTATCTTTGACTTCTGTTACAAAACTATTTGCATAGGTTTGCGCATTTGAAACAAAGAATTCTGGCGTTATGTTGTCAAGATTCATTTTTACTCCTTTGAGTGTAAAGTGCATAACTTATGGCTATGCGTGATTCCCTTATATTATCTCTTAAATCTAGAAATAATTTTTTCGCATTTTCATCTTTAATATTTCTAGCTATCATATAAGTTGAATTGCTAAGATATAAATAATCTTTATTCTTTTCTCGTTCTGCAAAGCTTATCATTTTATAAACAGAGCCGAGAGAGACCTTTTCAGAGTCTAAATAGTTCTTTAATTCCTTAGCTTTTTCTATCTGATTATCCAGCTCACTCCAACTAACCGTTGTATCAAAAACAGTTATACTATTTTTATTCGGTGCGTTCTTGGATTTTTCAAGACTTACTTCCGTTTCTCTCGCTATGATTTTTATGGGCAATTTGTTGTTTACAAGAACTATGCCTGCACTCATGGTTATGCTTGGATTTTTATTCATAAATTCTTCAAATTTTTTATGAAATTCACTGGCAAATTCAATAACGGCGTCCCAAGCACCTAACAAACATAAGTCATCTCCACCACTAAAAATCGTATATATTTTATCTTTATAAAAATTATGATTTTCTACAAATTCATAGTATGTATGAGTAAAAAATTGATTTAGCGTTTCGCTTAATTGTGCTACCCTAGAGAATGAAACTCTACTGCCTAAGCCAGAACTGAAAATAAGGCCTAAATTATCAATATCCGCTTTGAACATTGGTGTGCCCCTTAAAAAACGTACATTTAGTTAAGCCACATATTTATTGTTATATGTAAATATAGAATCTTTTTCCTCTGGTGTCAAGTAGTTATTAGTAGAATGTTTTCTAAATCT
>JAITFT010000202.1 GCA_031281155.1 Candidatus Fibrimonadaceae bacterium
TTCAAGCCCTTCCAGGCTCCCCTTTCCATTCCGAATTCCCAGAATTTTTTAGCCAGCCTCACAAGCTCCCTCGCCGAATTCTGAGAGCGGGTTTTGCGAATGTTTTCAAGCCATTCATCAACGCTCTCTTTCTTGAAACGAGCCTCGGCTAGAGGCTCTAGGTGGGCAAGCCTGGAATTATACGCCAAAACAGAGCTCTGCGCATGGCAAGAGCCCAAAAGCTCCTCGCGGAAGTTCAAAAGCGCATTTCGGCTGGTTTGGGTCATTTGTGAGGGAATATAGAAAAATTTCTACCTTACCCCCAAAGAGGTTTAGAATATGCAAAATGAAATGCCAGGTTTCTTTGCCGGCAAATTAAACGAGCTTGTAAGCTGGGGTCGTTCGCATTCGCTTTGGCCTTTCCCTTACGGAACGGCCTGTTGCGCCATTGAATTTATGTCCACAGAATCTGCTCGCTACGACCTTTCCAGAATGGGCTCAGAATACGTGCGCTTCACGCCAAGGCAAGCAGATGTCCTGGCTGTCTCTGGCACAATAACCTTCAAGCAAGCCCCAATCCTCAAACGCATATACGAACAAATGGCAGAACCCAAATGGGTAATCTCAATGGGCGCCTGTGCCTGCTCCGGCGGCTTCTACGACTGCTACTGCACTGTCCCCGGCATAGACTGTATAATCCCCGTTGACATCTACATAGGCGGCTGCCCCAGCCGCCCCGAAGCCTTCTTCGACGCAATGATAGAACTGCAAGAAAAAATTAAAAACGAATCATATATGCAAGAGCGAAAAAAGAAATTAAAAGAGCAATGGGAAAATTTGAAATGGAAAGCCTAATACAAAAATTCAACGCCGTGCCAGACAAACTCGCTGTGGACAAATGCGTAATAATCGCAGCAGAAAAACTAATCGAAGCAGTTAAGTTCCTAAAAGAAAATAGCTTCGATGTATTAATCGACATAGTAGGCATAGACTACCTCGGCATGGAAAATCACAACGCACCCCGCTTTGCAGTCATCTATTGCCTGAAAAGCACAAAGAACATGGAACGCCTGCGCTTGAAGGTGCAAATAGATGAAGGCGAAACTATCTCCACGCTCAGCGAAATTTATCCCATCGCAGACTGGCAAGAACGCGAAGTTTGGGACTTGTTCGGGATTGTATTTGAAAATCATCGCAACTTAAAAAGACTTTTAAACCACGTAGAATTCGAAGGGCATCCGCTCCGCAAAGACTACCCCGCCAAAAAAAGACAATGGCTAACCGAAAACGACAAAATGCAAGATCAACTGGAAGCACGCCTGGAGACCTTAGGGTACAAGGTTGTTAGCCACTAACGGAGACTCAAAATGAAAGCGGCAATACTCACCAACGAATATCCCCCAAACATCTACGGCGGCGCAGGCATACACGTAGATTTCCTAACTAGAGAATTGCGCAAATTGTGCGAAGTTTCCGTGCACTGCTTTGCCGATTCCCCTGCTCGCGCCTTCGGCGAGTTTGAAGACCCGAAATTCAAAAAAATCCTTGAGCCGCTAGATACAAACCTTCAGTGGATAGCTGCCATGCGCGGCATAAACATTGTACATTGCCACACCTGGTACTCGCACTTTGCCGGTGTGCTTGCCAGCCGCCTCTACCAGGTCCCGCTGGTGCTCACAACGCACTCGCTAGAACCGCACCGCCCATGGAAATCCGAACAACTCGGCGATGGCGGCTACGCCATGAGCTGCTGGATTGAACGCACCGCTTACCAAAACGCAAACGGAATCATAGCGGTTAGCAACAAAATGAAACAAGATGTAATTGAGCTTTATGGCGTAGATGAAAGTAAAGTAAAGGTTATTTACAACGGCATAGACCCCGACTTTTACCAACCAATTTTCGATGAAAACATTTTGCAAAAATACGGCATAAACCCAAATAAACCGTTTATGCTTTTCGTTGGCAGAATAACAAGGCAAAAAGGCATCTCGCAACTAATACAGGCAATTCCGCAAATAAGCCCAGAAGCTCAGGTAGTGCTCTGCGCGGGTGCACCCGACACTCCTGAGCTTGCCGAAGAATGCAAGAGCCTCATAGCGAAGGTCCAGGAGAAACGCAACGGCGTTATCTGGATTCAAGAAATGCTGCCGCACACCGAGCTGCGAGTGCTCTATAGCCACGCCACAGTATTCGCAACACCCTCGCTATACGAACCCTTTGGCATAATCAACCTTGAGGCCATGGCTTGCGGAACACCCGTCGTAGGTAGCTCTGTGGGCGGAATTCCAGAAATCATAATAGAAGGAGAAACAGGCTTCCTAGTGCCTCTGGAACACAAGTCTGCTACCGACTTCTCACCAAAGTTTCCAGAAGTTTTCCAAGCCAACTTCGCAGAAAAACTGAATTTGCTCTTGACAAACCCCGCTTTATCCAAAAAAATGGGAGAAACTTCTCGAAAAAGAGCAGAAACAGTGTTCAGCTGGAAGTCCATAGCAGAGCAAACTGTAGATTTTTATAAAAAATTGCTATAAAATCGCCACAAACCCTTGACTATTAGTCAAGGGTTTTCTATATTTATCTGATGATATGTAGAGGTAAATCCTCAAGACACTCTATCGCTCCCCTCCTGATAAGTTCGTGGTGCCTACGTATCTAATCCCCCCGCATCTTACTACATTACCTCTTAAATGCGATTTTTACTGCCACTACTCATAGCTGCCACGCTTAGCTTTGCTCAAGGTGCTTCTGCAATAGCTTCCACCGGAGGCTCGGTTACCGATGCCACAGACACAACATCTGCAGACAAAGCAGTATTCACAGACATAAATATCTTTGCGCAAATGCCGCTTGGCGCTGTTCTTGTTTTATGGTCAAACTTTGATTTATCTCTGGAAATAAAAGAGAAAATTACAAATCACAGCTTTGTGATGGAACCCTACTATATGCAAAACATAGACCGCGAGCAATTCGAACAAAAACGAATTTTACACTTGTTCGAAGAACAAAAGCGAGCCTTCTTCAAGCTATTCCCAGATGAAGAAGATTAATATGACAAAAAAAGAAAATCAATTCAATAAATACATCCTTCTGTACGTTAAAGGAATAGCAATGGGAACAGTTGACCTTGTTCCAGGCGTTTCGGGGGGAACGATTGCTTTAATTACCGGCATTTACGAAGAATTTATCCATTCTCTTAAATCTTTCACTTTCAAAAATTTTAAACTGCTTTTCTCGGGCAAATTCAAAACATTTTGGGAAACCGTAAACGGGACTTTCATGTTAATTCTAGCCTTGGGAATTGGAACAGGTATATTTTCGATGATTAAAGTTGTGCTATACGTAATTGGAAATCATTTTATTATTACATGGTCGTTTTTCTTCGGGTTGATTTTGATTTCCGTTTTTTCGATACTGCGAACCGTTCGCAAACTAACCTTGCTCTTATTCGCTTGCTTTTGCATTGGCGCAACGATAGCCTTTTTTATTACTTCCATGTCGGCAGTGCAAACACCAAACGCATTGTGGTTTATTTTTGTCAGCGGGTCATTGGCGGTCTGTGCTCTGTTATTGCCTGGCACATCGGGCAGTGTTATCTTGTTGCTATTGGGAAAATATCAATACATTTTAGATGCTCTCAACAGTTTTAAGATTGACATATTGGCTGCATTTGCAGGTGGCGCTATTTTCGGAATGTTGTCCTTTTCGCATTTTCTGTCGTGGTTGCTTCGCAAATACCACGACATTACGGTTGCGTTGCTTTCCGGCCTTCTGCTTGGCTCGCTCAACAAGATATATCCATGGAAAGTGCTGATTAATACTGCCAATAACGAAATACTTCCCTGGAATATAGATAGTTTCAGTAACCACAGTCTTGCGCTGATAGAAAAAAAAGTATTTCCACATACTTTCGAACAAATGACAGGCGTGAACGCAAATTTTTATCCCGCAATAATTTCAGCAGTAGCGGCTATTGCCATTTATACGGTCATTGACACCATTGCAAAGAAAATACATATAACCTACGCCGCAGAGCGGCGGGGAATTTGACCCAGAGAAGATTAAATTAATATAACCTTCTCTTCCTTTGCTCCGCGATTTCTTTCTGTAGTTTGCGGCGGGCAGATGTGCGAATACGCTTTCTTTCTTCGGACGGCTTTTCAAAACGCTGATGCTGTTTGACATCGGAAATAATGCCGTTTTTCTCACAAGATTTTGTGAATCTTTTCAAAGCCTTTTCAAAAGGTTCATTTGGCTTTACTGTTACTCCTATCACTGATTCCTCTGGTTAAAGTATTTTCGATATGTAAATATAGTTTTTTTTGTATGTTTTGTCAAGGTTTATGTTTCAACGACTGCCATATTTAACAGCAGAGGCTTTTCGAGGGCTTTTAAGGCACCGCCTTGTGATAATTCCCTCGATTGCCACAACCTTTCTCTGCTCTTTTTTGCTTATGGCAAGCCTTTCCGTGCTTAATTTCGCCATTTCCCTGTCTGCGCGCTCCGCTTCCCTGTACAGAATAGAAGCCTTCTTCTTGAATGCCCCAGAGCCTGCAGTGGCAGATTCCCTCCTAAGAGAGGTCGCAGAAATGGAAGGCGTGGCTTCCCTGATTTTCGTTTCGGCAGAGGAGGCTCTAGCCGAATTCAAAGAGAGCTTCCCCGAAGAAATGCTTTACCTAATAGATGGAAACCCTTTGCCGGCATCTTTCCGCATTCAAGTCGCAGTTAGCGCGCAAAATATGGCAAGCATCCAAAAAATGTCAAACCGATTGCTTGCGTTGCCGGAAATCTCCGAAGCTCAAGCACCCACGAAATGGATTGAACGCTGGGAAGGTTTTAAGTGGCATTTCTTTTTTATCCCCATAGCAGTATCCACCCTAATGCTCTGCATTCTGTGGCTTATAATGTGGAATGCCATAAGGCTCACGCTAATCTCCAGAAAAGAGTTGGTAGAAAACATTAAGTATTCAGGCGGAACACCCTTTTTCATACAATTCCCATTTGTGCTCGAGGGCTTGCTCCAGGGGCTTGCTGGTGCAGGTCTAGCCGCAATTCTTTACCTAGCATTGGAGAAAACAATAAGCGAATATTTCTCCTTGCTCTCCACAACGCAAAAAACCGAAATAGTCCTTTTCGTAGTGCTCTTCGTAGCTCTGTCCGAAGCCGTCATAAGCTTCGTAACCACTCGCAAATTCCTAACAAGAGGAATTTAATTTGAAAGCACTCTTAACTGCATTTGCATTCCTTCTAATCGGGATTCAAGTGCATGCTTCCTCTGTTGACAGGCAAATTAGAAGCAATACCGAAGCTCTCAAAAAAACGCAGCAGGAAATGAAGAGGGCAGAAGCCAAGGTAAAGGAGCTGGAGGTCAGGGAAACCGGCGTTTTGCAAACCATAGCGGAAATAGATAACGGGCTTACACGAACAAGAGAGCAACTAGACGCTTTGCAACAAAGAGAAAGAGTGCTCAAGCAGGCTATAGAAGGTATAGAGAAAGAAATACAGGCTTTGCAAAAAAGCATCGACACTCAAAAAGAAGCCATAGCCTCAAGGTTAAGAAGCTCATACATTCATGGCAAACGCGAAGAATGGGAACTTCTTTTAAACCTGCTGAATGAAAATGAAAATCCAGAGCGAAAATTTTATTGGGTGCAAAGGTTGCTGAAAAGCGATAAAGTTGTTATTGAAAACTACCTGGCATCCATAGCTCAGCAGCAAGAAAAAAAACAAGCATTGGGAGTAAAACAAAAAGAATTGTTCGTTCTGCACGAAAACCAAGCAAGGGAAGAAAGCAAGCTTCAAAACCAGCTAATCTTTCAAAACGAAGTGCTGACAAAAGTTAAAAGAGATAAAACAACACAGGAAAGAGCCATAGCCGAATACAAACGAAATCAGCAAACGCTCTCTACGCTTATAGCGACCCTGGAAAGAAGACGGCAAGCAGAAATTGCGGCGCGAAGAAAAGCCGAAGAAGAAAAAAGACGCGCTGCTACAAAGCAAGCTCCCGCTAGAGGCAGAGTAGCCCTTCCCAAGGAGGCTCCTGTGGCGGTTGGCCCTAAATGCACACCGCTTAAAGGGCAAATACTAAGCGATTTTGGTTACCATGTAAACAGAGATTTAAACATTAGAATAATGCACCTCGGCACGGAAATCAGAGGGCAAAAAGGTGAAGGCGTTAAAGCCGCCGCTACAGGTACGGTTGTTATGGTAGGGAATATTCCAGGTCATGGCCCATCTGTGATTCTAGACCATAAAGGTTCCTACTACAGCGTTTACGGGCACTTGGCAAATATAAAGGTTAAAGAAGGCGAGCAGATAAAAAATTGCCAGGAAATCGGCACCGTAGGCAATACTGAATCCACAAATGGCTACAAACTCTTTTTCCAAATATACAAAGGCACCCAAGCTCAAGACCCAATGGCGTGGCTAAAAAAATAATTTACTATATTATGCCAGATATGGATACAATTCCTTTTACAAAAGAGACTTACGACCTCTTGGTTCAAGAGCTCGATACTTTGAAAAAAGTTGAGCGGCCGCGCATTCTGCAAGAAATAGCAGACGCTCGGGCACAGGGCGATTTGAGTGAGAACTTTGAATACCATGCCGCAAAAGACCAACAGGGCAAAATCGAGTCCAGAATACAGTTCTTGGAAGACAGAGTCGCAAGAGCCGTAATTCTCAGCCTCGACACAACATCTGCCGATCGTATTCTATTTGGGGCTACGGTCAAGGTAAAAGATTTATCCAGCAGCAAAGAGAGCGAATACACCCTTGTTTCACCCGAAGGCTCAGACCCTGCTAACGGCAAAATAAGCTCTGTCAGCCCCATAGGAAAAGCTCTATTAGGCAAAACCAAGGGCGATAAGGTTGAAGTTCAAACTCCAAAAAAAATAATTAAGTTGGAAATTTTAGATTATAGGTAACCACAAGGAAATTTTATATATTTAAATTTAGGATGGAGAAAACATGAAACTAAAATTGGCTTTTTTCTTTTTACTTGCCACATCTGCATTTGCAAGCAAATGGATTATAAATTCTTTTGATGACTCCGAAGCAGGCGAGCCAGATAACTACATTGCCGCTGAGTCCGGCAGTAGCCTTAGAGCTGTTCAGCCAGCTCAGGTTGTCGCCCAGCCCGGCCGCCTTTATGTGAGGCAGAAATTCGAAGACCTCTTTGGGGACGAAGACGTTTACCAAATTTTCCAGGGGCGAGCAACACCGGCAGCGGCTACCTTGGGCAGAATAAGCATAGACGGCATCCCTTACGCCACGCTTGTGAGAATGAAAATGTTCTATTCCAGAAACGCAAGCGGCGACGATGACATGGAAACAGTCTATTTCGATGGAAAAGACGTTCTTGTAGAAGGCGAAGCCCCTATTTTTATAAACCTGAACGGCAGAATGGAGGAATTCAGGCCGAGCGTATCAAGGGAATATAAAATTTCCATAACATCTACCCCGCCAGGCGCAACTGTTAGCTCTGGTGGTGCAGAAAGGGGAAAAACGCCTGTTACCTTCAGTGCTCCTTCAGAAAAAACGGTAACCGTTATAGTGGCTTTGGAAGACCACCACACAGCAGTTATACCAGTAACTCCAGACGATCGGAAAACCGTGCAGGAAACAGTTAATTTGGTAAAAAAAGAACCTTTGGATAACCCAGTTCCCGCCTTCAGAACCGAATTGCAAAACGCTTCTGCAAAAAAAGACGTTGCTGCCTTGAGAACCCTCAAAACGAATATTCAAAGAACGTTGAATGGCTATAACGCAGAAAGCAAAAGAGCCGTAGATGCAATTATGGCAAAATTCCCTGCAAACCCAGCCAGAACCGGTAGCGAAAGCGCAGAAGAATTCAGGGCTCGCCAAACAACCTGGACAAACACGCGAACCAGAGAAAACAATGCTTTGGTTGAGCAGGCAAAAACCATTTTCGATGAGCTCAGAGCACTTTCCACAGAAATAGACAACACCATAAGCAGCGTGGAATTCAATCTAAGGTACGAATATATCCCCAACTCTGCCTTAATGTTCTCCACATTCGGGCCTCAGAATTTTACTGTAAGCGCAAATTTTGAAAATTCCCGTGTTGCGTTCGGTTACACTAACGGAAGAATTGGCTACGGAAATTTATCAAGAAATATCATTTCCGAAAATCAAGATGATATCCACGCTGTTCTAAAAATTTGGGATACGCCAAATGAAAACGGCAAATACGCATCTTTTTACGACCTCGCTTTTTTTCACAATGAAACGCCGCTAAGAACGCTGGCAAAGGGAACCTTTGCCTCAAAAGATGCAACCACTGCTTCTCGCAACACAGAAAGAGATTTAAATACGCGCATTGCAAGGCTTCCTCAAAAAGCCGCCTGGGATAAACAAGACGAAGACGCCGCTCTCGATGTGCTCAGAGCAGGCGATCTTTCCGCTCCCAAGCCGCCGGTCGTAGCAACAAGGGAAGAAGCCTACTACGACGAAGACGAAGACGACGATGAATTTTACTACGGAGTAGATGAACACGACGATTACGACTATTCCCGCTATGGAGCCGCAAAAAGCGCATCAGATATTTTTGGAAGCTCAGATGAATATCTATTCTGGACTGGCATGGCATTCCTCGCAACAGCCATAGGCACAGGCGTTGTAGGCTATTTAAAGCATACAAAATATGCAGAGGCAGTTGATGCAATAGAACACGCCCAAAGCGAAAGAAGAAGGTTTGAAACTGATATAGCAATCCAGTGCGATAATGTTCAAGCATGCATAGATAACGTAAAAGCATACGCTGAAAGCCCGCCTGAGGCAGCGGGCGAGTCAAGAGGGCTTTGGAATATAGACCAAAACATAGAAACAAACGAGCGAGTTAGAGATAATTTCAATATGTCTCGTATAATGTGGTGGTCAGGAGCGGCGGTTTCTTTGGGGATTAGCATAGTGCTATTCACATGGTAAAAGCCTGCCTTTCGGTAAATAAAATTTTATGCAAAACTCTCATCGGCATTTATCCCGATGAGCTTCTTGCCCCTCAAGAAGTAGAGTTCGGTTTCTCTTTCGAATACAATTGCGAGCAGGCAATTGCTGCCGACTCAATAAAAGAAGCCGTGGATTACGCAGTATTAACGGAAGAATTGAAAAGCTTTGTTTCAAATAGCAAATTTAGCCTTTTAGAAACTTTGGCAACTGAAATTGCAAAAAAAATTTTAGAATTTTCTCCTAAAATAATTTCTGTAAAAATTTATTGCAAAAAACTAAACGATTTAAATCCAATGGTAGAAATATGTTTAAAAAAATAAACTCCGATTTGCCAGAGTATCCAGCAAATTTAACAAAATCGCGATATGCTTTGAAGGAGCTTTGGGTTGCCGGCGAAGCATGCGGCAGTGAATTTTGTTTGGCTATGGTTGGCACCAGAAGCCCTAGCGGTTTGGCCGCCAATTCTGTTAAAGAAATGATTAGTTCATTGAAAGGCAATAAAGTTCGCATTGTAAGCGGCCTGGCTCAAGGCGTAGATTCTCTTTGCCATGCGGCAGCCATTGAAAATGGCCTGCCAACCACCGCTGTTATAGCGCAAGGGCTTGATGTGCCTTTGCAAAGCACGCAAAAAATTTTAGCTGAAAAAATTCTAGAGCACGGCGGCAATATAATTTCGCCATTTGAGCCTGGAACGAAAGCTTTCTTGAGCAACTTTGTAAAACGCAATACCATTATATCAGGAATGAGCAACGCAACTTTGATTGTCGAAAGCCGCCTAAAAGGCGGCGCTATGCACACCGCTAAATTTTGCCACAAAGAAGGCAAACTCCTTTTAGCCATGCCTGGCAGCCCGCTCTGCGAAACAAGCATTGGCTGTAATTGGCTTATACACCAAAAACAAGCCCAAACGCTATGGAGCATAAAGGAGCTGCCAAATATGCTGGGGTTTAATAGTCTATTTCCTTTGCTTGAACCTAGCGTTAAAAAAAATCAAGATATTCCGGAGTGGGCTGTTAAGGGGACGGTTTTGTCGGTTGGCGATATTTGCGAGTTAAGCCAAAAGCCTATTAACGAGGTTTTGATTACTTTAACTGAGCTGGAGATGCAAGGTAAGTGTTCTGTGAAGAATGGGAGTGTAATTTTTTACTAAATTCCTAAGATGCACTTAAAGCAATTATTAAAAAGTGTTTGGCTCTATGGCTGGGTGTTGATTATTCCCTTAGCTTTGCTTGCCAGTCTTACAGACTTGCTCTTGCTGGGCGGAGTTCGTTTGTTTTTATCTATGATATTGGAAAGTTGGAACCATCTCTTTGATATTGCCTGGTTAAAGAACTTTGATATATGGCATTGGATAACACTAATGCTTGTAATAATTATTTTGCGTTACTTATTTATAACCCTGCGAGCTCGCTCCGAAGAAAGGCTGAGTCGCAAGCTGGAAAGCCATTTGCGAGTGTGGTGGCTGCAAACAGTTAAAAATTTGCATCCTTCGCTATTCCACAGGCCCGAAACAAAAGGCATTCTGCACAGCGCAAATCTCTCCGTTTCCGTTATGCCAAGGGGTTGCAAAGTTGTAACCCAATCCATACAGGCTGTTTCGCAGTTGCTTTTCTTTTTGCCGGTTCTCTTTTTAATTTCCTGGCAACTAACCATGATTTTGCTCTTTATTTTTACACCCATTGTTTTATATTTGCAAAAAGGCTTTAAAAAAATCAGCAGTAATGTAAACGATTTCAACCAGTTCTCCGGAGACTACGATTCCAATTTATGGCGCTGGGCCGCTCTGCGCCAATGCTGGAATAATCAAGAGGAGCTTTCAGCGTACCGAACCATACTTTTTAAGCAAATACGCAATTTGAGAGACACCGCCATGAGAATGGGAGTTAGAGATGCCTCAATAACGCAAAATATAGAAACCCTTTCCATTTCGGTTATGTGCATTGTTTTAGCTATATGCGCAGTATTTATAAAAACGGGCATAATGGAGCCTTTCCAGATAATTCTATTCTGCGCAGCCTTGTTTATATGCTATAAACCGCTCAAGGAATGTTCTCAGCTGCTCTCCAATATAAGAGACTTAAAGGCAACCTATTTCAGTTTATGCAACTTAGAAGGAATGGAACGTACGCGAAACTTTTTTAAGGAACAAGATGAAGCGAGCATTAAAATTGAAGATATGGCCTTCAAATACGGAGACAATGAACCTTGGATTTTCCAGTCTCTTAGCAATACCGTTAGGCTGAATCGCCCCGTTATTCTGCAAGGCCCAAATGGCAGCGGCAAAACTACCTTGCTTCGTGTTTTATCAGGTTTGGAAATTCCTCAAGGAGGCAATATTTTTGTGCCGCCTAAAATGAAAGAGTCTTTTTATCTTTCGCAAAGATTATTTTTACCGCCAGTGCCCTGGCTCAAGCAAAAAATAGCAAAAAAAGAATGGAGCAGCACCATAAAAAATTTCTTTGACGTTTTGGAGCTAGATGCTCTCTTAGAAAAAAAAGGACATTCAAACGGCGAATTGCAACGCATAGGGCTTGCTTGGGCTGTGGCCAGCGGTGCGCCCTTCTTGTTCCTAGACGAACCCTTTGCATTTATATCTCAAGACTTAAGAGAGCCCGTTTTCAAAGCGTTTTGGAATACCACAGCCGAAACAGGCCAATGGTGGATGATGGCTTCGCACGAAAAACCGCCAGCCGCTTATCAAGAGCAAATTGTTTATTGGAAACTGACGTAAATATGCGCAAACTCTACTGCGTAAAAATTCCTCTAACAACATCAACTGTGTTGTCGCACAGGTTTACTACATTCGTTGGGAGAAGCGGGACTTCACCCATATCGGCAAAAATATCTACTCTATTTTTGAAAATCGGAATTAATTCTTCGGGTTTTGTGAAAGCCTGGCTTTCTTCTACTTTTGCGGCCGTGCTTAAAATAGGATGCTCAAAATTTTCAAAAAGGCTTTTGAGAAAAATATGCGGTGAAATTCTTATGCCTATTTCTGGGCGGCTAACATCCAGTCTGCGAGCTATTTGAGGATCTGCTGGCAAAATAAACGTATAGTGCCCGGGCAAATGCGTTTTCAAAATTTGAAAAGCAAAATCGTTAATTTTAGCATAATCTCTTGCCTTTGAAAGTTCCGGCAAAAACAAGGCCATATAAAACTTCTTTACCGGCTTTTTTAAGGCATAAAGCTTATTTATAGCTTTATGGCTAGCAGCAGAACAGCCAATAGCATAGCCCGAATCTGTTGGGAATAACAGCAAGGCATCGCGATTAAGCTTTTCAGCTATCGTTCTTATATGCCTAGCTTGTGGCGTTTGCGGGTGTATCTCCAAGCGATCCATTCCAGTAATGTAGGAAATAATTTTCTATATTCATTGTCATTATGGCACAAAAATATGATATATTTATTTCTTACCGCCGCAAGGGCGGTGTGCAAGATGCAAGGATGGTGGACATAAAGCTGCGCGAAATGGGCTATTATGTATCCTTTGACATAGATACCTTGGGCAAGGGTAAATTCACAGACACCTTGAGGACCAGGCTAAAAGACTGCAAAGACTTCATCGTAATCTTTGAACCTACCTACTACGAAAGATTTTACGAAGCCGACAGTTTAGATGAAAAAGGCAATGTTAAGCCTGGTGCTAAAGTTGTATCTGAAGAAATTTTGAACGAAGACTGGTGCTATCTAGAGCTAAAGAATGCCTTGCACCTAAACAAAAACATAATTCCTTTAATTAGAAGAGACTTTCGTTTTCCGAACAATTTGCCGAAAGAAGTTAAAGACATTGCTGAAATGAATGCGATAGAGGTAACGGAAAAAGAGTTCAAGGAAATATTTGAAAACAAGGTACCGCTCTATTTAAATTCAAAACCGAAATTTACGCACCGTCACAAAAAATCCATAACAGCCGTTTTAACGCTTGCAATAGTAGCGATAGTAGCTTACCTGGTTTTTATGTGGATGGATTCAAATAAAAAAGCAGCTGAAACAACAGCAAGAGCAGCAGCAGAAATTGCGGCAGGGCAAGAACGAGCAAGATTAGAAGCAGATTCAATAAGAAAAGTCAAAGAGGCTGAGATAGAGGCTGAGAGAAGGCGCTCAGAAGCCCAAACCCAAGGCATTTTTGATTCGCTCAAGGCAAATGAAGCAGCAAAGCGTGCCGCCGCCGCCGCTGCTGCTGCAGCGAGCGCAAGCAGAAGAGAGCTTCACTGGGTTGGCAATGGCGATGAAACAGGCAACGCTTTATTCAATAAATTATCCAGAGCCGGTTTAAGCACAAATAGGTGCACTGGCAATGGAATTAAAATTACCGCTTCATCAAGGCCTGCGTGTACTCCAACCAACATCAGCATAAGATGCGCCTACACCCCGCAATTAACCATCACAACTTGCGATGGCGCACCCATAGACAGAATGGTTTTCGGGCAAGCTTTTAGCGGCACAGACAATAAAGGCGAAGCGGCGGCTAGGCAGAAAATGCTGGAGGCTTTGCAGGCAGCAAACTTCGGCAACTGGGTCAGAGATATTCAATCCTTGAGGAATAGATAATGAAAAACCTTGCAGTGTTAATAATCCTGGCAGTCGTGGCTCAAACACAAGTATTTGCTGCGGGTTTGGAAAAATCCGAAATACTTCCGCTAACGGCACAATTGCAAAGAGGCACCATGCCTAGCTTCAATGCCAGAGACGGAAGCGACAAGCACTTTTCAAGAAAAGAATTGGAAGCTCTTGTTGGTCCGCAAACAAAAAGAATTGCTTTGGTATTCTTTGCCACCTGGTGCATTCCTTGCACAGAAGGCGTTATTCTTTTGCGCGACAATCAAGCCGAGCTTGATAAAAACGGAATTCAGGTGGTTTTGATAAATGCCAGCGAACTTGATATTCCAAAAATTAAAAATTGGATAAAAACAAATGGAAATGAAAAATGGCCTCTTGTTCTCGATAAATTCGGGAATGTTCAAAGAAATACAGGTTTAATTACCGCCACGCAAACCGAAATGCTTTTTCCCAAAACCATTCTTTTAGACAATGAATTAAAACCGCTCCTTTTAATCGGAGCAGAAGGCAAAGACTGGCCGGAAATATTGTGGAAATAATGTTCGGCTCCGTCCGTTAATGCCTCCCGTTTTCCGCACTGTGACACCCAAGCCTAGCTTTTCTGCATATTGCGCAATGCGAGGCTTTGAAATTGCGATAATTCCCCTCTGGGGTAGGAAGCGAGCTGGCGAGTTTCTGGAGAACCTTTGAGTTTGCTACCGAGTA
>JAITFT010000063.1 GCA_031281155.1 Candidatus Fibrimonadaceae bacterium
CACGCCCATGAGTTTGACGAGAAGCCTAGGCATTTCGACAGCAAGCTTCTTGATCGCTTATACTCCCGCGCTGAATTTTCTAATTTTCACAACGCATAAAATCGCATTTCTGCATAACATAAGCAATCATTAGCTTTATCGCCAACAAGTCCACATGTTACCGAACGAAATAAAACTCTTAAAAACAAAAACAGAACAAAACGAAAGTATCCAGTACCAAAAAGTTTAAAATTTTTGTATATTTACTGTCGTGTAAATGTCGTAGAAAAAGAGAGGTTTTATGGCTACTATAGACATTAGATTTGGACAAATAAAAGACAGGACTGTTGGCTACAAACCTATGCATTATTGCGTAGGGAATAAATCTAAAAAATTCCTGCAAGCGTGCTTGAAAGCACACGAAATAATTATGGACGTGCTTACACCACAAGCTCGGGCAAGCATTACTCCAAAAGAAGCTAAAGCTGCTGTGCTTGCATATGTGGCTATGGACGAGGCAGGAAAGAAAGAACTTATTAAAAAAATAGCCTTATCTGGTTATGGATTGAAAAACGAAGTGGAATCCGCAACACTTGAAGAATTAGCTAATGCTTGGCTTGAGCAAAGAGTAGCGCAGGGTGCAACGGAACAGCAGAAAAAAATTGCAATGCAGCAGAGACAGGTGTTTTTGGATTTTTTCACAAAAACAGGAATGGAAAAAGTGACAGATTTGAAGCCGGACACTGCACATAAATTCTTAGCTTGGCGTAGCGAAACGAATTATGGAAATAATGGCGGAACAACAACAAGTGCAAGCGTACTTAGGCTCAATTTACAGATACTCCGGCAAATGGTAAAAATAGCGGCTCGCAATGGGTGGATTGCAAATCAAGGTATTTGGGACGATGTGAAAGTCAAGAGCATTGCAGGAGTTAATACTAAAACCGTTGAGCCCTTGCCTGTTGATTTGCAGAGGAACTTTTTGGAAAAACTTAAAGGAATGAAGGTAGAGCTTCACGATTCGGTTTTGCTTTTGCTGTTGACTGGCATGAGAATCGGCGAGCTTGAAAGCTTGTCCCTAGAAAGCATTCGGGGCAATGCAATTGTTTTACACGGCGAGGCTGTCGGTACTGCGAAGCCTTTGAGTGGCAAGAGTGCAGCTGCGGCAAGGACATTGCCCGTTTGCCCAAGCGTTGCCAAGATTTTTGAGAGGGGGTATATTTTCTGTGCAGGAAGAATAAGGCAGACAATTCAATGCGATTGGTTTAAGAAAAAATTCCCTGGTATTCATGCGCATCGATTAAGGCATACATTTGCGGTTAACAAGCTGCTTTCTAAAACTGCCGATCTGCAAATGGTGAGCTACCAGTTGGGGCATGGGGATATAAGCTTAACGGCGAATCTTTACGGCAAATTTGTTCCGGAACATTTCAAAGTTGGGTTTGAGGAGGCTATAAAGGAGCGTAAGGAATTGCTGGATTGGCTGGAAAATGGGTATTTTCACGAGAAAAAACCATTTAAAAACCCTTGAAAAAGGGTTTTTAAATTCCATCCTGCGTTTAGGATATTGATAATGCAAAACCTAGTTAATTATATATATTTAACTAGGTTTTGCGAAGAAGAGGATATTATGAATATAAAACAGCAAGTATTACAACTTGCAGATGCCAAAGGAATCATTCGGGCTAAAGACCTTGATGCCGCAGGTATTTGCCGAAATTATTTATACAAAATGCACAGCGAGGGGCTTTTGGAGAAGATGGCTACTTATATGGTTGCCAGAAGCCAGAAAATGGAGAAATAAGGTTCAAAATTAAACAACCTCAAACCCCAAACTCTTGTAACTCCTTAACCGTTTCCTATACATCCCCAACAACACCGTCACTTTTTCATCCACATAATCATAAACCCGTATTTCCTTTTTTCCGTGAAACGCACGGTTAAGGCGACCGGTATATTGAGTAAGCGTTCCCTTCCATGAAAAAGGAAAAACTATGAATAGAGTGTCAAGGCTTGGCAAATCAAAACCTTCCCCAAGGTACTTTCCCGTAGAAAGGATTATCTTGTTTTCGTGGGCAGCACTTTGAATTTCCTCCATAATCACTTTTAACTGCTTCTTCCCAAGCCCGCCTTTCAGCACAAAGAGAGGTGACACATGATCTTTCAGAGCGTTGTTCAATATATCCAGATGCTCTATCCGATCGCTCAAAACAAGGCATTTCCGACCTTCGCGATGCAAGTCGAGAATATCTTGAACTATCAGCTTATTTCGTTCTTCATTTTGATAAAGACTATGGAATATATCTTGGATAGCAGTTTGCTCGGTGCTAAAATCGGTGATGCGAGGGAATACTTTTTGTTCAAATAGCGATGCGGTACGGGCACTCGAATAACGGACATCTCCAAGATTCATCAAGACGATAGGATGCTGGCCGTCTTTGCGTATAATGGTCGCAGAAAGGCCCAAGCGATAATGTGCTGGGCATTTTCTGATTATCCGCTCAAATGAAACGGCTGAAATGTGATGGCATTCGTCAACAATGATTTGGCCATATTCAGACATCCAATTTTCTACGACATTTTTTTTGACAATGCTTTGCATAACAACAATATCAATGATGCCATTGCGCTTTTTCTTCGTTCCGCTATAATAACCAATATCCTTTTTAGGAATTCCCAGAAATTGATGTATTCGCTCTACCCATTGATCTGCAAGCATTTTGCGGTGAACTAAAATAATGGTATTCACTTTTCGCTCCGCTATCATTCGGATGGCAACAACGGTCTTACCAAAGGCTGTGGAAGCGGAAAGTATTCCTGTTTGATTTGCTTTTAGTTTTTGAAAAGCTTCTTCCTGGTCATCTCTAAGTTCACCCTGAAAACTAACTTCAATAGGCTTCCCGTGATTTTGCTTGTCTTGTAATTCTGGTTTAATTT
The DNA here is from genome assembly GCA_031281155.1 of Candidatus Fibrimonadaceae bacterium. Taxonomy (GTDB): domain Bacteria; phylum Fibrobacterota; class Fibrobacteria; order Fibrobacterales; family Fibrobacteraceae; genus Fibrimonas. The sequence goes on from JAITFT010000063.1 coordinate 2,917, forward strand.
TGTAATGTTCAAGGATTGCCATAAGGCTATCTAAACATCCAACAGGCAGGCCGATATATTCAGGAAAGAATTCATAGCAGTGAAGAATGTGCGGTTTGTTCCAAGTTGGAAGTCGCATATTTTGAGCTTGGTAAAATTCTGGATTTGCAAAAGAAGCAAGTCTAAGTATACGGTTACGCAATACAGGCGGAAGGCCGGTGTGGTTAATGTAGAGCTGGTCAGCAAGCACTACTTCTACTTTTTGCGGAATCGGCTCAGAAATAACAGGCAAAATGGTAGTTTTTCTCTGCCATGGCTTGGCTTCATCCTCCATCTCTACAGGATTGTAAACTACGGGCAAAAGTTCGTTTTGCTGAATGGCATTTTGAATGATAGAGTCTAATTTATTTTCATCCATATACTTTACGGAAGCGAGAAATGCCCACTGATCATCGTAGGGGACCATATCATCATTTAAAAACAGAGTGTGTCCCTTCTCTCTTGCCGCCTTTTGCAGAGGAAGAGCAATAAGATTGCCAAAGCCGCCTTTAGGCATTGTATCTTGATTTGGAAAAAAACGATCAAATGAATCAAGTCCAATTTCCGGCCTTCTATCCAATGTGCGTGTCATCAGAAATGCGCCGAGCTTTCGTGCTTTTATTGTCGAGACTGGGTATTCAAAAAAAATCCATACATGAGCACCGTTTCCAGAACGTGAACGTTCCAAAATGGCAGGTATTTCTTCGAGCTTGCAGGTATTCACGAACGCCTTGGTATCTTCTCGCCACGTATCTTTGTCAAAATCTACCGCAAGAAAATAACAAGTTTCATTTTGCAGCATTGGGTAAACTCCCATGACAATAGAACCGGTAAGATGGTTTTTAACCACTTCGTCCGTTAGCTGTACAAATGAGCGTTTGGAGCAACTGCCGCAGTTTATTTTTGGTTTTTCGCAGATTTCTCGAACCCATTCGTTTCGACATGCAGGCTGGTAACCGGATTTCCCTGTTTTTTTGCTTTCAAAGCGTTTTGCGTAAACATCTTCTCTGCCTCTGAACAGAGAGCGAAACAGGGTGATTTTCGCTTCAGAGGAGGAATTGTTGGTTGTTCCAGATACTGAAGCTTCGGAAATAGTCTGCTTGGTTAGAGCGATTTGCTCTTCTTCAAATTGACGTTTTTTAGCTGCTAATAATTGCTCTAACTCCGCAATTTCTTTTTGGAGATTCAATAAGGAGGCTTCTGTTACAGGCATTTTTCAAGTAATAATGTAGAATTTGATTGCTCTCATTTTTCGTCCTTATAACCCTAATATTGCTTGCGTAAATTGAGCAAGAAACAGAGTTCGCACCACTATGGTGCATTTGATTAGAAAAAGCTACCTCACTGGCACCTGCAAAATTTTCTTTTCACTACCGAATGACGTTTTCACAATGTACACTCCTTTCGGCAAATGCCCAAGCGATACTGTATAAACGCCACCGCTGAAGTTTTGCTGCCAAATTAAATCTCCTTTCAAATTGAATATTTCAACTACAGCGTTACTGGTTACCTGCAAATTTATACCGTTGTGGATTTGGGTGGCTTGGTTGGAAGTAGCAATTTGCGGGAAACGTATTGGGGTGCTACCGTCGCTTGAACTACTGCTTGGAGTTATACCACTACTACTGGATGGCGTGTCCGTACTGGAAGAAGACGAGAGTGATGACCAACCACTTGTAACGATAATGTCTTCTGGTGGCGCATTATCTGCAATCGCGCCGCCGCTTGGGGTTAAGCAGGCAACATTGGCTATCATCAAATTTTTGCTTGCTCCGTTGTTTACATTATCGTCAAAAGCCCAAGACATATTGGTTACCTTTGTTAAATCGACAGGCACTGCATTTATATCTCCGGTTGCGCCTCCGCACCCTGCGCCTGGCCAGCTACGTGCTAAGTTTAGCGTGGTCAAATCCACGGTTCTCTTAACCCAAGTGCTTTGAGCGGGAGTTATTGGCAAGCCCCATTTATTATCGTCTGCTAAAGTCGGGTTAACGCAAATGTCTTTTTGGAATTCCACTAGGAACCAATGCGGGTCCCCTTTGTAATAGTAGGAGATTTCTTTGCAGTCGGCAATATTTGGATTTCCAGCTGTTTTGTTTCCAATGTATATTCCTGCTCCGCTATATTTATCCGGTGTTGCTAGTGTTATATTCCAAAGTTTTGCTACGCCTTCTGAGAAGCCAAGAAAGCCATCGCTATCCTCATATTTTGGGTTGCTAGCTGTTGCATCATTGTACACGTAAACGCCAACATTTCCACCGTAAGCGGTAGGAACATTTTCAGCATCTTTGCCGTTGTATGCGAAGATGTGGTAGCTTGGAACCTTTATTGAAGGTTTGGGTAAATTGAGCAGATATGGGTAACCGTTGTTTATTGAGCTTTCAATATCCCAAATTGTATTGAAATTCCAACCTACAAAGTTGGATTGCTGCTTCATCTGTGCGGTGTTTCTACCCCAAATGCCTTCTTTGCCGCCAACACAAGAGCTTTGCTTGCTTGTTAACGAGTCATAATAACTGTTGGTTATCGTACCAGGATTGGTAACTAGCCATTCAACCGCTTTACCAATCTGCTTGCCAGCCATAGCACCTTTCTTGGCAGCCTCTAGGTCGAAAGTCTTACTAAAAACAATTAAAAAGCCTGCTATCTGTCCAAATTCTTCGAAAGGAACCGGGATATCGCTGTTGCTTCCCACAAGTCCACCAGAATAAGACCAAATAGATGTTGAATTCTTTACTTCGCCAATTGAATAACTATTGAATATTTCGCCTTTTCCATTGATTCCTGCAAGTCCACCGATATAAGGGGCTACTATCCCATTTCCCATAACTACGCTAGCAGAATAACTATTATTTATTGTGCCTGCATTGTTTCCAACTAATCCACCGAGTTGATTTTCTCCCGTAACCATTCCTTCAGAATAACAACCACTTATCATACCTTGATTTAATCCTGCTATTCCGCCAACCCAAAGTCCAGCAGTACCAGCGACAATGTTATTATTCCCTGTTACTGTACCTGTGTAATAACAATTAATTATAGTGTCTAAGTTAAATCCAACAAATCCACCAACCCCTATTTTTCCTGATATTACTCCTTCGGAATAGCTGTCTTTTATAGTGCCTGCATTAGTTCCTATCAATCCGCCGACAATAGAATCTCCAACTACTTTACTAACAGAATAGCTACTATTTATCTCGCCATAATAATAGTCATTCACCATACCACCAACATTAAGCCCTGCAAGTCCACCAACAAAACTTTTTCCCGTTATTGCCCCATCGGAATAGCTGCTTCTTATAATGCCAGCATTAGCTCCTGTTAACCCACCAATTCGGTAATTTCCCGTTATTGTACCAGAGAAATAGCTGTGGCTTATAGTGCCTATGCTTGTAAGTTGAATCCCATCCTCTTCTTCATCTAAAAATTGATTAATACCGACAAGTCCACCAACAAGAGTATCTCCTGCTACTGCGCTAGTGGAATGGCTATTACTTATCGTAGCGCCAGTGTTAATACCAACAAGTCCACCAATCATTATACTTCCTGTCACGTCGCCTTCGGAATAACTGTCTCTTATAGTACCAAAGACTAAATCGTCTATCGTGCCTCCAAGATTGGCTCCAATAAGCCCACCAACAGCTGATTCTCCCACTACCTTTCCAGTAAAGTGACAGGTACTTGTCGTACCGCCATTGTTATATCCTATAAGCCCACCAACCATTCTATTTCCTGTCACATCGCTAATGGAATTGCTATTGCTTATATCACTATGGGTATTCCATCCCACTAGCCCGCCAACAAGGACATTTCCAAATACCTCACCAGCGGAATTGCTACCGCTTATATTCCCATCACCACGATTCCATCCCACCAGTCCGCCAATTCGTTCTGTCCCTATCACTACTCCTGTGGAATAGCTGTTGCTTATCTCACCTTCGTTCAATCCTACTAGTCCACCAACACTGTGATGACCTTTCACAATACTTGTGGAATAGGTATCCTTTATCGCGCTTGTACTAGTGTTAAATCCAACCAACCCACCAACATTCAATGAACCTCCAGCAGCACCTGCTTCAACAATGCTTCCCATTACCATACTAACGGAATAGCTATCATTTATTTCACCTTCGTTATACCCTACAAGCCCACCAATATTTCTCGCAGGTGTTCCCTGTACTGTTATCGTACCAGCGGAATGACTGCCCCTTACAATGCCATAGTTGCTCCCTATAAGTCCACCGAGTTCTTGAACGCCAGCTACTTCGCCGTTGGAATAACAATCAATTATAGTACCGTAGTTATCTGCTACAAGCATACCACCGTTTGCAAATACTTCGATGTAAGAAGCAATTATACCGAGATTTTTTATCGTTCCATTAGAGCCTAAATATCCGAACAAGCCTAAACTACCAGTGCCATCATAATTATCTCCACCTATATAAACGCCACTCACTACAAAATCATTTCCATCAAAAGTCCCTTGGAATCCTAATCCTTCCTTAGAACTACTATAGCCATCACACAAAGGATGCTCAGGAAGAATATCACAAATAGTAGTAGTAGTACCATAGCTGCCTTCTATCGGACTCCACTTATTGGCAGGAGGGGTTGTTGCCCAGCTTTTCCAATTTATTGTATCGTTGAGCATAATATTTGCACCAAGCTTAACGATTTTGCCAGCAAAATCATTTCCGTCGTTCACTAATTGCTTAAATCCAGCAAATTGTTGTGCTGTAGTTATGGTAAATTCGCTTGCCAAAGGATTATTGGTGTACCAAACCGTATTAGCCGTGCCATTCCAAACGGTTTGCGCAAAAGCCGTTTGAACTCCCACACTTCCAATAAACAGGAAAAACAGGACTTGCAGAATTTTAGTGGATTTTTTCATGAGGAACTCCTATGGTTGAAAATTTTTTGGAACCTGTTACGCATAGCTTCTGCTTGAGAAGAGCTAAACCAAAGTTTTTTTGGAAGCCCATCAAGAAATTTCTTCTCTGCCTTTGTTCGTTTTTGCTTGTTAGATGCTCGTATTCCAGACGCTTTCAAATCGCCTGATTCATCTTTAATAGCGTATTCCAGAAAGCCGTCTTTGCCAAATAACAGAGTATATCCGTCGAGTGTTTCCCGCCAACTTACAAATTCATCTCCGAAAAGTTGAATGGTAATTGTTGAGCCATCCGGCAGCGTGTAATCCGCAGGGTGCGGATACGCCGGTACGGTGTGAGCATGTTGCAAAAGGACAATGCTGAATAAGGCTATGACGATTCTAGGAAGCTTTTTCATAGTGATTGAAGTTTTTTAACTCTCGTAAAAACTGAAACTGCGCCGGCCCGGAAAAGGCTAGAACAATCCCAAATCAAAACAAGTTGTGCCATATGGCAAATTTCCATAAACATAGACGTATACATATGCGTACATAAAACATCTTAAAGCATAATTATCTGCACATTTGGGAATCCATTGCCATTCATCTTCACATTCTTCTTCGGTTAAACCAATACTGGAAAGTGTAGAACCGACACATAAAGTAAGTCCAGATTGTCCATCATAAGCTTGACATGCTCCCTTTGTTCCATCACTGGACGAACTAGAAGGCTGTTGCGAATCGCTTGAATATTCTGGTAAGTTGCTACCACCCCCATCCCCCATTGTTCCGCAGGAAGACAAAAGTAACAGTGTTAGTGCGGCAATAAATACCGCTAATGAAAGTGAATGAGTTGCTTTCATATAACCTCCTTAGAACGTATAATTTACGCCAATTTGAACTTGCATCAAAGTTGGTGTTTCACCGCCTATTCCCATATATTCCCCAAAACCATACGATGAAAAGCTACCCAAACCACGTAGGTCTATAGAAAAATGTTCATTTATGCGAAACCCTAATTCACAAGCAAAACCAACATCGCTCGCAGAACGGTGATTTTTAAAAGTTTCATCTTGACTATCTTGCAAATCCAATACGACCCCAAAATACGGGCCAATTCCCAGATATATCAAATTTTCTTCGCGGTACCTAAATCTAAAAAGTAATGGAACATCTATCCCGGTTTCTGTTACTGTCAAACCATTAAAATCTTTAATCGGTTCTCTATGTTGTATGGTTATTTCCGGCACAAAATAGACACCCCAAACGGGAATAAGGGCATAGGCCCCCAACCCGTAAGAATTGCCGCCTTCTACCGTTTCCTTAGATACCGTGGTTCCCCACATAGTAGTAGTTTGTATTTCATCTGGAAAAATCCCTGCGGCCCCTATATTCGCCCTCGCTCCAAAGCGAATATCTTCTCCCCATGCAGTTGCATTGCCAAAGAAGAATGTTAATACCATGGCGAAAAACGCCGACGAAAGAAAATGATTAGTTTTCATACTGAATACTCCTATTTTGAAGGTTGGTTAAATTATTTGCTAGACCCAGCTCTACAAGCTCGCCATTTACATTTTCAAGCGAATTAACTATGATAGAACTCGCAACACTTTTCTTGTTTGCCGGAATGCCACGGGCATTTAAACGAGCTACTTCTTCAATTATAAGCCGCTCTGCTCTCTCCGAAACGGCTATTGTACCGATTTTACTTTTCATTGTAATTCTATTTTTTACACTCACGCTAACAAATATAGAAATAAAAATGTAAAAAATTGGGAAGGAATACAATTTCATTCATTTTTTTTCATTTATATTCATTTTTTGCCGATAAAAAGAATATGAAAACGCTGGATATTGCAAAATTTGCCCATAGAGTGGGTTTTAAATACAGGGAGCTTGCTGAGGAATTGGGAACCTCAACGAGCTTGATAGGTCAAGTTGCCAGAGGAAAATCAAAGTTTTCCTACGAAAATGTGGTGAAATTGATAGAATTAGGCATAACGGCAGAGGAGCTATTAGGAGAGGAATTAGGAAAGGCATTCAAAAAACGCTGCTACGAAGAATATGTCAAAGAAAATAGAGATTGCACAACGCCAATAGACGTTGCTGATGCAAAGAGCATGGTTGTAGCAGGTTTGCAGAAGATTTTGGACGAGGTTAAGGGGTAAGTTGCGCATAAGAAAGACTAAAAATTTACTATATTTATGACAGCATAAAGTGCTGCTTTTCAGCACCTTTCGCAAACAAAATGGAGTGCTAATGCCTGAGCTGACTACCGCTGATTTAGTTACTCATCAAAAGAAAATCGGCGGGCTTAGCCATGCCTCGGATTCAACTATTCAGCGATTGAGTTATTTGTTGGAGCATGGCAAAGAAAGTGAAGGTTTTGAGATCAATATGCGTTGGAAAGTAATTGTTAACGAGCAAATTGAGGTGGATGATTTATGATACCGCAACCTGCGATAACGCAATGGTCGGAATTTTTCCCTTGGAAAAATAACGCACAGATAGAACAGGATTTGGTGATTTGCCGTGCGTTGGTCGCTATTTTTAGTGATCCATATTTGTCTTCGCATTTAGCATTCAGAGGCGGAACGGCGTTGCATAAATTGTACTTGCATCCGCAGCCTCGCTATTCTGAAGACATTGACTTGGTGCAAATTAATGCGGAGCCGATTGCAGAAACAATTGACAGGATTAGAGCCGTTTTGTCTTTTCTTGGCAGGCCTAAGATAAAGCAAAAAATGCATAACAATACCATGATTTTTCGTTTTGATTCTGAAATTCCGCCGATAATTCCTATTCGATTGAAAGTGGAAATAAATTGTCGTGAGCATTTTAACGTTCTTGGTTTAACGCAATGCGATTTCAGCGTAAGTAATCAGTGGTTTTCGGGAAACTGTGCGATAACTACATATCATTTGGAAGAGTTGCTGGACACAAAGCTTCGTGCGTTGTATCAGCGTCGTAAGGGGCGAGATTTGTTTGATTTGTATAAGGCTGTTTCAACGCAAAATGTTAGCACGGAAAAGATAGTTCAGTGCTATCGTAAATATATGAGTTTTGCAGTTGATAAGCCGCCGACAGCAAAAGAATATTTGCAAAATATGGAGTTAAAGATGCAAGACGATGAATTTTTGGGAGATACGCTTATGTTGCTGAGGCCTGATGAATTGTACAATCAGGTTGAGGCTTGGGGGAGTTGTGAGGAACATTGTGGATAGGATATAGGAGCGGCAGACATAGACTTATGAAAAGAAGCTTAGGGGTAATTGGAGCCTGAACGGCATGGAATACTCTCTTGACAACGGCTGCATGGTAAAACTTGATCAGGCTAAAAAAGAATGTTTGCTGAAAAGTTGAAGAGAGACCTCTTTTAGCAAAAGTTTAATCGTGGCAGGTTTACAAATTTTAACTGTAGTCTTTTAAGTTTCTATCTTATACATAAGATAATCAATAGAGTTTATATCACCCATTTGTTTCTTTCGTTTTGGGTCAAATGATACATCCGATGTTGGATATACGCTACCAAAAGTATTCCAGCTTTTTATAGTTTGAGTTAATTCTTCTTTAAAAGCAATTTTATCAATTCCTTCTTTACCATTATTAATGAAAAAAATGCTACTTGCAACTAAATCACATAATTGTATTGAATTAGATAACTCACTTGATTCAAATTTAAAAGAATTCACCTTTAACGGCAAGCGAGTTTTATATTCTCCATAGCCAATATCTACAGGTTCAGTAACAATATTGGCAAGAATTTCAAGATATTTTTTACTCTCGTTTGTGCTTGTTGATCTATCATGTATAATATTTATACTCCCGTTTAGCTCTTTGGTCCATTGCCCTACCAACTCAATTAAAGCATGGCTAGCTGGATCCAAAGCATATTTGTCTACATTATCTAAATAACTTAAAATGTCATTTTCCGTTTCTAGAAGAGTGTAGAAATCTGTCTTTAGCTCATCTCTCAGGCAATTTTTCATAGCATCTTCTAATGCTTTGTAATATTCATTTATTTGATTTGTATCCATTTTATTATTATCTTTTATCTTAATCATTTTAACAAATGATTTTAGTACTTTATCCATTCTTTTTTCACCACAAAAGGCATAGCTACATATATAAAACATATTAGCATGTGCGATGTTAATCCCGCCATCAAAATAATCTATTCCGGTATCATATAGTTGAGGTTCATACAAATAATTAAGCATTTGGCATGCAATAAAATATTTCTTATGATAATAACAAGTTTTAAACTTTTCTTTAAATAAAGTTTCATTATCACGCAAAAGTTTTATTATCTTATGCCGATCTGATACAGATTCCTTTAAATCTTTAAAATGTATTTTTTTGTTTTTTCCGAAATATTTCTCAATTATTTCTTTTGCTTCATCTTCTTGTATTATTGATGAACATAATACATAAATAGTTTGCATTTTATTCAACAAATCCGACCCTGTATTTCCTGCTTCATCAAAATAGATTGTAGCCATATCTTTCTCCCAAATTTACACAAATTTAGAAAAATAACGCTTCAAGCTATGGCTAGTACTCTGTAAAAAAACATATAACAAAATAAGTTCTTGGTATTTTTGGTATAAAATTTTGTATTTTATATCTTAATAAGAGGCAGCAAAATATGAAAAGCAAAAATGCAGAACATTGGTTTAATGAAGGAAAGAGTTTTTCTAAATCTGGAAACCTTGAAGCAGCAATTAAATGTTATGATAAGGCCGTTCGTTTGAAGCCAGGCTATGTTGATGCTTTTCGTAATTGTGGAATTTCACTTGCCCGTTTAGCCCAAATCAAACGAGATGAATCTTTATTTAAGAAAGCCTTCGAAAAATATGCCAAAGTCGTAAGTTTAAATCCAAATAATGCCAATATTTTTAATAATTGGGGAAATGCACTTTGCAACTTAGCCCAAATCAAACAGGATGAATCCTTATTTATGGAGTCTCTTGAAAAATATACCGAAGCTGTAAATATAGATCCAAGCATTGCTCATGTTTATAATAATCGAGGGACTGTGTTTGTCGATTTAGCTAAAATCAAACAGAACAAATCTCTGTTCATGAAAGCTTTTAAAGAATATGCTAAAGCGGCAAGCTTGGGTCAAAATTATGCTTATATTTTTTACAATTGGGGAAATGCACTTACCGATTTGGCTAAAATAAAACAGGACAAGTCTTTATTCAAGGAGGCTTTTGAAAAATATGCAGAAGCGGTAAGTTTGAATCCAGATAGTACTTATGTTTTTCACAATTGGGGAAATGCACTTGCCGACTTAGCTGAAGTTAAACAGAGTGAAGGTTTATTAAAAGAATCATTTGAAAAATTTTATAAAGAATCAGATAACCTAAAAAAATTAAAAAAAGAGATTTTGGAAATACTCGTTATGCTTAGGAATAGCAAAACAAATATATGTGAAAAATTTGGTGTGGAAAAATTTTATCCAGTATTAGATTCTGACCTGAAAATTAATTTCGACTATTCCTTTGAAAAAGCTACAAAGAACATTAAAAATAAAACAAAATTGAAAAAATATAAAGAAGTCTATGTTCGTTCCATTTCAGTTATCAGTCGGCTATATATCGACTTTGAAAATGAAAAATTAGTAGCACATTATACGAATAAAATCACTTCGCAAAAATTGCTGTTCGAAGACTCAAGGTTCAGATTAAATGCGATAAATCATTCCAATGATATTACCGAGGGAGAGATTTTGCTAAAATATCTATTCAAAAAATATCCTACAAGGAAAAAATTAAATGCTGAAAGCGAAACCTTTGCTGGATGTTTTATATTTAATTACGATAGTTTAAATCAATTTCGACTTTATGGAAAAGAGAACGGAGAAGAGGGAACTGGAATGTCACTTGTTTTTCGTGATAATTTTTTCAGCAAAGAAGCGAAAATTAGCATGAAGCTATCAGAAACAGAAGGTAATGATTCGCCAGGAAAAGAAGAAGAAAAATACACTCTTTTTCGTTGCATGTATATTGACCCAATAACACGACGAGTAGAAACGGTAGGTCACAAGGAGGCCTATCTGTTTTTTCGAGAGAAAAATGAAAATGAATCAAATGGAGATATTGATAATAAAGTAAAAAAATATCGTAAATATATTACTGATATTATTGAGAATGTAAGAGAGGAGATGGATATTTTAAGAAAATTGGTTAAAGGATTAGACTCGAAAATAGTTGGACAGTTGCTTATCAGTTTACGTTATCTTACCAAACATATTGCTTTCAAAGAAGAGCAGGAATGTAGAATTTTAAGAAGACATGACTTAAAAGACAAAAAAAATGTAAAAACTAATGAATTCAAGCAAATATATGTTGAATATAAACCTGAAGTTTTTAGCTGTATAGAAAGAATATATTTTGGTCCTAAGGCAACTGGAATAGAATTATTTCAAGATTTTTTAATACATCATGGAAAGAAAATTCTGTATGAAAAATCGGCAAACCCGTTAGCATGAAAATTGAGCGAAAGTTCTTTTGGCTAATAGAAAATTTTAAATGTTCATAAATTATTTTTCCCCTAATCTTTTGCTTAAACATCATAAAAATCAATGTTCCACCGTAAATAATTTGACGCATATTGGCGGCGATGAAATTGGGTATGCCAACGTCTTAGGCAAGACAGGCGTATAGATAGATAAATAGATAATCATATCATATCTAGGTTTATAACCAAATGTTAGTTTGCAAAATTCTCTTCGTCTATCATTTGAAGAAATTTACATTCCGTTAAAAAATTTAATCAAATTCTGCAAAACATTCTTTTGGAACTCACGATTCTCAGCTAGTTGAATGGCCATATCTATGCAAGCTTTCGTATTTTAGACGCAAGCAGACATATAATACCACTAAGAACAAGAGAAATGATTGTTCCTGTAGTCGATATATTAACATTTTTAATAATTGAACCATATACAAAAAGTGGTACGCCTATTGACATAGCAATAATTGAACCCCAAAAAGCTGCTTTATTATGCAAACGTCCCCAAAATAATGTTAAAATTGTCGGTATAAAAAGTGCAGCTCGGAAAGAGCCCGCAAGTAATTGCAGATAAAGAATCGAAATGTTTGGGATCATCGCAATACCGACAGCCAATATAATTACAATTATCATCGCTATCCGCGCAACCACAACTAATTGCATATCATTAGAATTTTTATTAGAAAATCTTTTATAAATATCTACTACTGTAATACTACTTATTGCACAAAGTGCCGAGCTCCCTGCCGCTGTTAAAGCAGATAAAAGCATAATTGCAAAGATACCAACGCCTAACGAAGGAAGAAATTTTGCTATAGTTTCAATGCCAGCTAACTGAGGGCTGCTAACTACAACTCCAGATGAAGGATTTGCAGCAATAAATCCCAACATGGATAACATTACTGGGACTATAATAAATATAACTCCTGCCAGAAGAAAAGATCTTTTAACATTTTCTTTCTTCATCGAAAACGCCCTTTGCCATTGTTGCTGATCGACAGTTACTCCAGCTAATAACGATATAGTGATAGGAATTCCATATGCCCAAGCAACGCTTGGATCAAATAGATTTGTAAAAGTTCCTGTCGAGCCACCTAACCCACCAGCTATTGCATCAAAACCACCTGCAAATGAAACTGTAATAGGTACAACCAATATAGTTACAGACAATATGATCACCATCTTAATTACATCAGCAACAACTGATGAACGAATACCACGAATTGAAGCAATAAGTACAAAGACGAATGCAATTATAATTATCAAGAATGGCTTTGATAGTCCTGTCAATAGATTTAGCAATAGTAATGAACCTGTTAGCTGCACCAATACTGCATAGAATTGGACGAAAAGTATTACAACATTATATAGCATTTGATTCCTAACTCCAAGACGGTGTTTTATATATTCAGGTAGAGTATACCCCTGTTCTATAACACTTCTTACTTTTACTGCAAAAAAAGCAAACATAATTAATGCTAAAGTATTAGGCACAGCGAACCAAAAAATCCCGGGAAGCCCACGAGTGTAAACTATTTGAGAAGAAGTGAATAAGGCAGGCGCCCATATCCATGCCGCCGCCGAACTAACAGCTCCAATTAATGTGCCATATGACCTATTTCCGACAAAAAACTGCTCAAACCGATTTTGTCTTTTTTGATAGAAAGTTAGCGACAACAATGATTAGAATGCTAACAACAATAACTATCAGACTACTTGTTAAATTAAATCCCATTTAAATCCTCCTACTTATTTACAAGGCTGTTGTTAGATAAAGGTCTATTTATAAGATTCACTATGCCTTGCATTTCTTCTGCAATAATTTCTACAACATCGCCGTCTTTTAATATTTTGGTAGCAGTTTCAGTTCCGATTATACAAGGCACGTTGAACTCTCTGCTTAGCTGTGCTGCGTGGCAAGCAATACCGCCATATTCGGTTATTATTCCGCTACATTTTTGCAGTACAATTGCCATATCAATCGTTGTCATAGGAGTAACAATTATATCGCCTTCATTTATCTTGCCCAATTCTTGAGCAGACTTTATTACTTTAGCTGTACCTTTAACTCTGCCCATTTTAGCAACTGTTCCAACAATACTATCGGGACTTACCTCCATTTCACTAATATCGAATTTATTCTCTAAACCCTCAAAGACATATATTTCACTTTCATTTACAAGATATGTAGAAAAGAACTCTTTTCTTTTTTTTATTTTGATTGCAAAATTAGTTTTCTTACCATTTAATAGGGCTAATATTTCGTTGTGAGTGAGATATATCAAATCGTTATACTCCATACCTAACTGCTTGCCTATCTCTAAAAACATAGGGCGCAAACGATAATCACCTTCTATAACAGCATCCATTCTATATGTTCGTAAATAGGCGTAATCTTGAGCTATACGCAAAATATAACTAATAGTCGTATTGATTGTCTTAATTTCGTTTAACTTTGTAATTCTCATCTTACTTTCTGAGCTTAAATCATCAAGTTTCTTTTGGCATTCGCCTAAATGCTTCCCTATACTGCTAATAACATCTGTTTCAGTCCAGCCCTCGCCTATGTATCTATATGTTGCCAGCCATGAATATTTTTCTAAATGCTCATCAATCAAAGCATTAATAGTTGCATCATCAAAACCTAATCCCTCACGCTCCATTTTTGCTCCAATAGCCAATTCATTTTTGTGCATCGCTGTAAACGCCAAATCTTTAGGTGTAACTACATATTCATAACGAAAATCAATGCCAAGCTTCGAAACTTCACTGGTAAGTAACTCCGTAATAATATCGTCCATAAACGTAATATATTGAAGAAAGGTAGCTGTAGCAAGTTTTTTTCGCAATACTCTCGAAAAATAGCTGTCAATACTGCATTTGAAAGTTGTGTATAGCTATTCCTACTATTTTCTATACAAAACGTTAGAAATTCATTGCACGCATTCATACATTTGTTTCTAACACTATCGCAAAAACCATCATAAGATCGAATATCGCGTTTTACTTTACTTTTGATTAATTGTTTAGCTCTCTGGATTTCTTCCGTATCGGCCCATTTACCATGCTCACAACTCTTAAAGGTAACGAAAATATCCTCTCCTGTATACCTTAACCAGCTTTCTCTGGTAGCGCTAGAGTCAGAAAAACTAACCCACAATAAAGGCATCCTGCGTGAAACATATTTTTTCCATACATGTTCTTTTTCTAATTCTATAATCTTACTATCTATTGTTAAAAATACTACCGCTCGAGATTGTAAGAAATGTAATATATCATCAAATACCCACTCAATGTCTTGTGGCTTGTCAAATAGTTTCTCTATGTCCATACTTTTAATAACTAATTTTTCAAGCGTTTTATCATCAAGTAAAGGTTCTGTTGTTAGCTCAGAAGATACTAATTTTAGAGTCTGTCTATCAAACAAATATCTATTTGGTGTAATAATACCACCAACAACGTTATCCCTTGTGCCTGATGCTATTTCAACTAAAATATAATTTTGGTCTATAGGGTGCTGCGTGAATACAACCCCCGAGCATTTCGCATTAATCATATTTTGAACAATGACTGCCATACCTTCAAAAAGTGTTAAATTATTACATAAACGATAATAAATAGCCCTGTCATTGAAAAGTGATACCCATACTTTTTTAACATTTTCGTCAATATTATTTTTATTTACATTTAAAAATGAATCATGTAGCCCCGCAAAGGAATAACTACTACCGTCTTCGCTTACGGCTGAAGAACGAACTGAAACAGAACTACCAAGCCTTTGTGCCTGCTCCGCAATTTTAAGCGAAACATCACATCTCATAATAAGATTTTGTAAAATTGCACTATTTTCTTGAAAATTATCAATCGTGATGTTTTTGCAAATATTTTTAATTCTCTCGTATACATTGTTTTCTTTTAGGGTATCTATAAAACAATATGTAGGGATTATAAATCCATGTGGAACAGAATATCCTGCATTGATTAGCTTAAGCAAAGAATTGCCTTTACCGCCAAATTCGTCCGCATTACTACGTATTCCTTCTGTCAATTCAATCATTTGTTTTTTCATAATAACTTATTACCTCGGAATTAACAAATCTTCTTGCTAAACAACGGCAACATCATAATTAGATTTATCATTGTTAATGGTGTAGCAACTTGTTGTTTGTGAGAAATTTCATTTGTCGGTTTGCTTCGTTTTTCAAAATTTCCAAAAAGTTTGTATAAATTATTTAATTCAAGCATTAGGGAAGCTCCACTTTTCTATCATTACAAATAAAAAAGAGTAAATTTTCATTTGCCCCCTCCGCTATCACTTTTGTAAAAAAGACCTTCCGCAGGAGACCTTCGAAATTTTCCGAAACAATTATAAAACTTCAAATATTGACTTTCATACATAATTCTAAAACGAATATAGTAAATAACTAAGATTAACTCAGATTTCTTTGCCTAGGACAAAGGAAATGGGACATGGGACAAGATTTTACAGCAAAATTAAACGAAAAAGGCCGAAAATTACCAGCTTTTGGCTATTTACCAATTACATGCCCAACAGAATAGCATTCATGAGTAACTAGCTTCTGCTATTTTCTCTCGCACCATTACGCCAATAATTTCCGCAGGACTTTTATGTGTCGCAAGTGATCTGGTGATAAGATAATTTATAGAAGGGTCGTCCAGACCAAACAACTTGGCGTTTCGTTTGCTAACGAAACCAGTTCCATTTGCACCAACCTTAGGAGTTGTCTTTGTTAACAACTCGTTCAATGCATCATATTCTTCTTCAGTCATTGCACTCTCTCCTACTTTAACAGCGCAATATATGCAGAACGACATTTCATTGCGTGGAAAATAGTTTCCCCATGTTTAAAGGCAGAGCTGCTATACTTGATTTTAAAATCCATTGCCATTACTACATCCTAGGGTCAACATTTAATAAATATAGATTTTTTAGAAAGCTTGTACCTTTAGCTTCAGGCAAATTGTTCTCGTCCGGGAATGCTTAAGCTGATGTTTAAATTCCTATATTATACCCATGCAAACAGCTCTTGAACCCGCATTTAAAACCTCTATGAGTGGCAACCATGAATAAGAAAAAACGGGAAATTATTTTGACAAATGACATGCAGATTGATGAAAATGCTCTTTTTGAACATGTCTCGGAAATCATCGAAAATCGTAAATCTCGTGCGGCGGCATACGCCAACAGCGAAGCTACTTTAATGTTTTGGGAAATTGGGCGGTATGTCAATTCGGTTATACTTGATTCAAAACGCGCGACTTATGGAAAACGAATAGTGGCAACACTGTCGCAACAATTGCAAGAAAGGCATGGAAATTCGTTCGAATTGACAAATCTTCGCCGAATGCTGCGTTTTGCCGAAGAATTTGCTGATTACGAAATTGTGGCGACACTGTCGCCTCAATTGAGTTGGTCTCATATTATTGAGCTTTTACCGCTGACAACAATTGAAGCTAAGCTTTTTTACGCCAAAGATATAGTTAATAGACGGCTCGGAATCCGTGAACTCCGCAAGCAAATCTCCCGTAAAGCTTATGAGCGGCGAGAAATTGCAAATTCACAGCTATCAGATGCTTCTTCCGTTCCGTTCAACGTGTTCAAAGACCCTTATTTGTTGGACATCTTGGATTTAAAAGAAAATTTTCTTGAAGCTGATTTAGAAAAAGCCGTGCTGGCAGAGCTCGAAAAATTCATTTTGGAATTCGGCCAAGGCTTTACTTTTGTTGAACGGCAAAAGCGCATGGCTATTGCTGACGAGGATATAGTTCTTGATTTGCTGTTTTATCACAGAATACTGAAAAGACTTGTTGCGGTGGAATTAAAAATCGGTGTATTCAAGGCTGCTTACAAAGGACAAATGGAGCTATACTTGAAATGGCTTGACAAATATGAACGCCAAGAAGGCGAAGAAGCACCGATAGGACTAATTCTTTGCGCTGCCGCAAACCGGGAAAAGATAGAGCTTCTTGAAATGGATAAAGCTGGCATTGCGGTTGCGGAATATTGGACGCACCTTCCGCCCAAGAATGAATTTGAAGCCAAAATCAAAACTATATTACTTGAAACGCAAGAACGGCTTGAACGCCGCAAACTGCTTCATGGCGGTAAAATTCAAAAACAGATTGATTATTTTTATGAGACAAAAGATTCTTAACTGAAATGAGCAGAAGGTAACTTCAGGCACGCC
Source organism: Candidatus Fibrimonadaceae bacterium (assembly GCA_031281155.1). GTDB lineage: Bacteria > Fibrobacterota > Fibrobacteria > Fibrobacterales > Fibrobacteraceae > Fibrimonas. The sequence goes on from JAITFT010000063.1 coordinate 20,530, forward strand.
GTTCCCGCCCGGGAATGCTCACAAAACCTAATGCTGACCCGTGAGCGGCAGCCCCATTTGGTTGCGCAAACAGAAGCCGGATACGTCCCTGAAAATTGCCTCAAGCCTCAGCCCCAACAAGCTCCAAAAATCTTTCCTGCGTCTTTGTAACCGTCTTCTCTCTTTTTGGAAATCCTTTGTCAAATTCTGCCGCTTCTTTTTCATCTATCTCATAAATTCTACCCTCATCAAATATCCCTTCAACTCCATTCAAAGCGTTCGGATACAACTCCAAAACCAACAATGCCGCAGGATATTTTTTGTCTTTGTTTGTTATCTTATACTCTTTCGATACTTTAAATCCAAATCTTTTATAGTATTCAGGATCGCCATATATAATAATAGCCTTGTGCCCCATTTCCCTTGATATTTTTACCGTGTGATTTATCAATTTGCCGCCAATACCCATGTTCTGATATTCCGGCAAAACGCTAATAGGCCCAAATGTTAATACGGTATATTCTTTGTCATCATTTTTTATCTTTGCTTCGGCATATACAATGTTTCCAACAATTTTGTCAACTAGAACTGCCACAAAATCTAGGGCTTTGACAAATTCTTTTGCCGTTCTCATATTATGAATTAACAAATGCTGGTCGCATCCGGGAATATAAACATCCCAAAACGCTTCCCTTGTTAATTCCTCAACAAGTCTGTAATCCTGCTCTTCTTCTGGTCTTAGTTTGATTTGCATGGGGGGAAGATAGAAAGATATTCATGGCAACCGCATTTTCCACATGGCCATCGGATGGCTGCGGATCGGATAATATTATAAGCTCGGTCAAATATTATCGAACCAGTTTCCGTGCTGCATCGAAATCAAATTGCTCCTTTTTGCGAAGCATGGGTTTTAGCTTAGTCTTTATGTCGTGGTATGATCAATAGCAGCTCCTTTCCGTATTATGGACATTAAATCACGAGGAACATACAAAGCCCACGTTTTATTAAGCGTATATGACTTGTCCCGTACATTATATTGAAGATACTGCTTGTTCTTTGCGAACTTGGTCTGACAAAATGCAAAAAAAACATCCGGCAGTTTCAGCGCATCCTTGAAATGTTCCAATATATATCCGGTCTTTTGAAATAGTATCGCTTTGTTATAACAATTCAGGTATTCAGTCAGTTTTGAGTAATCAAGGAATGGGATTATCTCTATACAACGCAACAACTCTTCGAGTCCTCCAAAGTTATCAAAGTCATTTATGCCATCTATTACTGTGCGTTCCAAATCGGTAATACGAACGCCATTAGGCTTAGATTCAACTCCATTTTCAAACGGAGATGGCATACGGCGGTATGTTAGCCCGTCATGCTCAAACTCACGGAAGCGAGACTTTGATGCCGCATAAACTTCGTAATAAACTTGATTGGCTAAGCCGTAATATTCAAACGCAGAATGGCAAGTAACATAAGCGCCAGGTGCGGCATGGGATGCAATGACGTAACGGTTTGGTATCGGCTGTTTTGTTTCAAAGCTCATCGCCACAAACAGATTGCGGCGAACCGCTCCTATAAGCCCTCTTTTTTTATATGATTCTATTATGAAATGCGCAGATTCTTGGTTGCCAGTCACAGCAACCGCATCATCCATTGAAAAACAGCCCAAATCAACAAACTGTTCATAGTATTTCATAGCAACCACCAACCTTTCGGCATCGAATCCGTTTTAACAACTACGCAATAAGGTAGAAAATTCTATCTCTTTGCGAATGCTTTCAAAAAGGATGCGCTGTTTTCGCTCGGAAATGCTCATCCCCTTCTTGTGCTGGTCCGAGTGACTGCCCTATTTAGTTGCGCAAACAGATAGCGGCGTAAGTAGCTTGTTAAGGAACGACTACTTAAATTGCCTCGCATAATGCAAAAAATATGCCAACTGTAAAAAAATAAATACATCTTCATACAAAAACACATTTTTTCCTTTGAGAAAAGCTCATGACGATAAAACTGAACAAAAGCGGAAATTCTTGGATGTAATTGCGATCGCATCTGCTTCATAGAGGGAGGGGGGAGTGTGACGAAAAAAATATTGTCAGTAACTGTAAGCAAGAAAACAAGCTTCATAGGAGGCTTGTTACAAACAGGCCTTTAATTGCGGCTTGAAGAATAGGGCTGGAATCAATTTATCTTCTCTTTAAAAAAGTATATTATCAAGACAAAACGGAGGATAGCTTATGAATAAAATGAACCAGCCAGCCAGTCGGGACGATATACGAGAATTCCTCGAAGCAGTAAGCAAAGCAGATATGTACATTAAAGAAAGCTGCTACCGTTCTCTTATAGGCTTGAGCCGTACTCATTTTTATTATTTGAAAAAGCGTGGGAAATTTGACAATGGCTATAGCCCGAACAGCCATGGTCGGAAAAAGTTCATACATCGCTTTTACAATATGCACCTAGGCAAAATTGTGCTCCCCGGATTGAACTACACGGAGCCAGTAACGCCAATGCGGAAAGTTAGAATCAGCAACACAAAAAAAACAAGGACAGAGCCAGTGAAGTCGCTGAAGAAAACGCAGAAAAAAATTATGGTAAATAATCCTTTATCTCATCTGGAAACTCGTCTCCAAAAGGGTCATGATTTTGCGGAGCTACTCTAAAGTTAATCATGGTTCTTATTTGCGAAGCTTTTGAATGCTTTTTGGCTTTCATTTGCTCCTCCAAATCCTGTATCTGGGAATCCTGTACAAGCCGCCTGGACTGCTCATGCAATTTTATAGCCTCATTGTATTCCTGCATCTTCGCTTCTTTTTTAATTTCATCATCAGCCTGCTCTATTTCTTTATGCAATTTGCGTATTTTATCCCCTGCTTTAAGCATTTTTGCGTACTCATTTGCGTACTCAGTGCCACTTTTTATTATCACGTCTTTCAGCTCTTCAATCATTGCTTCTAAAATAATTTTCTGCGAATTATACCATTCCTTCTTTATGTTTTTAAAATGTTTTTTTTCATATTCAACTCCAAACAATTCCTCTACAGTTATATCCATTTCCAATAGTTTTTTTGCTATTTGGAACGAAGGAAAGCCCTTGCCAGCCTCCCAAGTAGATACATTTCCGGGATTTATGCCCAAAACATCCGCTAATTCAGTTTGATTAACCCGCTTTTTATCCCTGAATTTTTTTATTCCATCCTTAGTTTCCATAGCTTCCATATTTCAAATATAGGTAAAAATTACAAAAATGTCAACAAAATTTACCTTTTTTCAATTTTTCTTGATTTTACCCTTGCATTTTATCAAGTAATTTTCTATATTAATGAATATGAATGATTTTTATATAAATTTTAACGATTGTATTTGTGTGGTTCCGCAAAATACGCTAGCGTCAGAAGTGAAACGGAGGGCAAAAAATGCTGGATAATCCTATGAATGAGCCTATAACTCGCCGAGAATTAAAAATGCTTGCCGAAATCCTGAGAAACTCAAACTCAGACACTTATATTTGCGAAGTCGAATTCATGCGTCAAGCAAAAATTAGTCGTGGTACCTTCTATAACCTTAAAAAGCTGGGGAAGCTAAATTCCGGGACGCATCCGGCTACGCTTGCTTGCCGGAAAAGGCGTTTGCACAAAAGGTATGATTTTCGTAGCGGTCGCATATTGGATTGCATAGAACCTGCGGTGCCGAAGCCAGACCGCAAAAAAGAGAAAAAGAAAGCAGCCACTCAAAAAAAGGAGACAGGCTTATGATAAGCAAATCACTACCTGTATCAGTAAATCAATTCAATGGCAAATTAGTCGCAAACATCATGGCTAGGGTGCCGATCATAGGAATTGATTACAAAAACACAGACAAATGCACCTTGCATACAATGCTGACAGCTTTGTTCAACCATCTTAAAATGGAATTATGGCTTTACAGCCTTGACAAAGACGGACGGCCTTGCATAATGCGGTTCCCTTGGAAAAGCAAGCCGAAAAAAACAGACTTGTATTCATTCGTTCCAAAAGAGGAACAAACAGAAGAAGGTTTGCATGTGGATAAAATAATACTGGATTATGTTTTGCCTTCTATGGGAACAAATCAAATATTCGCTTTCTTTGATGAGGATTTTGACTGGTCCGACATCCAAATACAATTGGCTGAAAAAGCACACGGGCTTGGGCAAACAGTGATTGTTTTGACAGATAATTTGGACGAGGAAGATATAACACCAAGGCTTAAAAAGTTTGGCTTTTTTACAAATCATTGGGTTTCAAACGAAGAGGAATTGGCGCAATATTTGGGATTGTGCTTGAAAGAAAAAAAGTGGCCTGGCATAAAGCTTGAACTGGGCGACAAGGAAATTCGCAGAATTGCCTCTTTATTGACCGGTTATGGTTTTCTGGAAGCAGAAAAGCGATTCAATGTATTTGTCATGCTGCATTATCTGAAAAATATGCTTGGAAAAAAGCCTTGCATTATTGACAAAACGGCAATTGATGCTTTCGAGAAAGAGATGAAAACTGAACGCCAAAAATTGGAAAGCTCGCAAGGCTTGGAACAGATTTCCTTGGAGCATTTCAATGAGAATTCCGTAGCAGGCTTGGAAAACCTGAAAAGCTGGCTTAAAACGGCAAAAGAATTGTCCACACCACAAAAAATCGGCGAAATGCGAATGATGGGCTGGAATCTTCCACGTGGAGTTCTGCTTATGGGCGTTCCAGGCTGCGGCAAATCTCTTTCCGCAAAGTGCATAGCAGCTTCATTTGAGTGGCCGCTTTACAGGCTGGATTTTGCAACAGTCCAAAATATGTGGATTGGGGAAAGCGAAAGGCAGCTGAAAGCGGCATTTGATTTTGCGGACACCCGCTCTCCATGCTTGCTGTGGATAGACGAAATAGAAAAAGGGCTGTCTGTTTCAGACAATGACCCATACACAAGAAAACTGCTGGGTATGTTTTTGACTTATTTGCAAGAGAGCAAGTCGAATGTATTTGTTGTGGCTACTTCAAATGATGTTCAGAAGCTGCCTCCCGAATTGCTCCGCAAAGGACGTTTTGACGAGATATTCTTTGTTGATTTGCCAAATGAAGCGGAGCGTAAAGAGATTCTAAAAATGTACTTAAAGAAATATTTGAGAACGGATTTATCTGAAAATTTTGCGAAGAAAGCTGTTGTGGCAACAGAAGGTTTTGCTGCTTCTGACATAGAAGGGACATTGAGCCAGCTGGGGCGTAAGAAACTTGCTTATGAAAACACGGATATATCCGAAGAAGCTATTTTGAAATTATTCAAGGAAGCAACTTCCGTTTCAAGAGTGAATCCAGGAAAAATTGAGGCGATTAGAGAATGGGGATTTAAACACGCTGTTGTTGCTAGCAAGAGTGTAATTCACATAAACATTGACAAAAAAAGGAGGTCAATATGAAAATCAAACCCAATGAAGATTATGGGCAACAAATGAAAAAAGCGCGCATAAAGTACGCAAAAGAGCAGGAGGCGAAGCGTAAAAAGGCAGAGGCTAAGAAGCGCAAAGAGGCGATGATGAAGCAACGCAAAAAAATGGCAGCTGCTGCAAAGCGAGAAAAGGCGGCGAGGGAAAAGCGAGAAAAGGCATCGATAGCAAAACACTTAAAAGCAGAAGCGAAGAGCCGCAAAAAAGTAGTTATGGAGCAATACAAAGAAGTATTGGCGCAGCGCAAAAGAAAGGCAGCGATGGTGAAACGCAGAAATGCCATGATAAAAGCAAACCGCAAGGATTATGGCGCCTAGGAGAGCAGTGCGCTTCGCTAATCATGGTTCGACATATGGCAATGAATGCGAACCTGCCCCAGTTAAAGAAGCGTTGCGGTATATGTACGAAGATCCATGCCGTTCTTGGAATTGATTTAGTGGCATTGGGCTAAAGGCTGATTAGAACTGGCTTTCAGACTAGACAAGCTCCATTATTTCACCGCATCCAACCTTTTTATCAAAGCATATATAGCCGTAGAAGGATTCTTACCAACCTCTAAACCCTCAGCTCTTTTAATCGCCTCATCTTTATTCAAAGACAAAACCTCCTTCAACGAAACATTCAATACCCCTTTTTTATAGTCATGCACGTGCTTTTCAAGCTCTAAAATACACTGGGCACTTGTCAATTCAGCAGTCTGCGCCTGAAAATGAAGCAAATACCAAATCTCAAAACAAGGATTTGACAACAACAATTCTGCATTTCTAATCTGTTTCAATTTTTTAACAATTTCTGGTACGTCAGAGTCATAAATCAAAAACGTTTCGTCTTTTTTATGCTTCGTGTGGTTGCTCTTAAAGTTGCTTATATACCTTTCATTTATATCGCCACCCTTCTTCCTAACTTTAATTTCAATCGGAAGCCTGTATTGGGAACGCAAATAATTTATATACGCTTCTTCTGTTTCTCCTTCGCAAAAAATAAAAAAGGTAGGCCTTATTTTCTTGTTCTTTGAAATCCGTTTTGCTTTCATTTTACTATGCTCCTAAGATTTTCCAAGGAGCTATCTATATACGGAATCGCATCAAACCTGCCTTGCAAATACGCTTTCTCCACATTCATGTTGTCTCTGAAATCTTTGTAATCAAACAATGAATACAAATCGCTTGAACCATCTTCTTTTTTATTCACAAAATAAATCTGGTCTTTGCGCAATTTATTCAAATTTAGCAAGCTGGTGTTATGGGTAGTGAAAATGATTTGTGCCGAACTGCTTACGTGAAACAGTTCAACTATATATTCAACAATCTTGCTATGCAAACTCGTTTCAATTTCGTCTATCAATAGAACTTTATTGTTTTTCACAATGTCTATTACTACCAACATCAAAGAAAAAAGTACTTGCGTTCCCTTGGATTCTTCGGACATCAAATCAAATTGAACATCTTTATTTGCTTTGTGAAAAGTTTTAAAAAACAATCCCTCTTTCAAGCTTATATCAACAATATCGCTATCTGCCATATTAAGCGCTTTGAGCAAATGTTCTCGATTTTGATTGTAGAGATTTTCTATTTCTTTATCGTTTAGAGTTGGGTAATCAAGAATGAAAGAATTGCTGAAAAAGCTAAATATCATTTTGGGGATTTCTCTGTCCAGTTGACTAGCACGTGAGATATAAAGCGTTTTGCGGGAAGTATTTTCTGCTACATCCATAGGCTTGTGTATTGCGGAGGAAAAGCTGTATATTTTATTTTTCTCTTTTCCATTTTTTTTGTTTCTAGCAAAAATTTTGGCACGCCTTCCGTTTGGATAGTAGTACAACTCTTCCCTAACAATTTCTGTATTTGTGAGCGAAAAGGAATATTCATATTCTATATCATTTATAATGAATTTTACGAGAAAATAACTTTCTTTTTTATTGTATTCATCAAATTTGAATGGTGAAAAGTCAAATACGGTGTTTTCATTGTTTAGGTGAGAGGACAATACCATTGAGCGGCAAAAACGGATTGCTTTTATAATATTGCTTTTACCAGATGCATTAGCTCCGTAAATAACGGCTGATTTAAGGATTCGTTCATCATTGCATTTAAACGTATTATCAAGCAAATCCAGATTTTTCTTGGAGTTGCTATCACTAGCTCTCATATCCAAAACAATTTCTTCTTTTATAGAGAAAAAATTGCTCAAGCGTACTTCTAATATCATTTTAGCCTCCGTTTTTGAAAGTTTACTGCAAATATAGAAAATAAAATCAAATTTATCAAGGTTTTGGTTGAATTTTGTGTTTATTAGATTTTTTGAGCTTGATGAGCAGGCTCAAGCTTCTGTTTACTAAATTACCGATAAAGAATTTATAGAATAGGAGGCTTTTCAGTGTCGCGTAAGTGTCGTGAAATTGATTTTAAATTTATGGAAGGAAGTAAGGAAAGCTCGAAAAACGGCGAATTTAACGCAAAAAACAACGTTTTTTCGTGCAGCTCTACTTTTCAGTCGGTATTATTTCTAACTTTACTCCTATGGAATATGATCAGTATTTGTCTCGTTTCATGGGCAAGAATGACCGTTTCGCTCAGCTGGCTTACGCCGAGGAGCAGGGCGAGGCTCGGGGCGAAGCCCGTGGCATTGCAAAAGTGCTTGAATACCTCAAACAGGGGCACACGGTTGCCGAAGCAGAACAACTGCTGAAGGCTTAGCGATCACGGCAGAGCGCCGTTGCTGGCGCAGAGCGAATGGCTAGGGCCGGGCAAAGGCGAGCCTTGCATAGTAGCTTAGGAATTTTGTATATTCAGAAGCATGGATAAATTGAAAAATTTTCTTTCTGGCTATGCTTCAGCATTTGATATGTGGGGTAACTCTGTTAATGTTCCTGATTTTTCTCGCGGCTTTGAACGGGATTATTTGGCCCTAAAAAGCGACTGGGAGAAAGTAGGAAAAGACATCGGAAAAGGTATTGCTAAATGGAAAGTGAATCAAAAGATATAACCATTCAGTCCATAGCTTACTATGGGCCTTTACCTACGGCTACAGAATTTTCTGGCTATGAACAAGTCTTGCCTGGTGCTGCTGGCAGAATACTTGCATTGGCAGAAAAAGAAGCAGAACATAGAAGAAAGAATGAGAATAAACTATTAGAGGAATCTGTTAGTTTAAGTCGCAAGGGACAAATTTTTGCTTTCATTATAGCTTTAGTTTCGCTTGCTATATTCGGATTTAGCATTTTATTTAAGCAACCTTTAATATCAATAGTTCCTGCGGTTATTGCCTTTACCAGTTTAGCTGCTGTTTTTATGGGGCAACGAAAGCCCTCCTAGGCGAGCCCCTTGGCCCTACACGCAAAAATTAACTAAATTAAACAAAAAAGTGTAAAGGATGTCACTTCCCACTTTGTAAACCATGTCACTACTCTATACAGCGTGCTGTATACCCAGCATGCGGTTCGCTATGACTATTGAAAATTAAGATGCGTTTGCCATGTACCTGATACCTCGCAGTCTCTGCTGCGAGGAGAGTTCATTTACAATTAGGGTCCCGTACAGCTTGTTGGTTTGGCAACATTATTTCCCACATTTTGAGGGCCATAATGATTTTGATCAGTAGTGTTTGTTGGTAAATAAACAAACCAAATACCGTTCAAATTGCCTCCCGTTGCACTTCTATTTATAGTGCACCTACTTGAATTGCAACTCGGGCCTTGATTTTGATGCGTTCTTGGAAAACAAGCACCTGCGCCATGGCCGGTTCCATTTCCTATGCTTTGTCCCCACTTTATATCATCCCAAGCTACACCCGGGCACCAGCTTGGATCGAAATCGCATGGGGTCCCACCACCACCGCCAGCACTGCTCGAACTCGGTGCTACCGAACTGCTGCTTGGTGTTGCGCTGCTACTTGAAGATGGAGTGGTACTGCCGCCGGGACCTACACAGGCTGTTGGTTTGGCAACATTACTTCCTATATTTTGAGGGCCATAATGATTTTGATCAGTAGTGTTTGTTGGCAAATAAACAAACCAAATGCCGCCCAAGTTGCCTGTAGTTGAGCTTCTATTTATAGTGCACCTACTTGAATTGCAACTCGGGCCTTGATTTGCATGTGTTCTTGGAAAACAAGCTCCAGCACCATGGCCGGTTCCATTTCCTATGTTTTGTCCCCACTTTATATCATCCCACGCAACGCCTGGGCACCAGCTTGGATCGAAATCGCACGAAGGCTGAGTTTGCACTGTTATGGCAGGGCAGCTAAACGGAATGTCTTGCAAAGTTGCTACAGAGCCGCAATTCGCAACGCCGGATATGCTATGTGTGCCTGTTTGCGAAGCCGTGGCTGGGAACGAAGTTAAAGCTCCAGTGCCTGTATTATAACTCACGCTGGCTGGGCTTGCGCCGTTATTGCAGCTCAAGGTAGGCGCGGAAATAGAAGCGCCGGGCATAACAGTAGCTGGAGTGCCGGAACAAGTTATGCCGGCTACCGTCACGGTTCCGCAATCTGCTGTTAAACCGCTTACGCCATTGCAAGCAACCCCTGTTGCGCTTATGCTATAAGTTGTGCCTGGCGTAGCATTAGCAGGTATTGTCCAAGAATTATTGGGGCGACCTGACCAAGTTGGCGTAGCTGTTGTGGCATTTACAGTACCGCCGCTGCTGTTGCATGTTAAAGCAGGCGGCGAGATAAGCACTGTGCCTGGTTTAGCATGCTGCGTAAGTGAAGCACAAGCTAAAGCTACTACCGTTAATGTACCGTTGCAATCTGCTGATACTTCTATACCGCCGCAATTTGCTGATACTCGAACATTGTTGAAAGTTCCCGCAGTGCTCGCATTAGTATTGAACGTTTGACTTGTAGCGGTTGCTCCATTGCTGCAAGTAAAGGTACTGGAATTTAAATTTATAGCTACGGCACTGCCCACCGCTACTGCTTGGGTTCCTATGTTGCAAGTCAACGAAGTCACTATCCTCTTCGCTTCTTCCGCTTCTCTTTCTGCAATCTCTGCTGCAGCATCCGCTTCTTTCTTTTTATTATCAGCTATCTTTGCTTCAGTCTCCGCATCGTTCTTTGCGGTTATCGCTTCATCCCTCGCTCTCTCCGCTTCGCTTGTTGTTCCCGCATTCTCGGCTCTCGTTGCTGCGTCTGCCGCATCTTTTGCTGCGTCTGCCGCATCTTTCGCCGCTGCTGCTGCCGCATCCGCCGCATCCTTCGCTGCTTTCGCTGCCGCATCTGCAGCATCTCTTTTATCCGCATCTGCCATCTCCGCAGCTGCAGTCGCATCATCTGCCGCTTTCTGCGCATCATCTGCTACTTTCTGTGCATCGTCCGCTGACTTCTTTGCCGCCTCTGCCGCCCTCTGCGCCGCATCTGCTGCCGCCTTTGCATCCGTTACTGCATCGCCACTACTGCTGCTACTGTTGCCGGTTGTTCCCGAGTTATCTCCGTCAATAATTACGTAGAAATTAGATACATCCGATCTGCCAGGAAAGTGGCATGTATAACGGCCTCCGGAATTGGAGTTGAAACCTGGAGTGCAGCTAATTGCATTTGTGCTTGGCAGCCCTGCTGTTGCGCCGTTCAGGCGCATAAAAGTAAAGTAGTTAGGGTGCAGGCCAGCAGTATTGGCGACCTGACCCGATGCTATGCGTACTACGCGTGGCATTACGAGTATTGAAGGTTCAAGATCAATAGGATCGCCCACTGCTCCTTCTCTGCTTATTTCCTTGTTTTCAAGCTTTACCGAGAGACGGCTGGTTAGAGGGATCCAGTGGGAGTCATCGATAGGAGGCTCTGTGACAGTCTGCGGATTGTTGGGGTCTTGAGGGGGATTCATTGTGTCGTCCCTTTCTGTCTGAGTGCAGTACGGATTGGTGTTTCTGTTGCTGCGCCTGCACAAAATGCCTGCTCCCATAAGATCATCAACAAGCGCTTTATTTTCTTGAACACGGAAGTTACCGATTACATTCTTTATGCCTGCGCAACTGTTTGTGGGAAAATAGAAATTCCCCTCAAGAGGGCAGGTAGGACTGCCAATAACTACTCTGTTAATATCTTTTAGAGAATATATGAAATAATTGTATTTGTAATTGCCTCCATCAGGATTGCCAGATACGCATGTGGGAAGTTTAAATTCGTTGGTTACGCCATTCTCTAAAAATACCATTGCTCTGGCATTGTTTCTGGTAGGCGGCAGCTGCAAAGTGCCTTGGGCTTGGTTGTAAATAAAAATATATTTTCCGTCCAATACTTTATCTCTTGGGTCATAATCTTGTTGTTGATGAAGCCTTACAACATAATATCCATTGTAAAGCTTTGAGGATTGATTTTCTAACGCTTTATAGCAGCCGTCAAGCAAATCGTAAATATTTTTAGTACTTCCGCCAGCAACAATATTGCCGTTGGACCCAAAAGAATTTGTGACATTGTTTAAGCATTTAAAACCATCAAAATGTGTATCATCATCTTCTGACACATCTATTAAGAAATTTTTTATTATATCTAAAGAAGAGGCTATGGGATCATCTATTACGAATTTTCCAGCATTAGCGCAATCGCCGCTTTCAGCAGGTCGCCAGATGGTATTACAGTATTCTTTTACGCTTTCTGCTCCTGCCGGCCTGTTTCCTGCCACTCCTGTTGCAGGAAAGATAGGAAGGACATTTGCTGCTGCGGGAATGGGGCTGCGGAAATAGCCTATCGGAGTTGAAGTAGTTTCATAATCATTTGCTGTGGTAGAAGCAACGGCATCTCTGAAAGCCAAAATAGCATCAGGTTTGCTTGGGCAATTACTATCTAATTGATTTCTGCCGTAATTAAAGCGAACCATTGCACCCTGTGCAGCATTTCCTCTAACACCTCCTGCATTGCTGCTCCAAACATCGCC
>JAITFT010000217.1 GCA_031281155.1 Candidatus Fibrimonadaceae bacterium
TTAAAAGTTTCCTTGAAATTCTTTTTATTATATTCATCGAAACTCATATACAACATTCTAAAACCATGCTTTAAATATCTAATATATTCGCTTGTTATATGTGTTCTTTCATCATTGTAAGGCCCAATGCTTTTTTGAGAATATTTGCCGAAAGTATAATAGAATTTATGAAGGCTTTTCAAAGACAAATTTGCTTCCAAGGTCATCCATTTTCTAAGGCTTGCTTCAACAACAGGCAATAGAGTTAAATATGCGCACACCCAGTCTGTTACTATAGAAGAAAAAGTTCCATATTCCAAAACTGGTATATAAGGTTCAAATATTTTTGCTTTTTTATAACGAAACTCCATTTGATACGCACGTTGCTGCGGGGAAATAATAATGCGAGCGATATCACCGGCAAAGGATTTCTTTTTTTCCATTTTCCTGTAAATTTTTCCGATAAACTTCTTTGTAATGCAGTGCCTGTACGGAGGAATGCAAAGAATACTCTTCCTAAGTTCGGAATTAATTTCGTACATATTTATCCACATATTTTGCATGGCATTCATACCTATGGCTTGGAATGTAGAAAATCCCTCACCAGCCTTATGCCAATAAACTTGCTTCCGCCTGGCAAAGATATATCTGTTAAATTGGATTTTCTTTTGCAGGCCTCTGGAGGGTCGCCGTAGGAGCTGCCGGCGAAGCTGGCGAGGTTTGAGTTTGTGGTTCCGGGGTGAAGCCATATAGCGGTGTTGCCGGCAAAGTTTCTAACTCCGTTTACAATTTTGCCTTCGTAAACTTTTTTTAGCTTTGGCGTTTCGCAAAATTCCTCAAAACTCGAATAAGATGCCGCAAGCGCTTTCCATTCTTCTGCCGTAGGCAATCGTTTCCCAACCCACCTGGAATAGGCAATGGCATCTTTTAAGCTAACGGATAAAACGGGGTAGTCTTCGTATTCTCGTAGCCTTGCTAGGGCAGGAATTTCGCAGCCCGTTTCTTCGCAAAATTTTCTGTATTCTTTATTGCTTACTTCGTTAACATCCCAAATAATATTTGCCGCTCTATTAGGCTTTTTGGTTTTTTCTCCAAAGCCAAAATCTGCGTGAATGCCAAAATAAAACCCAAAGCCTTTGTTTGCGTTTTTGCCCACAAAGGCAAGCGGCACCGCAATTTCCAAGGAAATTCGGTTGCCCGCTTGCAGCAAAGCGCCCGGCTCTACCGAAAATAAATGGCTCTTTAGCGGCAAGTCAATTTTCTCTCTTAGCCCAATATACGGCAAAAATATATGCTTAACAGGCAAGCCTGCCCGCAAATAAATTTCAACTTTGTCTTGCCATGAAAATTCATAAACCAAGTTTTCCAGCAAGTTCAACCCCCATGCGTTTTGCTCTGCGAAAATTGCTGTGCGAATTGCGGAAAAGCCCGAACCTCTCGGGCTGCGCCAGTCAACGGCTATGCCTGCTTGCAGTGGGAAAAAGTTGTATTGCGCACCAAGAATAAATTCGTTTATCTCTCGCTCCTGCACAGGAAATTTGAGTCTCGCCCCCAAGCCCCAGGGCAAGCCAAGGCGGAAATCGAAGGGAACCCTTGATACGGAGCTTGAGTCAAAGCTGTGAAAATGCGAAAAGCCTGAATTGAGCTCTATATGGAAGGTCGATGGCGACAATGTATATGCCTCAAAGGCTTGGTTTCTTCGCAGAAACTCGTGGTTTATTTCGTAGCGTTTGCCTGGTTGCAGAACAAAGTCGTAATACGCCGGCACAAAGCTTTCGCTTGGCGGAAGCAGCATAACGGAATGCTCGCCCCTAAGCATGGCAGGGTTCTCGTAGGGAGTACTGCCTCCACTTTCGGGGCTGCCATCCAAAAACACGGTGCCCTCCGGGTTTGTGAATATGCTAAGCGATGCCCTGTCGCCTGCGGCGAAGAGAGCGGAATACATGACTGTGAAGCACAATACAAAACTGCGCATAGAAACCTCTATGGTTAAATCATATAATAAGTACCGCCCCCAGTCCTTTTGGGGTAATATAGAAAAATATTTAAGCGTATCATGGCGTTTTGCGTTTTCTATATTATCCTATAGAACAACCCCTAAAACAGGAGTATCCCATGAATGACCATAAAACGAGAACATTAGCGATGGTCATTATGGCTATGCTAGTGTTGGCAGCTACGCTTTCAGCGCAAGTGCGTACAATAACCCTCGACCAAAACTATACTGGAGCACCTGCAAATATGATTGTGCAAACAGATGCTCAAGGCAACCTAACCGCTGGGGCTGCAAACGCGCTGCAAAACGCCCCTCGGCCTCTGCCCTCTCCAACTAGGGCTGGCTTCGATTTCAGGGGGTGGTTCACAACATCTGCGGCCACCGGCGGCGCAAGAGTGTTATCGGGTGCTAACGGCACACAGTTCACTGCAAACACAACTATTTATGCAAGATGGACACCTAGAACGGCTCGAACTTTAAGCGATATGCCGGCAATGGAAAGAGAGCACTTTGATTGGGTTAAGAACGTTCGCAACGCATGCGAGACTGTAATGCGAACTAACACGGCAAACCTCATATTCCATCAGATTTTTGCTGGCAACGGTACTTTCAATTGGGCTGTAAGATGGGAATCCGACGATCCGATAACGCTTCAGGAGCGCCGGCGCATTGCAGCTATGCTTTACGATGGAATTAATGAATGGCTCCGTCCTCTTATGGGATATGCAGACTGGCCTTTTGGGGAAATCCCCGTTAATGTTGTAGGTTATGCTGTTCGAAGAGCAGATCTCATACTCGACAGGCAACCGAACGAAACAATATGGGTCAACTCCGACCACTTAGGGCCAAACAGCGGGTACACCACCGGCGATATGGCTTCTGCGCCGCGAGCAAGGTCAAGATTCCTTAATCTCACCGCTATTAATAATACCGCAGGCGGGCCGCATCTATACAACTGGCCTGCTTCCGAAGGAGGAATTCACGGTCGTTACGATCATTATTTATGGCTTACCAAAAGAAAGGCCGATGGCCAAGTAGGTGCCTGCGGTACAGCTGAAGGCGGCGACTGGGGTTTCCGCTGGGGGCAGTGCGGACCTGGAACCGGAGGCTCAGGAACAAACGCAGCAATTAATCACGCCAACAACGGCACAATCAATGGTGTTATGTTGCACGAAATTGGGCACGGCTTCGGCTTTTACGACTGGTACGGTTCCGCAACAGGAAACTGCCGAGATCAGGGCCTGCCTCGTAATCCGCCGGGTTATGGAAACAGCAGCAGAACAATTATGCACTTTACTTATAATACCAATGTATCAGGAAATCCTACGCTCAACCAATACGATCAGTGGCAAGTTCGCTACTATTGGAGTTGGATGAGAGAGCTTCAGCCGGCAACTCAAAGCAGGTGGAATTATACTCCGATCCCGTGGGTGCCAGGTCCAGCGAGCAGCAGTAGCTCTGCAACACCAAGCAGCAGTTCTGCAACGCCAAGCAGTAGCTCGGTAACTCCAAGCTCAAGCAGCGCAATAACAATTACCTGCACCTTGCCAGCCGGCCTAGTTGCCGGAACCAACGTTAATGCCGCTGCCCAAAGAGGCTATTTA
>JAITFT010000005.1 GCA_031281155.1 Candidatus Fibrimonadaceae bacterium
GAAAAGGAAAACTCAACTCCCCTATTGCCTCTTTGCGAAACTGTTTCCAGGCTAACAGAAGATGTATCCAAATCGCCAAGGGAAAAACGCAAGCTTTTCTTTTCTTCAGTTAATTCAAAAGGAAAAGCCGCAACACCCGCAATTTCATTTTGCACATCAAGTCTTTGGTTATTGTTTTCATCTAAAAACGCCACAGCTAAATAAAGCCCCGCTTGCATGCCCATTAAAGTTCCGTTCCCAAAGCTATCGGTTTGAGCTATGTATTGAGGAATTTCTCTTGTAATATTCGGCATTGTATCTGTTTCTGCAGTAAGCGTGGAATCTCTAAATCTTGCCAAATATTTTTTATTCATTCGAGATGAACCAACAGGATAAAACGCCACAACGGGAAACTTTTTTTTCCTAATTAAAGAATCGTGAAGCAATACAGAAAAATCTGCTTTCAAGCTATCTAGATAGCTACCGGTTGAAAATAAAATCTGAAATGGTTTTTCAAGCGAATTGCCTCGCAAATCTCTTAACGCATTTGTAAGCGTTAGCGTATAAGTTGTATTGGAATCCAGCGACTCAGTGGAATGAATATGGAGCTTGTCGCCCTTGGCCCTAACCCGCAACCTTCCCGAAATAGGCGGTGAAATAGCCACCACACCGCTCGGCGGCTTTTGAGCTATCCATTTATCAAATTGCAAAGTCAAATCCAAATTAGTGCTTTGATTCACAGAATTCGGCGCAAGCGTAGTCCCGCTAACCCTAGGTGCAAAGGTATCTTCAGGCCCGCCAGAAGGAGGAGCAACCGAGGCACACGAAATTATTGTCTGAACCCCGACACCCCCGATTACCAGGATTAAGCAGAATAAAAAACGATAACTCTTTACTCTCAATTCTCAACTCTCCATTTTATCAATTAACAGCACAAACTCGCCTTTTGGGTTTGAGTTTTTGTAGCGTTCCAAAAGCTCGCTTGGGGTGCCTGTTAAGTGTTCTTCGAATTTTTTTGTTAATTCACGCATTAACGCAACTTGAACTTCACCGTAAACTTCTTTTATTTCTCCAAGGAATTTTACCAAATTATGAGGGCTTGCGTAAAAAATAAGGGTGCTATTGCCATCGTTTTTTAATTTTTGCAAAAGATGCAGTCTTTGGGCGCTTTTCTTCGGAGAGAAGTTTTCAAAGCGAAATCTATCTGTTGCAAAACCACTTGCGACCAAAGCGGTTAACAGGGCATTGGCGCCCGGCACTGCTCGCACAGGAATTTGCTCTTGCTTAGCAGCTTTAACCAAATTAAATGCAGGGTCTGCTATGCCAGGCGTTCCTGCATCGCATATAAGGGCTATATCGCCTGTGTTTTTTAAATACTCAATATATTTTGGCGTTGCTGCCTTTTTGTTAAAATCGTGATAGCTCTCCATTCTTGTTGAAATTTCATAGCGTTCCAGCAAAATACGGCTATGCCTTGTGTCTTCCGCAAGAACAAGGGAAACTTCTTTTAAAGTACGCACCGCTCTAAAAGTAATATCTTCCAAATTGCCTATGGGCGTACTCACTATAAAAAGCGTATGAGGCATTACCTGCAACCACCCGTTGGGCAAGGTGCCGGCACAAATGTAGAGTGACCGTTTGCCACTCTAGCATACATTGAAGCACCTTCACCCTTTGGGATTTCGCCGCTGCAGGCATTGCCACAGGTAAAATTGAAGACATCGCTGCCATTGGCCGTTTTCCGGAACATCCTAAAGTCACCACGCTCATACGCCATGAACGAGTTGTGATAGAGAACTCCATCTGGTGTCACAGTGTACAGATAATCGACTGTATATCCAGTTGAATGCGTTACACGCAAGAACATATTATTGACTGTAAACCAATTGCCGTTGGCAAGCATAATCCTTGAGTCCTGATTAACGGTAAACCGGAATTCATCGGCATCTATGTCTTTTCTGTAGTGGTGTACGCCGCCAGCACTACGGTTGTCTTGGAACCATCCTTCGTTAGTCTCATCGATCAACCGCGGATCCTGTTGTCTAGCCGACGTTGGTATGTTGACCATATCGACCATCCTGTAGTCATTCCCTGCCGCTGCGGCTAAGTCTGCACCGCTCCTTAAGTTGGATACAGTAGGTTTGTCCAAATTGCTCGCTGTCTCTTTTACTATCCTTCCAATGAAACCGCCGTTCGTAAAACTCTGACCGGAAATAAGCGATCCTTTTGTTTCATCAAGAAAGATATACGGGAATGCTCTAATAGCACCTGAACTCGGAACAAACACAAAGGCAATGTTGTTTGAAGTAAACCATTGGCCATTGGTATTGGTAAGCTGACCATTCCACCCCCGCGTAGTCATCACTGCCGTGCCATCCTCCCAAGCCCTGAGTTCAAAACTGCCTATCGCTATCGTTTCCGAATCTGCTATCCACCTGGAACCGCTGCCTGTGATCCATCGCGGATCGCGGTAAGAATTCACCGGCTCGGCACCCATCTCTGGAGCACGGAGATCGCACGGCGAAACATAATTTAGCGGGAAGTTCGTGCCTGCCGAGAGGACCAAGCGCAATGCAGGACCATAGCCTTCTATTGAACGGATAAGGCGCCCTGTTATGTTAGCATCGGTTGCGGTTCCAGTTCCACGTGCATTGCGCCGCGTTTTCTGCGTATGCTGTCCGCTGCCTGGACCTACAGGATCAACCCCGCCCGAATGTGTACCGCTCCAAGAATTATACGCCCATTCTTCGGTGGCGTTACTGGTTATCCCTGCCAAACTGCCAGCATGATTTTTTGCTGCATATTCCCACTCCGCCTCAGTCGCCATACGATAATTCTTGCCTGTCACCTCGCTTAACTTGCAAGCGAATTCCATGGCATCGTACCAATCCATGTTAGTGTAAACACTGTTAGCGGAGCCGCCAGTTGTTCCCATCACAGCATTCCACAGACCTCTTGTCACCGTAGTTCTCGCAATAAAATAGTTGCTGACACTCACGCCCGATACGGGAGCTGCATCAGCCGGACAGCCACTACTGCTTGTACACCCGATAGTAAATGTGCCACCAGGCACGTATATCATCTCAAAAGACGCATTGCCTACGGTTTCCGTAAAGTTGGCTTGAGCCATTGCAGACGAGCTGCTATGCGTAGCAGAGGACGAGCCTCCTGTGGTAGAAGATGAGCTGCCTGTGGTAGAAGACGAGCCTCCTGTGGCAGAAGACGAGCTGCCTATGGAAGATGATGACAAATCCTCAACTGAAGATGAAGACAAACTTCCTGTGGAAGAAGAAGGTGAACTTCCTGTGGAGGAAGAAGACGAGTCGTTGTCCCCCGTTAAATTTGTGTTTGGATCGTCTATTTCGCCCGAACCGCTATTTCCGCTGCAACCAGCTAAAAGAAACATTGACAAAACCATTACTGTAGCTACACATAAAAGCGTGCGTACATTGCCGTGAACAAGTGTGCTCATACGGTACCTCCTGTTGGGGGTTAACTTAGGGATAATATAGTAAACGCGATCGACGATGACGGCATTTACTGAGCTAGCACTGCCAGGCTGGAACCTCTGTTGTTCCTTTCGCGGCGGTATTCGCTAACCCTGTTGCTCCACTCGGAGCGGAATTTCTGTTCCAGTATTTTGCGTATGGCACCGCCGGATTTTTCGCCAATGCCGTGAACAATGCGAATGCGTTCCCAACTGTTCTTTTTGGCAAGTTCCAATTCCAGCTCTACTTTGCACAAGGCTTCTTCCACTCCAAGCTCGTGCAAATCAACTTCGGAGTCAGCGGCAATTTCTTTTTGCACAACGCTTCGTTTTTTCTTCTTTGCCTTTTTTACATGAACATTCTTGCGAGGCGGCGTAGCCGCATCTTTATCGAAAACGTGATTGTTTTCCAGCCAAGCGAGTTGCAAGTTCATTTTGGGGAAATCCTAATCAATCCACCTTATATGATACTCCAACCCCGCCGACACAAAGCCATCTATAGTGGAGCGGCCAATGGCCTCTTGCTTGTTGGTGCCTCGGTTGATTATACCTGTGCGTAAATTAATGGCATAGTTTTCAAAGAAGGCGGTTCTTAGCCCAAGCGTAAATGCAACGCCTCTATAATATATCTCAGGTTTAAAACGATATTGGCAATCGTAATCACAAGCACTTAATAATGACATATCTTCTAATAAAAAACTATATACAATGCTTGCTGAAGCATAAGGCTTTATTTCAATAGATTTGTGCGGTATAAAGGCTACCATAAATTCCAAAGCTAGCATAAGTTCATATCGGCTAAAATTCCAACGCTCAAGCCCATTGTAAATTTCATTTTCTTCATCAATTTTTACCTTGTGCTCAGAGCGGCGAAGTTCAAGTTCAAGCCCTATAAAATTGTATAAAGCACCGCCAATATAAACGCTGTGAATAGGCGAGGAATCTTCCAAGTAATTCCATATACTCGCACTTGCGGAATCTCTAGCGCTTTGGTAATTTTTGACTCTTGAATCAAGCGTTCTTTTGTACCAGGAATTTGGCGTTAAGGGTATTTTAGCGCGGCTCCAGCCTGTTGCCAAACCAAACCAAAAATCGTGCTTTGGTTGTGCGGCATAGTAGGCATCTGGCTCTCTTGCTTTTCTAGCCCGTTCTTCATCGGAGAGCCGCCTTTGCGGAGAGCCGCCAAACCATTTGGAAGCTATTTTTCTTACTGTTTTTGTAGAATCTTCTTTTATGGGAAAAACGAGTATTTTAGCGGGGTCAATGGTAGCTTCATCAAATAGCAAAAACCAAACGGAGTCATTGCGAATTGTTGAATATAATAAATTTTTATCTTTCAAAGAACGCATTTTTTCTATAACGTGCTGGTTGCGAGGGCGTAGATCTTCGGGTTTAAGGTTTTTGTTTAAATTTGCATTCAGCCACTTTGCATAAAGAGCAACCGTTGTATCACGCTCCCAGTCGCCTGCGTTGTAGCAATTTGGGTTTCCTATCCTTTCGTTTACATAGCGAAGCGCAAAACAAAAATCTGCAGGTGCAACATAAGCATTGCCGTAATTCCAAAGCAAAAATTCTCCGTCTTTCCAAACGGTAGGAGAAGCGGCGTAACAGTTGAGGGCTAAGAAAGCGATAAATATAATTTTTTTAGACATTGTTCAATTACCGTTTTTGTTGCTTTGATAAATAAATTCATATCTATAGAATCGTTTTTTATTGGGGTTTGTGAGCTTGCTATGCCGCTTTTTAATGGTATTTGTTTTTTATTGTCCCAAAGAGTCCAAGTTGCTATTATGGATAGATTTTTGACTTTTTTGCTTTGAGTCATTTCGAGATTTGCTTTTGTGTAGTCGTAAAAGCTTTCCGCTTCGAAATCAGTGCCCACGGTGTATTCGTGAATTATAAAAAGATAGTTAGGTACAACTCCATTTTCATTTGCAACTTCTATGCCTTGTTCGGGGAGCCTTGTTTTTATGAAAATGGTTTTATCCATTTTTAATGTTTCTCTGGAAAAACTTTCTCTTTTATTTGCTGGCACTGCGGAAAGACTCCATTGTTTTGATAGTTCGCTGTAAATTATTGAATCGCTAATGTTTTCTAAATCTTTGTAAATAGAATCTTCGTTTAAAGACAGTTTTTCTGCAAACCAATTCGCTCTCGTAAGCATAAAGGCTTCGCCGAGTTTAACAAAGCCAATGCTTTCATTCTTAGCGGGAGCCCCTTTATACATTTTATGAGTGTTGGTAAAATTTTGAGAACAGGATATTAGAAGGAATGCAAAAGCGATGAGCAGTTGAGAGTTTTTCATGTTGTTCCCCATTCTTTGCGGTAGTTTTCTATGCTTTCTTTATGTTCTTTTGGGGCGAATTTTAGGATGTCTTCTATGGTGGCTATTGAGTGGGTTTCTATGTTGTATTTTTCTCGGACTTGTTGCAATGCGCTTTTGCCGTCTCCCAGTTTTTCTTTTCTATCTATTGCAACGATTAAGCCAATGACCTTTGCATTTGGGTTATTGGACATTATTTTCATTGTTTCTTCTATGGAGGTACCTGCTGTGATGACATCTTCTATTATCACAACTTGCCGTTTTTCCTGATAGGTATCGCCAACCAGAACACCGCCTTCGCCGTGGTCTTTTGCTTCTTTGCGGTTGTAGGTGAAGCTGACGTCTGCGCTGTGTTTGCTGTGCAAAGCGGCGGCGGTAGCGGCGCAGAGCGGAATGCCTTTGTATGCGGGGCCAAAGAGATTGCTTGCTTTGCCGGCAAAGTGTTTTTGGAAAATTTCTGCATAGCAATTGGCTAGAAGCGATAGCCCATAGCCGGAGCAAACAGTTCCCATATTCACAAAATAAGGGCTAACACGGCCGCTTTTTGTTACAAAGCTGCCGAACTTCAAGGCTCCGCATTTTGCTAAAAATGGAATAAACTCACTAGCGTTTGCTGCGTTTGTCGAGATCGTCATCGGCTGGCTTCTCTTCCCATAGCTTTTTTACGGGGTCAAAAGATTTGACTTCGGCTTCTTTCTTTTGGTACCACTCTGGATCTTTTCTTGCTTTGTTGTATATAACAAGATTATATACAACAAAAACACAGAGCAGAACAATTACACCCTTTGTATTTTCCTTTTTGACGCCTAAAAACGCTGCAAGGAGCAGTATAAAAGCTGCTATTATGCCAAAATTGTAATGAACTGAATAAAACTGAGAAAGAACTTCTATTATACCTTGTTGCTGCATGTATCCTCCTTTGTTTTGAGTTAGGGCCTCGACACTGAAATTAACAATGTGTAGGGATTTGGTGGGGCCGATGGATTATCATCAGAAACTTTTATAATAAAATCAACCAGTTTATTTGAAGGATCTCCGCTATCAATATCGAGATGTCCGCTACCAATAGTATAGCTGCGTTCCTCAGAGCCGCCTTTTTTTACGCCGAAAGTTTGGTTAACACTGTTTCTGCCTGGTTCCGTTAGCGTAACGTTAAGCGTATCTCTGGCTTTTGCTGTTATTTTAATAACGTCGCTCATTCGTAAACTGAGTTTGTAATAATCTTCCATATTGAAAATATTTCCGCTTATTTTATGATCTAAAACTCCAGCGAATTCAACAGATCTTCCTGTTATTTCCGTCAAAAAAGGATCCAAATCTTTTGCGTGGGCTTCCGAGCTGTTGCTATGATTTTCTATATCGTCTAATATTGGGATAGTTGAAAAGTAAAGCACTAAATCGTTTTTTGTTGTGTAGCCGTCTGAGTTAGTTATTTTTTTGAATACTATGGAATCTCTTGCTGTGTGGCTAAAGTAGCGAGCGCCTCCAGGTGTGGTATTAACGCCTGTAAAGAGCAGTTCTCTGCAGCTCCCGTAGCATGTTATGCCCACATCTTGCCTACTGACTATATTCGAACTATCCAGTTTGTCTATATCGACAATTTCGGAGTTGAACTCTGCTCTTAGGGTGTCAAAGGGCGAAATAGCCCCAAGCTGAGAATTCTTTAGCTCTGGCGGTGAGCCGTCTTGAGAGCCGCAGGCGAAAAACATTGCTGAAAAAGCAAGAAGCGCAAAAAATTTGATTTTGTTCATAAGGGTTAATATAGAAATTTCTACATTCCCTTTTATAGGAGTTTTTATGAACAAAATAATTTTTGCCTCGCTTTTTATGTGTGTTGCCGCTTTTGCCACGCAAGACCCCGTTGCTTTGCTCAAGAAAAACGATACTGAACTGCAAAAGGAGCTCAGAAAAAAGAGCCACACCCCGCAGGAGATTGAAAGAATAAAGCACTTGAGCAGCGGCCTGTTTGACTTTGCCAAAATGGCAGAGCGTAGCCTGCCCAGAAGAACTTTGGATACAACATCTCCCGAACTCAAAGCGGAGTTCGCCAGGGAATTTCAGCGAATGATAGAGAATTCAAGCATTCACAGGTTCAAAACCACAAAATTCACCCCGCCAGATTCCACCATCTACGAAGAGCCAAGGTATAGAAGAAACGGCGAAGAAGTCTGGGTTTCCATTCATTCTTGGAGCAAAGGCAAAGATATGCTCATGGTTTATAAAATGGACAAAGAAGGCAACTCCTGGCGCGTTTGGGACTTAGTGATAGACGACCTTTCAACCACCCGCAACTATCAAGACCAGTTCAAAAGCATTCTAGAAACTAAATCATTTAATGAATTGATAAAAACTGTCAAGGATAAAGCAGACGAGTATGCAAAATAGCGAAAATGAAGTTTCGTGTTGCATTTTTTGTTTCTAAGACTGAGCAGTCGTTGAGGCTGCGATTTTGGAAATGGGATGTTTGGCAGTTTTATTCCAGCAAGGATTTTGAAACGGAAGATGTGAAAAGGGAGCTTGGGAAGGCGGGTTTTGTTGATGGGGAAAGGAAAGGGGAAAAAAGCACGGATTATGGCAAATTGCTTTTTCAGGCGCTTTTTTATCCAAAAGTTGAAGCACGAATTTGGAAGGCAATAAAAAGAATTGTGCGTTTAGCTTTTAAGTTTTTTACTGTAAGGCTTGAAAACGTTGAAGTTCACGGGACTTTTGATGATCCCTTTTATGATGCGATAATTATGGGAATATCTGGCGGTCGTTATTGCCCAGATTGGGAAAATGGAAATGGCGGATGGAACGCAAAAGGCGAGTTGGTTCTTAAAATTAGCTTTTTCACTTTGCCGCTTTATTTATTTGTTATTTTATACGAAGCCGCCATATTAAGCTTTATTCTATGGCGCGGCATGATGCTTGCCAAAAAGAACCCGAATGGCGAGGATTTAACACAGCTTCGCAGGTGGGTTTTGGCTCTAACTACCCAAAAAACAAGTTTTTCGCAGTAGCAAACATATCGTCTTTTTCTTGAATATCGCGGCACTCGGCATAAATGCGAACTTTCGGTTCTGTGCCGCTTGGGCGCACAAGCATCCAGGAATCATCGTTAAAGATTATTTTAACGCCATCGACTGTTATCAACTCCTTAACCACTTTGTTTTTGCTGCCAATGCCTATTTGAGAACCTGGCTTTGCAGCCTCCGCGATTTTTTGCACTCGCTCCAGCAAAGGGGCGCCGACAAGGGATTTATCAACATCGAAACCGGAACGCTCCGGGTAAAGGCGACCGAATTCGGTGTATAGGAGATCTAGATATTCGCCAAGGTTTTTCCCTGTTACAGCCATAATTTCCAAAGCCAGCAAAAGCCCGAAAAGAGCGTCTTTTTCCAAAGTGTTGTTAAGACCGGTTATGCCATCGGATTCTTCAAAGGCTATCAAAGCTTTGGGGCTTGCATTTCTTTTAAGCCAAGGGCGGAAATTTTTAAAACCAACAGGCGTTTCCATAACTGGAATACCTAGCTTGGCGGCAATAATATTTGCAAAATTTGATGTAGCAACGGATTTAGCCAAAACGCCTTCTTCTTTTCGCCAAGTAACCATATAGTGAAAAGCTATTGCGCCAAAACTGTTCATATCTATTTCTCTTGTGCCATCGTAAAAACGAATGCGGTCACCATCGGGGTCGAAAATTACGCCTAAACGAAAACGGCTTTTGCTGGAATCCAAAACTTTTTTTATGCCTGCCAGATTTTTCGATGAAGGTTCCGGAGCAACACCGCCAAATAAAGGGTCTGTTTCGGTTCTTAAGTTGGTAAGGCATTGAGGATTGTTTAAAAGCGCGGCTGGCCGGCCTCTTGTTGAGCCGTGAACGTAGTCGCAAACTAAATCTATGCTTTCTTTTGATAGCAGAGATAAAATTCTGCCGTATTTTATGGTTCCTTGTTTTTCCGAAAAAGACTTGTATATTTTAACAGGGTCTATAATTTCCCAGCTTATGTTGCCCAGCTTTTCCCAGGCGTGGGTTTTCATAATGGCATTTGAATGTTCTGTTATTTTATCGGTAATCTCCGCCCCTGCGGGGCCTCCGTCTGCGGGGTTGAATTTTATGCCGTTGTAGTCGCTTGGGTTGTGGGAGGGAGTCATGTTCACTGAGCAAGCCGCTCCTAAAAGCTCTATCGCTGCGCTGAATTCGGGCGTTGGCATTTCGCCGCCATAATAAACTTTTACGCTGGCCTTTATAAACTGGTCTGCAACAACTTCGCAAAATTCCTTGCCTAGCAAGCGATTATCGTGCCCGATAACAAGGCCTTTCGTTTGCAATTCTTCAAAGGAGCTTACTCCCAAGGCTTCAAGGGTGGCAGCATCTGCTTCTTTATAAATTTGTAAAATAGCTTTTGCTACTACCTGAATATTTTTAAGCGTAAATTCAGAACCAATCTCACCTCTCCACCCGCTTGTGCCAAAACTGACATTGGCGGCTCCTGTAGATGTTATTGCTGCTTCCTTTACTTGTTCCACGAGCTTTGCATCACGGGTAGGATTAAAATCAGGGGATTGAATTTGTTTCCAGATTTTTGAGATATTTATCTTAGGCATTGAGCTAATGTAGAAAAAAAAATCTAGATTTAGTTGCTGGGGAGTAGAGAGTAGGGAGTTCGCTTTGGGAGCGATAGACACAACATGCCCTTCGATGCCAGCCCCGGAGTTCTACAACGCCATCGCCAAGATGCGCTACGAGGGCAAAATCAAAACTGAGACAGCTCATAACTTCGTTGTGAGCTGCTAGCCATTGCTTGGCCGTGAATTTTTCTATCTTACCCGCATACTGGAGCCTGCGCCCCAAGCTAGTGTCGGTGACCCGGATATATTCCGTGCCGTCAATGATAATCTTGTTTGCGCTTGCCATAGTAAACAAAACACTCCGATAAAATGCGGCACGGTTGGCGAAACCACGGAAATTATCGGCCCAGGACGATTAGCGCAGTTGGTTAGCGCACTACCTTGACATGGTAGGGGTCACAAGTTCGAGTCTTGTATCGTCCATTATGCAAAGAGACGGTGCGAGGCCAAGTTCGGCATGGTCTTTTGTTTTGCCAAGCCAAAAATCAGAAATTGGTGTTTGCCTCGAACAAGGCGTTTTGCGAGTTATAAAAGATTTCAGCCTTGTTTTGAGTAGCCAAAATATAAACCATAATGTAACTCAAAACGAGCATGGGCCTTGGGAAATTCACGTTCAAGAAGAAGAGCTTTATGCGGCACAAACTCAAATAACGCTTTACAAGCAAGAAAACCCAGATTGGGAAAGGGAAACAATAGCTTTGCCAATGCTGCGGCCAAGCTTGCAACCACTTTGGTTTTTGTTGATCCCTGTTGTTTGTACTTTTTTTCAATTCTCAAATTTTGGCATAACAGATTTCGGTTTGGCAGATGCAGGGAGAATTTTGAAAGGAGAGTGGTGGAGGCTTTTTACAGCGCAAACCTTGCACTCCAGCAATTATCATTTAGTTTCAAATTTAATATCCGGTTTTTTTGTGTTTTCGCTAATATCCTTCAAAATGCCGCTTTCACGCATCGCTCCATTTATTATTTTGGCAGCAGCCTGCGCAAATTTGGAAACCGCTCTAATAATGAAAAACTACCGCTCGCTTGGCTTTTCCACAACCGTATTTGCTGGTTTGGGCGCGCTCGCCACGCTTGAAGTTCGGGTTTTGAAAAAAGAACGCTTGTGGCGGCGCATGGTTCCCTGGTTTGCCGCATTTTTACTTTCCGTATTTTTAGGCGTAGGCCATGAAGGTTCCAGAACAGATATTCCGGGGCATTTCTTAGGTTTAGCTATGGGTGCAATTGCAGGTTTTGCCCCACCAAAAAAATGGCTCCGCTGGGGTGAACCACTAGGCAAGCTTGACATCGCCATAGTATTCACAGTCTATGCATTCTTCACAGCAATGTGGATAATAGCGATCAAGTAAGGCACAGCTCAAACAACAGGCAAGCTAGAAAAGCCCTTTTCCAATTCTTCGTCTCCTGACTTCGACATTTTTTTTGAGTTAAAGTTGTAAGTTGCTGATATATAATGAGTTGCGTTTTTTATTTTTTGGAAATGGGAGGCGCAGGCTGAAAAATAGTAGATTTATGTGATGCATATTCGCAAGAAGAAGAATAGATCAGGCAGCACAAGCATTGTGGCTGTGGATAAAAGCTCTGGCAAATACAAGGAGATGAAAACTATCGGCACCGCAACAGAGAAAAAGGCGTTGAAGCGCATGTCTGCATTTGTTTTGTTGCATACAAGGTATATAAAGAATTGGAAAGAATATTGAAAATGAACGATATAAAACTAAGCGTGGATAAAGTTCTAGATTTGACCAGGATTTCTGGATGGCAGTTGAAGAAGCGGATTGGGGAAACTAAAACCAGCAAGCAAATTTGGGAGGCGCATTGTCGAAGTCAGGAGATCTCGTCTATGTCCGTTTCTACCAGCTTTTCCAATCTCTTGCTCATGTTTACCTCTCTGAATTCACGATATTTACCGTAAAGCTCCAAATTCATGCTCAGCAACCTACGAAGAAGCTTCGCAACATCTCTCTCAGTAATATAGTTATTTTGAGCGCACTTCTTAAGAACTTTACTTATTTCCATCACATAGCTCAATAACCACATTACCGATGAATTATGTATCAGCATTTACTATATTCCACTCATGAAACAAAACGAATTTGTAAAAGTGCGGCTGGGTAAGCTGGCGAAAATACGAGAACAGGGGTTAAATCCTTATCCTTATAATTTTGAGCTAACTCATAATTCAAACGAATTAAAGGAAAAAGCCGAAGAATTAATCGCAGGCAATGAGCGCATTTCCTGGGCGGGGCGCATTGTGCGCTATAATCGCAAGGGCAAAATGTGTTTTATGCATTTAAAAGATGCCTGCGGGCGCTTTCAGGTTTTGGCAGTTGCCAGCGAACTTAGCGAAGCTGAATATGAAATTGTGAAAAGCATGGATATAGGCGACTGGGTTGGCACAAGCGGAGCAATGATGAAAACCGATAGCGGTGAATACACTTTGCAAGCTAAAAACATAGCCATAATTTCAAAGGCAATTTACCCCTTGCCAATTCCAAAAGAAAAAAGAGACGAAAACGGAAAAATAATTATCTTTGACGAATTTAAAGATATTGAAACCCGCTATAGAGAACGTTATATAGACCTAACGCTGAACGATAATGTTAGAGAAGTATTTCGCAAAAGAACACGCATAATCCAATCCATAAGGGAATATCTTTTGGAAAAGGGCTTTCTGGAAGTAGAAACGCCAACACTCCAGCCTATTTACGGCGGCGCAAATGCACGGCCTTTCGAAACCCACCACAACGCCGCAGGCATGACCCTCTACCTTCGCATTGCTCCAGAGTTATATTTAAAAAGATGCATAGTAGGCGGTTTGGATAAGGTTTTTGAATTTACCAAAAATTTTCGCAACGAAGGAATGGATAAAACTCATAGCCCAGAATTTACCAGCCTTGAATTTTACGAAGCTTTTAGCGATTACAACGATATGATGGTTCACTTTGAACATATTTGCGAACGAGCCTGCATTGCGGCAAATGGAACTACAAAAGTTGAATATCAGGGCAAAGAAATAGATTTTAAAACGCCTTGGCCTCGCCTCTCTGTTTATGAAGCCATTCAAAAATACGCCGGAATTTCCGTTAAAGAACTTTCCGATGAGCAATTGAAAGGCGAACTTGAAAAAAGGAATGTAGAGCTAAAAGGCTCGTGGTCAAGGGGCAGGGCTATTTTGGCATTGTTTGAAGAAACCTGCGAACATGAATTAATTCAGCCTACAATAATAAAGGATATGCCAAAGGAAAGCACGCCGCTTTGCAAAGCGCACCGCACAGACCCAGATTTAGTCGAGCAATTTGAACCTTACGCAAATGGCTGGGAACTTGGCAATGCGTATAGCGAGCTAAACGACCCCGTTTTGCAAAGAGAACTGTTCGAAGAACAAGCCGAACGCGGGCGCGGAGGCGAAGAAGAAACTCACCCAATGGATGAAAATTTTCTTCACGCAATTGAATGCGGAATGCCGCCTACAGGCGGCGCAGGCATTGGCATAGATCGCCTTGTTATGCTTTTAACGAATCAGGCATCTATAAGAGACGTGCAGCTATTCCCACTCATGAAGTAGCCTATACGCTGCCGGTTCCATTTCATCAGCTTTGCGCTGGGGCGGTAGAGCTTTTAATGTGATTGAAGCAAATGAGCGCCTTGCGGCAATGCCTAAATCGAAATTTTGCGCTGCTTGCATGGCTGCCATATAAATTGCTTCTTCATTGTTTGGCTCTATGAATATATCTGGTTCAATGCCAACCTCGTGGAAAGATTTTCCATTTGGGGAAAAAGTTTGAAGGCATGTAATAAAAGCCAAGCCGCCTAAATATGTTTTCATATAAACTTGCCCTATTCCCTTTCCGTAAGTTGTTTGCCCAATCACAACGGTTTCTGGGCGACTGGCTTTCACTGCGGCAATAAAGCGCTCGGAGCAACTCGCAGACCATTCATTTGCCAAAATTACCCATTTTATTCCAAGCCCGGCACTGCTGTTCTCCGGGTAATAATCTCTCGCAAAAACGCGAATTGTGTCTATTACATTGCCTCTTTGCCTATCGTGATGATGATACACATCAAAAATCAATTCCTTATCGAGTGGAGCAAGCTCTGCAGCCATCCCTGTGCAATGATGAATGCTGCCTCCCAAATTGCCACGCATATCAATTATAGCTGTTTTTGTTCCTTGAATTTCTTGCAATACTTCCTTAAATTCAGCATAAGTTCCGTTAGGATTGTTGGTATATCTGGTAAAGCTGGTTACTCTTATAAATGGAACTCCATCTAAAGAATCTAAATATACAGTAGGCTTTGGCACTTCTCTTTTTTGCATGGCCGACAATGGCACTCTTTCTTCTCCGCGCAAAACCTCGAAAACGGTTGAGTTATCAAATGGATCGTCTAAGTTTTTATAAAGAACTGCGTTTTCACCTGTCAAAGAACGTCCATTTGCAAATAAAAGTTTATCGTGTTTTTTCAACTCTGCTTCGGCAGCAGGCGAAATTGGATAAACGGCATTAACAATCAATGTGTCGCCAGCTAGAGTTCGCTCAAAGCCAAATGAGTAGTATCTTTCGCTATTCTCTCGACCGTCTATAACTTCGTCAGCTTCTTCTGGTTGGTGATATCTGGTATATCTATGCCCTCTTAAATAATCATTAAGGCTGCTATACATAGAATCTATTTCCATCTCTTCGTAAACGGAATATTCTTTTATTCTTTCAGGTTTGAAGAAATAAGCTTTTAGCAACTTGTAATTGTGGTTATGTTCTATGGAGTGATTAAGGTCAGTTTCAGTTACGCCGCAGGCAAAGAGGCTTAAAGCAAGGAATAAAAGGAAGAAACGCATACTCAGAATGTAGAATTTTTTAAACTTGCGCATAAGGATGATACAAAACTTCTCCCATACTCATTTCTTATTTTGGTAAAATTTTTCGGATTTTTACGGAATTCTGCATTGTCTTTGTGAATTGAATAAGGACCTTTGTTCAAGTTTGCCGGAAAAGGCAGTGTTTTGCTTTCTAACTCTTTTATATTGAAATATTTGCCCAAGGCGTTAATAAGCATATTTGCTGCGTTTATTTTTGCCTCTGTATTGTGCCCTGCTATATGCGGAGTGGCAATTTCAATTAAAGGCAAAAGGCTTTCATCTATATCAGGCTCGTTTTCCCAAACGTCAATAACCGCTCCTGCCAAGTGCTTGCTTTGCAAAGCTTGCCGCAAAGCCTCGCTATCGCATACCGCTCCGCGAGCCGCATTTATAAGCCATGTGCCTTTTTTCATTTTTTGAAAAAAATTCTCGTTTACCATATGCCAAGTTGGATATTCTCCATTTTTTTCAAGCGGTACATGAAGCGTTATTATATCTGCGTCAAAAATATTGTCGTTCAGTTTTTTTGGCGGATCGCAAAGCAAAAGCTGCATTCCAAAATTTCCCGCTTTTTCTTTAACAGCGCTGCCGGTTGCGCCAACACCTACTATTCCAAGTGCCAGCTCATTCAGTGGGCGTGTTTTCTTTGAAATCTCAATTAAAGCTGCAGACACATATTCGGCAACGGATTCGGCATTGCTGCCATGCGCGGTTGCCCAAAAAACGCCGTTCTTTTCGCAAAATTCAGTGTCTATATGCTCATAGCCAGAAGTAACCGTTCCTATAAACTTTACGCCTGTGCCAAGCAAGGTTTCTTCGCCGTATTTTCTGGTTGAGCGAATAATTAAAGCACTGGAATTTTTCAGAATTTCTTTTGATATATTTTCAGAATTCAAATATTGCACGGCAAAATATGGTTCAAAAATATTATGTAACTCTTTTATGCTCTTATCGATGGTTATAAACATATCACGAATTTTTCCAGCTCTTTTTTATCGGCCTTATTTTCACCCGGATAACCCAAAGGATTGCAGAGCAGAGTTACATTGCCATATTCCAATATATGCCTGTCGTGAGTATGCCCATAAACCCAGTAGCCGCTATTCATTTTATCTAAATAACTTGTTCCATCGAAATAGAAAAAACCTGTGCTTTCATTATGCCATTCCGTTTTAAGGACTTCTGCTTTTGGCCCAATATGAGTCACAATGATTTTAGGAATTTTGTTAAAAAGTTTTTTCATTTTTTTATTTTGCATTATTTCAAACTCTTCATAGTCTTTCACATTCCACATAAAGCCATCATACCAACTTCTCCATTTTATCAGCATAATATCGCGACTCATTCCAAAATGATTATTTGAATAACTAAAATCATAAGCCCCGCAAGTTCCGCCAATTCCATTTTTAATAGTTCCATCAAGGCAATGAACATTCTCAAAATAGCAAGCTCTTTTTAAAGTTTCCATAAAATCAAAAGAATGATATTTTATTCTTCCGTTTATATAAGGAACATAATCGTGATTCCCTGGAACCCAATATACATTTTTATAAAAGGTTCCTAAATATTTTAAAGTTTCAACAGTTATAAAAAAATCCGTTGATATATCCCCTGCAATAATCAAATCGTCGGTGTCTAAAAGCCATGGTTTCAAATACTTTGGAATACCGCTTATGCCTTGAGCATAATCCGTGTGTAAATCTGAAAGAACGTAAAGCGACATACCCTCTAAATATAGAAATCAATCAAACCTTAAATTCGCAAATTTCAGCACAAATTTCCTTTTTATGCCGTCTGCAAACAAAATTTCCAGTTGCGTATTTTCGTCCATGCCGCTTTTTCCCAC
The DNA here is from genome assembly GCA_031281155.1 of Candidatus Fibrimonadaceae bacterium. GTDB lineage: Bacteria > Fibrobacterota > Fibrobacteria > Fibrobacterales > Fibrobacteraceae > Fibrimonas. Next base: position 17,105 of record JAITFT010000005.1, read on the forward strand.
CACTTTCCCCCTGCCATACTTGTTATGACTCACAAATCTCCCCACCAATTTTGGCTCTACCTGGCTGTATTCGTCGTATTCGTATTTACGGGGTGCGCCGTATTCATGTTTGCGGGGAGTAGGGAGCGGGGAGTAGGGAGTGGCATACTTATTTAACGGTTTGCTTTTCGTTGGAGATAGGCGTTCAAAATAAACGGTTGAGGCATCCATTTCTTCTATAAAGCTGCTTGGAGATGCGTTTTTTCTTTCGCCATGCCAAAATCTGCTTTGAGTAGTGTAAAGATAAAGGTGTTTTCTTGCTCTGGTTAAACCCACATAAAAAAGTCGCCGCTCCTCTTCGAGTTTTTCGTTTCTTTCTTCTGGAGTCATGTCCATGGAAAAAGCTTTGCTCGGCAAAATACCTTCATCGCAGCCTGCTATGTGTACTGAATCAAATTCCAAACCTTTTGCGGAGTGCAAGGTCATTAAGGTGACAAAGTCGGTTGAGTTTTCGTTTTTGCGGTCTGCGCTTGTTAAAAGAGAGATGTCTTGCAAAAAGGACTCAAGAGTTGCATCTGGATTTTCTTCGCAGAAATCCGCAACGCCTCGTAGCATTTCGTCAAGGTTAGCTTTTCTATCGGTGAATTTTTCTGGGTCGTCTTTTTCCAAATATTCTGCATACTTAATGTCTTCTATTATTTTCTTTGTTAAAAGAACTATAGATTCGTGCGGTTCTTGCAAAAAGCCGTTTACGAGTTTTGAAAAAGATTCCAGTTTAGGGACCGTCGATAAAGCATCCCAAAGCGAGGTGCCGTTGCTCTCAGCGTTTAGCCGCAAAGTTTCTATCGTTTTTTTGCCCAAGCCGCGTGGCGGAACATTTACCACCCGAAGCAAAGCTGCGTTGTCTCTTGGATTAACCAAAAGCCGCATATACGCCAGAATATCCTTCACTTCCATTCTATCCCAAAACCTTGTGCCGCCTATTATTATATTCGGAATTCTCATTTTGTTCAAAGCAGATTCTATTAAGCGGCTCTGCGCATTCATGCGGTAAAATATGGCTGTTTTTGAATAATTATGCATGCCGAGAGAAAGTATTTTATACGCTATGTCCATGGCTTCCAATTCGTCGTCTTGCATTTGTTTTATGAGTATTAGCGAGCCTTTTTCCTGGTTTGAAAAAACGTTTTTTTCCATTTCCTTTGGCCGTTTATTATTTGCTATAACAGAGCCTGCCGCTCGGACAATATTTGCGCTCGAACGGTAATTTTCTTCTAGTTTAACAATTTTCACAGGGGCAAAGTCGCGATGGAAGCTTCTTATTATGCTCAAATTTGCGCCGCGCCAGCCATAAATGCTTTGGTCATCGTCACCAACAACGGTAATATTTCTGTTTGTGTTTGAGAGCAATAATTTTAGCAAGGCGTATTGAGCATCGTTTGTGTCTTGATATTCGTCAACAAAAATATATTGAAAATGCTCGGTGAATTGAGCGGCAATTTTAGGAATTTCTCTCAAAATATCTGCGGCACGCAAAAGCAAGTCATCGAAATCCATTGCGTTGGCTTTCATCAGCTGCTTTTGGTATTCTGCGTAATAATTTGCTAAAACTTTTTGGTCGTCATAAAAACTTTCTTTTGAAGCTTCTTCGGGCGTAGTGCCTCCATTTTTCCAAAATGAAATCATGCCGCCGATTTTTTTCATTCGAGCCGCATTTGCTAAGTCGCCTTCAATAGGAACAACAATTAGCTTTAATAATTTTTTCTGATCGTCATCATCGTATATGGAAAAATGTTTTGTGTATTCCCATTTTAGAGCATTAATTACAGCGGGGTTTTCAAGGCATGTCCTTAAAATTTTCACAGAAAGGCTATGAAAGGTCCCCATCCAATCTAAGCGTATATGCGGATATTCCAAAATGCTCGCAATTCGTTCTTTCATTTCTTTCGCCGCTTTGTTGGTAAAAGTAACAGCGGCTATTCGCCTAGCCTCAATATTGTGGCAAGAAATCAAATGCGCAATTTTATAAGCTATAGTACGAGTTTTGCCAGAGCCTGCTCCCGCCAAAATAAGCATTGGCCCATCAATAGCCGCCGCCGCCTCGCATTGAACGGGATTAAGCTCCTGCTGGAGGACTGAAGGGGTTATGGAGAGCATACGAGCTGGAATGTAGAAAAAAAGCCTTGACATTTTCCCGATTTGGGGTTATGGAAGTGCTGTCGTCACGGCATGCGTTGTTTTCCGGCAACTATTGAGAAGTGTTTTTTCCATTTTCCCACAATTCATTGCAAAAAAGATCTATATAGTCATTCCAAACAATACCATAGCCACCGACATCTACACGAGCTAAGTCAAATAAACCATTACGTTTCAAATCTTTAAAGACTTCTAGCTTATTCATTAACGGTTTAACGTCATATATTTTTGTATTGCCATTCATAAACTCAACTCGCAAAATCAAATTAGGCAAAGGACGAACTTTTTTTATTCTATGAAACATACCAAACCTCATTTTAATGGAGGCAACTTCTTGAATTTTTGATTCTTCCAAATAGTTACGAGCTCCTTTTTATGTAAACCAACCCATTTCAAAACAAGCCGAAGAGCTTCACCTGGTAAATCACCTTCTATTTCTTTACCCGTCATTATGTTTATTGAAGACATATATTCTCCATAAATTGCATGAATATGCGGAGGTGGATGCTCCGCTTGTAAAAGATACATCTTAATTACAATTCCATAAAATCTTGCTAACTCAGGCATAAGGGTAATATAGTAAACAATGATTAACTCAATGTTTGGGAGTAGGGAGTGGGGAGTAGGGAGTGGATTTTGCAAAAATTCCCCTCCGTGGGAGGGGCGATTTGCTTTAAGTTTGCGGGGTGGGATCAGCGTACCGCAATTTTCCTCATGTATTTTCCTCGTTTTTCGATGTACACGCCAGGTATTGTGGGCTTTTGGGTACCGAGTGGTTGGCCGTGGAGATTGTAGTATGTCTGAACCCCGATGGCCCCGATTTTAGGATTTTCAGGATTTGGGATTATGGGGGTGTTGTCGTCACGACAGGCGTTGTCTTGCCATACCTTGCCGTCTGCGAGGCAGGCTTCTTCTGCGAGCTGGGCATCCGTTTTGCATTCGCCGTTATCCCAAGTGTTACCTGCTTCTACGCAGAGTTCGGTGTCTGTTTTGTTGCGGCATGCGTTGTTTTCCCATACTTTGCCGTCTGCGAGGCACGCTTCTTCTGCGAGTTGGGCATCCGTTTTGCATTCGCCGTTATCCCAGTGATTGCCAGCTTCTGTGCAGAGTTCGGCAGCTGTTTTGTTGCGGCAGGCGTTATTTTCCCATACCTTGCCGTCAGCCACGCATGCTTCTTCTGCGAGTTGGGCATCCGTTTTGCATTCGCCGTTATCCCAGTGATTGCC
>JAITFT010000032.1 GCA_031281155.1 Candidatus Fibrimonadaceae bacterium
ACCGCCCGCGCTTATAACGGCAGCAATACAGTTGCGCTTACAGGCGGAACGCTTGTCGGTGTGATTGACGGCGACGAAGACGATATAGGCATAAACCGCGGAAACGGCACAATGGCAAACGCGAATGTCGGAAGCGGTAAAGAGGTAACTACCAATATCGCTCTCAGCGGTGAAGCGGCTGGCAACTATACGCTTACACAACCTGCGGGCATAACGGTGAATATAGCCAAAGCAGACGGCGAAGACGCTCCCGACTACACAGCTCCAGCAACCCTAACAGCAAAAAGCGACGAAACCCTAGCAGATGTTGTAGGTTTACCAGAAGGCTGGAAATGGGATGCCGATCCAACAACGCCAGTCGGCGAAATCGGCGAAAGAACCCACAAAGCCACCTTCACCTCAGCAGACGAAAACTACGAAACGGTGAACGAAGACTGGACAATAACCGTCGATGAAGCCACATCTATTAACTTAGGTGTAGGTTCCAAAGGTTCTCCAGAAGCTCGCCAGCTCGCTTCCTCGGTCCAGACAAAATACTACAACCTCCGCGGTCAACCGCTTGGTGCTACCAAGCCCACTGCCCCGGGCGTGTACTTAGAAAAACACGGCAAACACGTACGCAAAATAACGATACACTAATCCACTGCGTACGGACGTAAATAATTTCTATCTTTTTGCGCAATGACCAAAAATGAGAGAGTTTAAGAATAAAATGATTTCTGTTTGCATGGCGACATATAATGGCGAAAAATATATAACCGAGCAGGTTGAAAGCATTTTATCGCAATTAAGCGAAAATGATGAGCTTGTGGTCTCTGATGATGGCTCTACGGACAGCACTTTAAAAATATTAGAAAGTTTTAATGATAAAAGGATAAAAGTTTTTCACCACGATAAAAAATCAATCAAGGTTCCTTTTTTATTAGGTTCAAAATTTGCTGACCATTTTTATTTTGCAGCAAGGAACTTTGAAAATGCATTAAAACACTCCAAAGGAGACTATATTTTTCTCAGCGATCAAGATGATGTGTGGTTGCCAAATAAAGTAAAAAAAGTTCTTCCTCATTTAAATGAAGACAAGCTTGTGATAAGCGATGCTTGGATTGTAGATTCAGAGCTAAAAAAAATAGCTGAACTTAGCAAATACAGAACATATAAAAAAGGCTTTATTACAAATATCTACATAAAAGGCGGGCCGATACACGGGTGCGTTTGTGCTTTTACAAAAAAAATAAAAGATTTCATTTTGCCCATTCCCAAAAATGCCCTTACTCACGATTTTTGGATAGGCTTGCTAGCCGAACTAAAATTCAGCTCCATTTACATTCCGGAACAATTGATTTTGTACAGAAGGCATACTTCAACAGTTAGCCACACAGAAAAAAGCCAGCATTCGCTTTTGTACATATTAAGATACAGAATGTTTATGTTATATGAATGCCTGAAACGTTTTTTATTTAGAAAATAGCAATGCGAAATATTCTTGTAGATGCTTATGTTTTTGATTGCGGTTTTGAAGGAACCGCTACTTACATATATGGCTTATACACATCTTTAATAAACAATGAAAACGTAGCCGTAACGTTTTGCGCTTCCAAGCATGAAAATTTGCGTTTTTATTTTCCGCAGGCTAATGTTCGCTTTATTAAACCAAAATTTAAATCTCGTATATTGCAAATGCTTTTAGGCTATACTCTGCAAATTAAAAAAGGAAATTATGACTTTGCTCATTTTCAATACTATGTGCCGCCAATAAAGAAAAGCCGTTATATAGTCACTATACACGATATACTATTTATTCATTTTAAAAAATATTTTCCAATATTTAAAAGAAATATTTATAAATTTTTATTTCAATATTCCGCAAAAAAATCAAATATCGTTTTAACTGATTCGCTTTATTCAAAAAAATGCATTTCAAAAGAGTTTTCCATAGCAGAAAATAGAATAAATATTATTCCACTTGCAGCAAAAGAAATTCCAGCAATAAATATTGATATTAAAAAAAAATATGATATTCGCAACTATATACATTTCGTGAGCCGCTTTGAGAGGCGAAAAAATCATATTTCATTATTAAAAGCATATATTAAACTGGAACTATATAAAAATTACGATATTGTTTTTATAGGCAATCATAAAAGCGGCGATGAATTTAAATGCTACAAAGAACTTTTGAAAATTATCCCAAAAAATATTTCGCAGCACGTTCATTTTTTGCAAGACATTGACAACGCAGAATTAAACGCTTTTTACCAACAATCAGCCTGTTTTGTTTATCCATCTTTTGCAGAAGGCTTTGGAATACCGCCCTTGGAAGCTGGAGTAAATGACTGCAAAGTTTTGTGCTCCAATCAAACAGCAATGGAAGATTTTAATTTTTTCAAGCACCAGTTCAATCCGAATAACCCAGGCGAATTGGAACAAAAATTAATGAAAATTATTGAAGATGAAAACTACCCATTTGAAGAGATAAAGCAAAGCATCTTAAAAAAATATAATTGGGATAAAATTGCAAAAGATTTTATCAATATTTTAGAAAACGCTTGGGAATGAATAATTTTGGGAATCTGCGAAAAAACACCCACGAAAAGGAAAAAAATTCCGGCAATCGCAAAAAAGCTTCTTTTTTATTGCTGTAGGCGAGGCACGAAAACCAGCCAGATTTTAAATTTCGCAAAGATTTAGCGTATAATTCATGCTGTTTATATTCCGCTATTATTTCTAAAAATTGATTATGAATAAATGCTATTTGCTTATGCATATTTTTTTCATTAGCATGAATGCGATGATAGTAAATTACATTCGGAATAACAGGCAAGTTTCCATATTTACTTGAGAGAGCAAGCCACAGAGGAAAATCTTCTATTTTAAATTTCGAAGAATAGCCTCCAACGCTGTCAAAGGCAGAGCGGCGAATAAATTCAGAACAACCGTGAATTTCTTTTTTGAATGTAAATAAGTCTCCAAATGATACGTATGGAATATTTTTTAAATACTTGCTCCAAGGTTTGTTTTCTAATTTTCCATTTGGGAAAATTCGCTTGACTTGCCCAAAACAAGCAGGTGCTTCAGGGTTTGCCTCCATATAAGATAATTGTTCTTTTAAACTATTGGGTGGCATAATATCATCTGAAGCCAGAGTGCGAATATATTTCCCTTTTGCTATTGCTGCCAGCTCGTTTAAAGTTTGAATTAGCCCTTTATTTTCTCTTGCCAAAAAATAAAATCCTAATTCCTCGGAAAGCTTTTTTAGAATATGAGGGCTTTCGTCTGTTGAGCCATCGTCTATAACCAACAGTTCAAAACTTACATTTTTTTGTTCCATAGCGGAACGTACAGCACCTTCAACAAAAGATGCATGGTTGTAGCTCGGCATTAGAATGGAAATTACAGGTTTCATTGTAGCAAAGTAGAAATTGCATTTACTATAATATGGTGAAAAGGAGTTGCTGTGACTAACATATTAAAAAGATTTTTTATTTTTGCTAACAAAATTGGCATTAATAATCCTTGGATAGCAAGAACTTTTTTTTGGAAAAAAATAGTCCAGCCGTGTTGGATTAGGGTTAAAGAATTGTCGGGCAGTATTAAAGTTGAAGATGGTGCTATTGCTTTTTTTGAGGAAAATTCAGAAAGAGCAAAACTAGTAACTGAGCTTTTTTCAGATTTAGAATCAAAAAAAACTTTTACCGCAATGATAAATTACAGACAAACCGGCAAAAGAAAAGACCATGTTTATCACGACAGGCATACTCAATATTTCATAAACAATTTTTTCACTTATGGCAAAAACGAAGTGTTAATAGACTGCGGAGCGTTTACCGGCAATTCCATAGAAAGCTTTCTTAGATTGCCAAAAATGGAATACGAGCAAATTATCGCTTTTGAACCTAATATTGAAAACTACAGAATTTTGGAAGATAAATTTGCTAAAAAAAATGATAAATTCATATTGCTCAATGCTGGGGCATACAGCAAAGAAGGTAAACTTTACTTTTCCGGTTTTGGTAACTCAGGCAGTATTTCAGAGACTCCAACAGGAGCAAAAGAGGAAGTAAGCGTAGCGGTTAAAGCTATAGATGATCTGTTAAGTTTAAAAAAAGTGACATTTATAAAAATGGATGTTGAAGGCGCAGAAATGGAGGCTTTGAAAGGCGCTAGAAAAACTATTTTAAGAGATAAGCCGCGCCTTGCTATCTCTATTTACCATTCTAACGAAGATATGCTTAGAATAGCGGAATGGATTCATGATTTAGTGCCTGAATATAAACTTTATTGCAGGCAGCATGACCTGTATTTTGTGGATACTGTACTTTATGCGCAAATTGCGATAATTTGATTTCTATCTTATTCAACCATGAAAATTGCGTTCATAAACCCTCCTTATTTCCCTAGGTTTAGCAGGGAATCTCGCAGCCCCGGCGTTGCGAAGTCCGGAACGCTTTATTACCCCATGTTTCTTTCTTACGCTGCAGGCACGGCAGAGGCAGATGGAAATGAAATTCTGCTTTTAGATGCTCCCGCAATGTGTTTAAGCAAAGAAGCGGTTTTGGAAAATTTAAAAGAATTTAAACCAGGTTTAATTGTTTGCTTAACCTCAACGCCCAGCATAATAAACGATTTGCAATTTGTTAAAATCGCAAAAGAAGCTTTGCAAAAACCCATTGCTTTAATGGGAACTCACGCTACCGCAGAACCCTTAGAAACGCTAAACTCGGAACCAGCCCTCGATTTTTGCATAATAGGCGAAGCAGATTACACAATAAGAAATTTAATCCGGCATTTGCGTGGCGATGGAGCTGAAAATTTAGCAGATATAGCGGGCTTGGCCTGGCGAAAAAACGGCTCAACAGACTTTCAGCCCCAAGGGCAAAAAATACAGAATTTAACCGAGCTTCCCTGGGTAAGCAAGGTTTATCATAAACATTTATATAATTGCTATAAAAAATATTTTTACGGAGCGAATTTAAATCCGCTTGTGGTTATTTTGGCGGGGCGGGGCTGCCCATACCGCTGCACCTATTGCGTTTTGCCGCAAACCATGAATGGGCATGTTTATCGCAAAAGAGAGCCGCAAGATGTAGTAAACGAATTGGAATTTATAAAGGAAAATTTTAAAGAGCTTGGCGAAGTATTTTTTGAAGATGATACTTTTACTGCCGATAAAGAAAATGTAAAAGCGATTTGCGAAGAAATTTTGAAACGAAACTTGAAAATCACCTGGAGCTGCAATGCCAGGGCAGACGTTCCTTTGGATTTGCTTTTGCTTATGAAACAGGCTGGCTGCCGTGAAATGTGCGTTGGTTTTGAATCTGCAAGCGCAGACGTTTTGAATGGTATTCGCAAGGGTTTAAAGCAGAGCGGCGCAATACCTTTTATGCTGAATGCAAAGAAAGCTAAAATTTTTGTTCACGGCTGTTTTATGGTAGGCAATTTGGGTGACACAAAAGAAACCTTGGAAGACACTCTAAAGTACGCAAAAGAGCTTTCACCAAACACCGCCCAATTCTACCCAATTATGGCATACCCTGGCACTGTAGCTTATAAAGAAGCAATAGAAAGCGGTGCGCTTTCAAGCAAAGACTACAGCCAATGGCTAGACAAAGACGGCCACCATCGCACTACAATTAGCCGCCCTGGGCTTTCCTCTCAAGATTTAGTGGATTTTTGCGACCGTGCTCGCAGAGAATTTTATTTGCGGCCAAAATATTTAATTAAGCAATCAGTTTTAGCTATTTTTAATAGTGGTGAAAGAAAAAGATTAATAAGAGGTTTTGGAACTTTTTACAAGCATTTGTTCAGGAAGCATGGCGAAGTTAATTAACATACCTGTTGTTCACGATAAACGCGGAAATTTGAGCGTTATAGAAGGGAATCGAAATATTCCTTTTAACATAAAACGCGTTTATTATCTATACGATGTTCCAGGGGGAGCAAAGCGTGGCGGTCATGCTCATCGCAAATTAAAGCAGTTGATTATTGCTGCGAGTGGCAGTTTTGACGTAGTTTTGCATAACGGAAAAGAAAAAGAAACTTTTACCCTTAACCGTTCAAATGTAGGTCTATATGTTCCGCAAATGACTTGGCGAGAAATTGAAAATTTTTCCAGCGGCGCAGTATGCCTTGTTCTTGCCAGCAAACACTACGATGAAAGCGATTATATTAGGAATTTTAAGGAATTTAAGAAGTTAACGGAGAGTTAATGATTGCTTTCAACACAAAGGCTTTTGTTGAGCTTAACAGGCATAAATGCTCAGAATTGCATTATTTGGATTTTGATGGGGTAAGCATTGTTTTAGGGGAAAAGAACGGCGAATTTTACTCTCCGTTTTCTGCTCCTTTTGGCGGTTTTTTTTTGCAAAAAAAAGAACCTGTGCTGGAAACAATTGATGCCGCCTGCAAAAATTTAAAGGAATGGTTGAAAAATAAAAAATGCCATATAATATTTCCGCCATCATTCTACGGAGAATCTTTTATTTCAAAATGTATTTTCGCAATGTTGCGTAATGGTTTTCAAATCAACTACATTGATTTAAATTATTATTTTGATTTAGCTGAACCTGTGAAAATGCAGCAAAGCGCAAAAAATAAGTGGAACGCAGCCATTAGAAATAATTTGCATTTTGTTGCCGCAAACCCCGATGATATTGAAAGTAAAAAAATTGCATATAAAATAATAATAAACAACCGCAATGAGCGTGGCTATCCGCCGCACCTGTCTTTAGACGAGTTATGCGAAACTGCAAAAGCCACTAATATGCGCTTAGACTGTTTTTTGGTTTACGCAGATCAAGAACCAATTGCCGCTGCCTTGGTTTTTACTATCGAGCCCAAACGAGCTTTTGCCGTTTTATGGGGAGACAATCGTGAAAAAACGCTTTTGCGCCCAATGAATTTTTTAGCGATTTCAATGGCTGAATATTATAAATCGCAAGGCTATTTAACTTTAGATATGACTACTTCAACAAAAGAGGGTGTTCCAAATTATGGGCTTTGTTTTTTTAAAGAACGTTTGGGCTGCAAAGTAACATTTAAACACACTTTGACACTATGATACCATTCCTTCCGCTAAACCGCATTAACGCAGCTTTTGAGCCAGAGCTTTCAGAGGCTATTTCGAGAGTTGTAAAATCCGGTTGGTATTTGCGTGGAAAAGAAACGGAGAATTTTGAAAAAGAATTTGCAGAATTTTGCGGAATGCAGCATTGCGCAGGCGTAGCGAGCGGCTTAGATGCTTTAATTATGATTTTTGCCGCATATAAAATTTTAGGAAAACTAAATGACGGCGACCATGTTATAGTGCCGGCAAACACGTATATTGCCTCAATAATGGCAATTTCAAAAAACAATTTAATTCCTGTTTTGGCAGAGCCAAGCGAAGAAACTTTTAACATAAACGCCAATAAATTAAGCGATTATTTAACGCCAAAAACAAAGGCTATTTTAGCTGTTCATTTATATGGCAGGCAATGCGAAAAGGAAATTTTATTGAAATTTGCCAAAGAAAATAATTTGCTTTTAATAGAAGACAGTGCTCAAAGCGCAGGCATAAAACCCTTTGGCGATGCCGCAGCATTCAGTTTTTACCCTGGCAAAAATCTAGGCGCGCTCGGCGATGGCGGAGCGGTTGTTTCAAATAACGGCGAACTAGACAGCTTGATTAGAATGCTTGGCAATTATGGTTCTGAAAAAAAATATATCAACGGCTATCTAGGTTTTAATTCCCGCCTAGACGAAATTCAAGCAGCAGCGCTTTCGGTAAAATTGAAAAAATTAAATGAGCATAATAAAAAGCGCAATGAAATTGCAATGCGGTATATCGTAGGAGCAATGACAAACGTAGGGGCAAGGCGCGCCTTGCCCCTACGTTTGTCATTGCCCTTACACGATGACAATATTTCAAATGTTTGGCATTTGTTCGTTATTCGCAGCAAGCAGCGAGACGCTTTGCAAAAGCATTTATTTGAAAAGGGAATAGAAACTCTAATTCATTACCCTGTGCCACCGCATTTGCAAAAAGCATATAAAGGCGGCAATTTAATTTACAATAAATTACCCATAACAGAAGCGCTCGCAAACGAAGTGCTAAGTATTCCGCTTCATCAAGCGATGAGTGATGAGGAAATTGAAAAGGTTTGCGGAGCGCTTAGAGCAGTATAGAAATTTTCTACCTTACTCCCCATGATTTATTTCCTGTTTGCTCTATCTGGTATTGCCGGTTTAATTTATGAAGGTACCTGGGCACGTTACTTAAAACTATTTTTAGGGCATTCCAGCTATGGTCAAATTCTCACGCTCTGCGTTTATATGGGCGGGCTTGCAATAGGGAGTTTTATCGCCGGCAAAATGACCATTAATATTAAAAGACCGCTTTTAGCTTATGCCGTAGTGGAATTATTTATAGGCTTTGGCGGAATGTTCTATCACCCGCTTTACATTTTTACGACAAATTTATTTTACGATTCTCAATGGAGCAAAATGCTCGGCCCAAGCGGAGCGGAGGCCATAAAAATTGTAATAGCCACCTGTTCAACGCTTCCCATATCCATTCTTTTGGGAATGACCTTTCCCTTTGTGGCAGCCGGCCTTTCAAGGCGAGACGGCGACAGCGGCAAAGCCTCGCTCCCAATGCTATATTTCACAAACTCTATCGGTGCCTGTTTCGGAATACTACTGGCAAGCTATGTTTTAATTCCCTTCTTCGGAAACGCCAACACGCTTCGCATGGCAGGTCTAATAAATTTTGTATTATGCGGTTTCTTTTGGTGGTTTTCAAGGCGGTATGAGAGCAATGCAGTGATTGCCCCAAAACCCCCAACCCCCAAGCTTAATGTTCCATACCCAAAATTTTGGCTGCTATTCGCTGCGCTCACCGGTCTTAGCTCCTTTGTTTACGAAATTGTTTGGATTCGGGTGCTTTCGCTTTTGATGGGATCTAGCACTCATAGTTTTGACCAAATGCTTTCGGCGTTTATTTTAGGGTTAGCGCTTGGAGGGCTGGCTTGTAAAAGATTATTGGCCAAAGATTTTAATCCTTTAAAATTGCTGGCTTTTTCACAGCTTCTTATGGCGTTTTTTGCAATATGCACGCTTTATTTCCATGTTCCGTTTTTTACCGTAATGAATGAGGCGCACCAGATTTTCAACCAAACCTCAACCGGCTATGTCTTTTGGAGTGCTTTTAAATATATTCTTGCCGTTTTCTGGATGGTTCCAACAAGTTTTTTTGCAGGAATGACACTCCCGATATTAACTTATTTGTTGGTAAAAAGAACTGGCTCGGAGAGTTTTGTCGGCACTGTTTATGGGTGGAATACCATAGGCGCAATTTTGGGCTCAATAGGAACCGGGCTTTTGCTTTTGCCGTTGCTTCAGCTCAAGGGCGCTCTTTTGGTTGGGGTGGTTATAGATTTGGCTTTAGGGCTTATTGTTTTATTTAAATTTTTCCCAAGTTACAGAAAAAACTTTGTTTTTATAGCAATTTGTGTTTTGGCGTTTTTGCCGAGCATTTTCGTAAAGTTTGACAACGATAGAATAACCAGCGGGATTTTCCGTAGTTACCGCCTTATAAAGGAAAACGAAAATATAATTCTTCGCAATGGAAGAACTGCAACCATAAGCTTGCACGAAACCGATGATATAATTTACATAAAAACCAACGGCAAGGCAGATGCAAGTTTATTAAAAGACCGCACAAAGCCCGTGGAAGGCGATGAATTAACGCAGGCGGCAACTGCATTTATGCCAATGGCTATGCGAAACGAGCCTTATAATGCCGCAATGATAGGCCTTGGTAGCGGAATGGGCTCTCATTATCTTTTAGCAGACCCTCTTTTAACGCGATTGGATTGCATTGAAATAGAAGAAGAAATGGTCAAGCTGGCAGAGAAAGGCTTTTTCCCGTATAATTACCGCAGTTTTTACGATCCGAGAATGTTTTTGCACATTGGCGATGCAAGAACGTTTTTCCACACTCAAAACCGTTCTTACGACCTAATAGTCAGCGTTCCTTCGAACCCTTGGGTTAGCGGAGTTTCAAGCCTTTTCAGCTTGGAATTTTACCACCACATAAAACGTTACCTGAACCCTGGCGGGCATCTTGTGCAGTGGCTCCAGCTCTACGAATTTAACAACGAGCTTTTGCTTCATATAATAAAAGCACTAGACGAATCCTTTAAATATGTTAGCATTTACCGCGTATCAGACGAACCAGATGTAGTGATGATTGCAAGCGATGAACCCGTATTTCAAAAACACATAGATCGATTAAGAACCGACAGTGCTCTTCAGAGGGAATTTGAAGCTATAAACCGTCCTTGGTATTTCTTTGGCGAGCAGAATTTTCTCTTTAATGCCGCCAGCATTAGGCCTGTGATGGAAATGGTTAGAGCAAATAGCGAATATATTCCTCTTGTGGACAGCAAGGCGGAAAAAGCACGTTTTGTAAACACCTATGTAGGTTTTGTATCGGCTTTTGATTCCTGCCAGGTTTGCTGGCCTGCCCTTCTGGATTCCGCAGATTACGCTCCAAGAAGAGCGTTCCGAGATAGCCTTTCGCTGAAATACCCAAGAAATATATATTTGGAAAATCAATTGCTTTATTCGTTAAGAAACAGGGACGAAGATTTTGATTGGAAAAGTTTTTGGACTTATTATCGCAAGTGGTCTGAAAGCGCGCCGTTCTCTGAAGTAAGGGATAGCATACCGCTTTACACAGAATTAATGTCTGCGGTTTTAGAAGGAGACTTTCCGATATCAATGGCGTTGGAAGCCAGGTTTATGGATTTAACCATGCGCAGGCAATATAAAGAGGCAGCTAGCTTAATTCCTTTAATAGATGAGTTTTTTGAATTGAAAGATACCGATGAATTCCTCTTGAGGCATATATTTATAGTTGGAATGCTGGGTGGCGAAAGAGATTTTCTGCGAAATATATTCTTAGACGTTTATTGGAGAAACACTTTTATTGACAAAGCGGAAAGGTACTTGATGAAATCTGTTGCCGGGGTTCCAGACAGAGTTAAAAAAGCCGTTTTGCAAAACAAAGCTATAAAGGAGAATTGAGAAGCAATGCGCAAAACGGCTTTATGCGGATGAAAGGACTTGAACCTTCATGCCATTGCTAGCACTAGAATCTGAATCTAGCGTGTCTACCAATTCCACCACATCCGCGATGCGGCTAATGTAGAAAATGAAATGCGGAATTTTCTATATTCTATTCTATACCCGGAGGTTTTTATGCAACGTATGTTTTTTTTGTTAGTTCTTTTCTGCGCTTTTGGCACCGCTTGTGCACAAATGCTGCCAGATGAAAGGCCTGCTTCTGCCCCCATGGTGGATTCTGCCGGCAAGCCGCTTAAAATGGATTTCAACATTCAATTAACAAGCATAAAAGATGCCAACATGCCTTACGCAGTGTTTAGCAGCCGTCCGCTGATGATTTACTATTTCGGCCCGCATTGCCCGCATTGCATAAGCGGATATGGCGGAGTTCAGCAAGTGGCAAAAGAATATGAGCAGCGCGGGCTTTCAAGCATTGCTGTTTCAGTTGGCAATGCCAGCAGGAGAGACCTTCTAATGTTTATGGAACAGCAAAGAGCAAGCATACCCTTTTTCCAAGATGCAGAACAGGAATTCGGCAGAAAATACGGCGATGGCTATGTGCCAAGGCTCTATCTCGTTTCACCGGAAGGCCAAATTTTCCGCTACGCCAACTCTACTGGCGAAGGCCTAAAAGTCGTTCGAGCCGATATTGAGAAAATGCTCGGCATTAAATAACTATGTCCAAAAATTTTTCTTCCGAGCTTGCCAAGTGCATGGACCCGGCTCTTGTTATTGTTCTTTCCGAACATTTAAGCTGGGTGGCGGAGCATCCGGAAGATTTCCCGCGTAGCGAGCATATTTCGCAAAGCGAAGCGGCATGGCATATCGCAAGCAACGGTTTTTTGGAATTGGAAAATGAGTTTGCAAACAGGCTTACGGAATGGCGCGAAAAATGGCAGCAAAGGTTTGAAACCGAAAATGTTGCTCAAATAGTGGCATCAGGCGCAGAAACAATTAAGCAAATCACAAATGCGAAAGAAAGAGAAAGGCAATCAAAAAATCTTTACCTCGGCACTGTGCATTTAATGATAGGCGATGCACAAAAACACATTGTAACGTTAAACAGCCGCGCTGAGCTTTTACAAGAAAAGGTTCGCAAAACATGGCACAAAAACTGCCCAAATGATTCTTATTCAAAAATTCTCCCAAGCATGGAAAACGCATTTCAAAACCACGAAGAAACATTCTTTAGCGATGTAAAAGAATCCGTGCCTCGCTATGCCATGCAGGAATTTGCCGCAACCATAAACACAAAAAAAGAAAGCGGCTTGATTTTAAATTTCTATCTTTCAAAAGTATATCGCTATGTATCTAAAACCTCTATCAACTTGTGCAAATTCTATTCCAAAAAATGGGCTTTGTACGCTAGAGGCTTTAGCAGCAGGCAAAACATTCTTCCCTTAGGTATGCCATGACTATTGCAATTATAGTTCTCCTCGCTCTGAACCTGTTTATTCTCGTAGCCATTTTGGATACGCTGAAAAAACGCCCCTTGCCCAAAATTGAAATTCCGCCGCCGAACATAGAAATCGCGCCGCCAAATATAGAGCTTCCAAAGATTGAAGTTGAGATTCCGAAAATTGAAATACCTAAGATTGAAATGCCGAAAATCGAAGTTCCAAAAATAGAGATTCCGAAAATTGAAGTTGAAATTCCAAAGATCGAAGTTCCTCCGGTGGAAATTCCGTCTTTGGATATTTTGCAGGAAATCGCCACTTTGATGCGCGTAAATCAGGCGGAATTCCAAAGCGGTTTGGAGGCATTCCACAAAGCCATAGATAAATTGCTCACCCAAATTCCAAATAGCAACAGCGAGTTAAATTCCCAAAAGGAATTTATGCAGAAATTTGAAGACGCTATGCGCAGAACCCAAGAAGCAACAGCAGAAGCCATGAGCGAAAACTCGCTCCGCTTGCAAGAAATTTTAGCAGAAGTTTTAAAAGGCGCTAAATGAGTTTTTACCATAATTCCCTTGTTCAAAGCTTGCAAGAAAAAATTGCCTTTTTTAACCAGGCAAATTTGAGCAAAGAGGCAGAATTGCTGCAAGCAAGGTTAAAGGCTATTGAAAGCAAGCCTGCCGAAATTCACGCCGTTTCAAGCCCTCCGCAAGAACATGCCCAAAACCCTATAGTAGAAATTGCTCGTGAAAATTTAAAGGCAAAACTAAATGCGGAAACTCGTCGCATTCCAGAATTGGAAAAACAATTTATTTTAGAAAATATTAACAAAAAAACTCTAAAAGAATTAGAGCCTTTGCGAATAGCCTATATAGAGCGGCTGCTAAAAATCAGCCGTGCTGCTAGCGGCGAAAAAATCAGTTTTAATAATATTGAAGCCAGCGCTGGCCCCTACAACAACGAAAAAACTCTCAGCGAAGCCTTGAAGTTGATTTACTCTCAAGATCCGCTTTGGATAGAAGATTTAAAAGAACTGTATTTTTCAATTATGCCTTTGAGCTCTGCCGCTGGTCGATAGGAGTTTTAATTTGTTTCAACTTGAATGTAGAAATTTCTACATTTATATGTGAAATAAAACTAGGAGATTCGTTATGATAGCCAGCAATTTAAAAACTACCAAGCCTATGCTAGCGGATACTTATTTTGATTTTTTAAAGTATTTAAAAAGAGAACAAAAAATACAAGTGGTATATGAGTTAGTCAAAGATATTGCAGACTCTCAAATAGAACAAGAAAATTCCCTTTGCCTCGTTGACAAGTTCTGCGGTGCTTGGAAGTCCGAAAAAGATGTACAAGAAATCGCTTCAGAAATTAGAGAAGCTAGATTATTCAACAGAGAAGTCGAGGTTTTCTAAAAATGAAAAAATATTTATTAGATACGAATATATGTATTTTCTTATTTAAAAATAAATATGGTATAGGCGAAAAAATCAAGCAAATCGGTGGACTTGACAGTTGCTGTATTTCAGAAATAACTCTTGCTGAATTAAAATTTGGAGTAGAGTTAAGCGAAAATAAAAATCATAATGCTAAATTAGTGGAGAATTTTTCAAAAGAAATTATTGTTTTGCCTATATTGAATTGTTTGAATGTTTTTGCCAAAGAAAAAGCAAAACTTAAAAAAATAGGTAATTTGATCGATGATTTTGATATTCTTATAGGAAGTTCTGCGATATCGAATGATTTGATTATGGTTACAGACAATGAAAAACATTTTGATAGATTGAATGGCATTGTTATTGAGAATTGGGTTGAAAGGATATAAGTCTATATTCAAAAATATAAAATTGAAAATGAAAATGACTGCGCTTGAAACATTAAAACGCTACTTCGGTTACGATAGTTTTCGCAGTGGCCAGGAAACGCTAATTGATGGTGTCCTTGCGAGGAAAGATGTTTTGGGCGTGATGCCGACTGGGGCGGGGAAATCGGTGTGCTTTCAAATTCCTGCGCTTATGATGAATGGCATCGCAATTATTATATCGCCGCTTTGCGAAAAATTAAAAGCAGACGGCCACAATTCCTCACGCTACCACGCCGGGCTTTCCGACAAAGAACGCCACGATAACCAAGACGATTTTCTCTATCGGGTGTGGGGCAAGTAAAGTTGGAACGGTATGGCGAAAGATTTTTGAAGCTTATTGCGGATTTCTATATTCAGTTTGGAAGTAAATTATGAACTATATTCTTGACTTAGACGGTACTTTGGTGGATTCCATTGAAGATTTGGGAAATGCGATAAACTACGCACTTTCGGAATTGGGCTTTCCTACTTATAGCAAAGAGGAAGTAAAAGCTTTTGTTGGCAATGGCGCAATAAATTTTGTTATGAAAAGCCTTGGCAACAAGCCAGATAAACTTGAAGAGGTTTACAAGTTGTTTATGGAGTATTACAGCAAGCATTGCATAGATACTGTAAAGCCATATCCGGGCGTTCTAGAATTTTTGGAAGAAAATTCCGGCAGGTGCGCTATATTAACCAATAAATCCATAGACCAAACATTGAAAATCTTGAAAAAATTCGATTTTGAAAAACATTTCACTTGCGTTTTGGGCGGAGACTCTGCCCCAGAAAAAAAGCCAAGTCCAAGCGGCATTTTTAAAATTATTGAAGATTCAAAATGGAATCTAAGCGAAACCCTTATGGTTGGCGATGACGTTCCCGATATATGCGCCGCTCAAGCCGCTGGCATAAAAGTCGCTGTTGTCCTCAGCGGCTTCGGCGTAGCAGAAGAACTGCTGGAGCTAAAACCAGATTTTGTATTCACGAATTTTGAAGAGTTTGCATCTGCGTGCCCGCTCCATACATAATAGCAGGCAAGCGAAATTTTTACGGAATGATTCCCCTCCGAGGAGGGGCGATTTAGTAGGGGCAGCTCGCCGTGGCTGCCCAAAAGGGCGTGATTAGCGTACCGCTATTCTGCGTACGTGTTTGCCGTGTTTTTCTAGGTACACGCCTGGGGCAGTGGGTTTGGTTGTGCCGAGCGATGTGCCTTTGAGATCGTAGTATGTCTGGACCCCGATGGCCCCGATTTTAGGATTTTCCCGATTTGCGAAGATGGAGGTGATTTCTTCCCACTGGGCTACTACGGTTAGGTTGCTTGTTACATTCGTGAATGCCGGGGACCAGCCTGTGAATGTGTAGCCTGCGCGTGTTGGAGCTGTTGGAGCGGTTGCATTGGAGCCGTGGTTTACCGTTTCGGTTTTCAGCGCTTCTTCGTCTGCTTCAAGGGCTTTGAAAGTGACTGTGTAGCTGTTGAGCGTCCACTTTGCCCAAAATTCTGCATCATCTGTTGCGTTCGTTACCGGGAAGCTTGCCGCAATGGTCAGGTCCTCGTCGGTGTGCCAGCCTGCGAAGGTGTGGCCTGCTTTGGTTGGGGCTGTTGGCGCAACGGCTGTGCCGCCGTGGTTTATCGTTTGGCTTTCGACCGAGGAGC
>JAITFT010000041.1 GCA_031281155.1 Candidatus Fibrimonadaceae bacterium
GGCGGCAAGCCGCCCTTGACACGACAACGTTTTTTCGCTATGATGGAAATAGGCAGTTAAGCCGAATATCAACTTAACCGCCTTAACAAAATTGATTTGTTGTATGCCATGAAAAAGAGTTTACACAGAGTATGGGATATTGCCATTATTGGCTCCTATTTCAAAATCATGGTAATTCAGGCAATCCGAGTTTCTTTAAAAACTGATTATGCTTTGTCTTTGCATTTTTAATATCAGTTTCGATTTTATTGAGATTTTTCCTTACCTTCAATAGGTCAACAATTTCTTCCTCCACAGCAGTGCTTACGTATCTTGATATATTTAAGTTATAACCGTTTTTTTCAATTTCTTCCATTGATACGCGGCGCGAATACTTTTTATCTTCTTCCTTACGATATTGATAGGTGTCAACAATTCTATCTATATGTCCTCCGTGTTCGTCTGAAAGGAAGTTCTGCCGTTTCCCTTTTTCAAAGTGTTCGCTTGCGTTAATGAACAACACATCATCGAATGGTTTACGCTTTTTGAGTACAACAATGCAAACAGGTATGCCAGTCGAAAAAAACAGATTTGCGGGTAACCCTATGATTGCATCAATGTTACCGTCTTTAAGGAGTTTCGTTCTTATTTTTTCCTCTGCACCACCACGGAATAAAACGCCATGCGGTAAAATAATTGCCATTGTACCTTCATCGCTTAAAAAATGAAAGCCATGCAAAAGAAAGGCGAAATCAGCTGCCGATTTCGGGGCGATACCGTAACTTTTGAATCGAAAGTCTTCCGACATTGATTCACTTGGCTCCCAACGATAACTGAATGGCGGATTTGCAACAACCGCATCGCATTTCAGCTTTTTGGCAGGGTTCATTTCATTTAGAATATTCCAATCGTTTAATAAGGAGTCACCGTGAAAAATTTGAAACTCGGAATCCATGAAACCATGAAGAAGCATATTCATACGAGCAAGGTTGTAAGTGGTTACATTTTTCTCTTGTCCATATATTTGACTGATACTGTTAGGTTCAAGATGTTTCTTTACGTTAATCAAAAGCGAACCGGAACCGCAAGCAAAATCAAGCAAATTGTTGATATACTTCCTTTTCCCTAAACTGGGGTTTTGGCTATCCAGTATCACAATACGCGAAAGAATGTTGGATATTTGTTGTGGCGTATAAAATTCTCCAGCTTTTTTGCCTGACCCTGCCGCAAATTGACCTATAAGATATTCATAAGCATTTCCTAAAAGGTCGTTTTCATTAGAAAATTCAGAAAGCCCTTTGGTTATTTCGGTTATTATTGAGCACAACATTGTATTGCGATTTTCATATTTTTTCCCGAGTTTATCAGAATCAAGATTAACCTCGGAGAACAGTCCGCTAAACGCACTTTCAAAAGATTCATTCTCTATAAACTTAAAAGCCAATTGCAATGTTTTCAAAAGAAATTTACTTTGCGTGCGTGCCAATTCACTTATATTACTCCAAAGATAGTGTGGTTCAATTACATAATGGAGCTTTCGACGCATCTGCTTTTCAAACGTCGTAACAACATCAGTGTTTTTAGCATACCAAACAGATAAAGGTGTGAGTAATTTTATTTCAGCATTATCTTTTTCGTTGGGTGCGAGTAGTGTATTTAAATTTTCTTCTAACTGAGTAACGCTTAGACCACCGAAGGTAATTGCTTCAACGGAAACATTGCTTTTAGCATCTGTTTTCGATTTTATTTTATGGATAAATTCTTCACATTGCAAATAATCTTTGCGAAGTTCCTTCTTAGCAGCTTCTTCGTAATTATCAGAAAGATAGCGCAGAAAAAGAAACGAGAGCATATAATCACGAAAATCGTCGGGATTCATCGCTCCACGGAGTTTGTCGGCAATGTTCCACAAAGTTGTGCCTAATTTTTTTTGTTGATTATTGTCCATCGCTATATCCCTCTATTCTTTTTGAAATAATTCTTCATTGAACTTATATAGTTCCATAAAACCATCGAGGATTTCTTTAAAGATTCGCTTGTTATCATCAACCATTTCAAGCGGCTCGAATATAGAATAGCCACCATGACTTAGAAGATTTGTCATTCGTAAATGAATTGCTCCGTCTATATCCGACGAGTCTTGTTTTATGCAAGCAGAAAACTTATCAAAACCATGAAACGCCGCTGTCTTTTCGAGAATATTTCGCAGAACATTAAAATGGTATGTATACAATTTTCCGGAATTAGCAGTAGCTCTTAATTGCTGTAACAATGCAACGTGGTGAAAAAACGGTGTATCGCCTGTGTTGCGCGTTATATATTTCCCCGTTTCGTCATTTTTATCAAGAAAACGCTTTTCAACGCTATCCCATTTTAACTCGTTATACATTACATTAAAAAATAAAGTATGATGAGTAGAAATGACTGTTTTGATGTCGCTGTCTTTAAGCAAGCGTGCAAGATGACAAGCAACAGCGACTACATTGTTGTCGTCTAATGATGAAATGGGGTCATCTATATAGATATAGTTTACCCATGAATATTCTGGAATATCTTCTATCGCTAACTGTGCTACCGCAAGGAAAAAACACCATATAAAAATGCTTTCTTCGCCGCGAGAAATTTTTATATTGTCTTCTGTGACCATTTGTTTGCGTGGGTTTAAGATTTCTCTTGAAAATGTGATATATCCCTCATCAAAATGAATCCTAAAGGAAAAATTGGCGTATATACCTAAAAGTTCACGAATACGGCGCTCAATATCAAATCCGTCCAAGCCACTGAAAAAGCGAGAATTCTTATTAAACCTCAAATGTACATCCACATCACTGTCAAGGTCGTTATTCCATGTGAATAAGTCCTCTGTGAATGCGTTGTAGTAAAGAGTGTCCGCTGTTTTTACGTCTGTTTCTTTGTCAGTTTTCTTGCCTATATCTTTGAATGCACACGAAAGTCTTGTCTTGCCGGTTCCGTTATGGGCAAAAACCAAGTAAGATTTTTTGCCGCCATCAAGCACTTCACGCATATTTTGAGCGAGTTTCCTTAAATTTGGGTGAGCTTTATTGCCTCTCATTCCATAACCTCCTGTGCAGAGGGAAACAACCCTTGCATTAAACCTTTTTTGTGTAGTTTCAAGGTTTTGATTTTTTCTGTTTGTGCGAATATCTGCTCGTCAACCGACGAAAGACAATCAGCGATTTTTGTTTGTTCTTTTATATTGGGAATCTTAACCTTAAAATTACTCAAGGTTTCTTTAGTGATTGTTTTAATTGTTCCGCCAGGTGCTTTTTGCTTTTCAATATCAAATAACATTTGCAATGTATATGCTATAAATACTTTTTCAATTTCCCTATGAAATTTTTGGTCACGCTCCAATATGATTGATATCAATATTAAACTCTAAAACATTTATTAATAAGGAAACCATAACAATATGCATTTCCATTGTCTTTGAGTAGCAG
>JAITFT010000055.1 GCA_031281155.1 Candidatus Fibrimonadaceae bacterium
CCAGTCCCACCCCGCAAACTTAAACTCAAAGCGCCCCTCCCCAGAGGGGAATTGAAGTCCTTGGAAGTCGTTTCAAGCCATTAAACAATAAACCCGCTAGAACCACCCCAAAAGTCGCTCCAGTATAGCTAAAAACGCAAAATAAAAGGATTCCAGAGCCAGCCCCGAGCCCAAGAAAACGCAAGTAGTTTTTAAGTGTTCAAAACGTGCAACCCGCAACGCAAGGCTTGGGAAATTTGTATATTTCCAAAAACCTTCACCATGAATTTAAGAAAACGTATTGACCGAATTTTGTATGCGCCAGAAATTGAGCTGGATGGCGAGGCTTATACTAACAGTTATAAGTTAAATGATGTAAACTCAATTCAGAAGTTTATAAACGAGAAGCTTCGTCTAAACGACAAAGGCAAAAATATAGCTTATGAGAATTTAGATACGGGCGATAAAATTATTATTAGCAATAATTCTGCAGGAAAATTAGCTAGCCATTTTAGAGACGGAGTGGCGTACCAAAAAACTATAGCTCACATTCCGCAGATAATTGAAAACATGAAATTCTTAGAGGAAATGGCTCCAGATAAAGAAAACGCTAAATACGGCAAATATTCATACTACATTACAGGAGTAAAGATAGATGGCGAGCCATATACGATACTTAGTACGGTTGGATATAACAAGAACGGAGTTTATTACGATCAAAATTTATTTAAGGGAACATCGGAGGAAGTATTTGAACAGGCAAAAAAAGAAACTGATTCAAAATACGACCGTCTAAGCGAAATACTGAAGAATACAGAAAAAAGGCGATTGGAGCCAGAACCCAGTCATTGCAGGGGGTACTCCAATCGCCTCTACCCATAATATACAAAATTTTCTGGAAAAAAGTAACAAAAAATGAAAATCTACTAAAAATCTCAATAAATAGATTAAAAATTTACTAAAAATAGCTTTTTTGTTGTTTTTTGTTGTTTTTTTAGTTTTAAGTTTGCAAGGGAGTGGAAGTGCGGGTGGATAGAGATGCTTAAAAATACCGCTCTGGGTTTACGGGTTTGCTGTTGAGGAGTATTTCGTAGTGCAGGTGAGTGCTGCTTGTGCCGGTGCTTCCTACGGTGCCTATTATTTCGCCTTTTCTTACGTGATTGCCAGTTCGCACGGAGTATCTGGCTAGATGGCCGTAGCGTGTTACGAAACCGCCGCCGTGGTCTATTTCGAGCACCAGGCCGAGACCGCTTTTTTCGCCTGCGAAAACAACCCTGCCAGAAGCTGTGGCATATACGGAGCCATCTATGGAAACTACAAAATCTACGGCTTTGTGAGCTTCTGAATAGCCACGACTTATGACACCGCCTATAACGGGAAGCATATTCGGGAATACATCTAGGTTTTGCCTTGTCAAATTTATTTCTGGTTCGGAATCTGTATCTTGATGAATATTTTTTAAAGCTATATGCAAACGATTTCTATCTAAAACAGAACGAACTTTATTTGTATCGTCTTCAAAATAAGTGCTGAGAATATTTTGTATTTGCCGTTCTATAATATAAATGGAATCAAGCTCTGTAAATACTTGCTCGTACTCTGTGTGGCGTTTTAAAAGCCATTCGTTATCGGTTTTTAAGCGCCAATAACTTGCAAGCTGCACGTTTATTTCTGCAAATTTCCAAATAAATATGCATAGCAAAATTGCGAACAGGGAAACCAGCCATACAAATAATTTCACCCACGTTCTGTTAATCCGATAAGTACGGATTTTTGTGGAACCTTCAGGTACAACTTGTATTATATAGCGTTGTTTCATAAATTTAAGGCGTTTTGGATGCGTGTTAAGTCGTCGAAAGAAGAATAATCTATTAACAATGTACCCTTTTGCGGGCTTTTTTTGGAGACTTTACAGCTAACTCGCGTTCCCAAAGCGTTTTGTAGCGTATTCAAAAAATGCTGCATGTCGGGATTGTGTTTGGAAGAAGGCTCTTGTTTTTTGCCAGGCTTTTTTGTTGGTTCCTGAACCATAAGTTCTACTTCTCGAACAGAAAAACCTTCTTCGATTATTTTTTTTGCCAGTTTTTCCGGATTGCTTATGTTTGGTGATAAAAGCGAACGCGCTGCGCCTGCCGAGAGTTTGCCTTCTTGAATCCATTTTTGAACCTGAGCGGGCAGCTTGAGCAAGCGGAGCGAATTTGTTACAGCAGCGCGGGATTTGCCGAGCCGCTCTGCTAGGTCATCGTGAGTGTAACCGTGGGAATCCAAAAGTTTTTGGTAGGAATTTGCAAGCTCTATTGAGTTTAAATCTTCGCGCTGAATATTTTCGATTATGGCCCATTCCGCCATTGTTTTATCGGAGAGTAAATCGAAAACTCGGGCTTCAATTTCGCGCAGCCCCGCAAGGCGGGCTGCTCGCACGCGCCGCTCGCCGCTTATGATTTGGTAGCGGCCTGCTTTTTTCCGCAGAAGAACAGGCTCTAAAACTCCGTGCATCTTTATGCTCTCAGTGAGCTCTTGCAAAGATTCATCGTTGAAAAATTTTCTCGGTTGATAGGGATTTGGGTCTATTATATTCAGAGAGATGCTGCTTGCATGGTCTTTGGTTTCTTCAGTTCCTTCTGCGCTTTTGCTCATCATTATATCGCGCAGGCCTTTCCCAAGGTTCATTGCTTTTTTACCCATTTAATAATTCCTCTGTTAGTTTCATATAGGCGTGGCTGCCTGCGCTTTGAATATCGTAAAGCATAATCGGTTTGCCATGCGATGGTGCTTCTGCCAATTTTACATTGCGCGGTATGACAGTGTTGAATACGCGCCCTGGGAAGTTATTGCGGACTTCTTCTATCACCTGCTTTGAAAGAGAATTCCGAGAATCGAACATTGTTAAAAGTGCGCCTTCTATTTTCAAATTTTTATTCAAATTATTTTGCGCAAGCTGTATGGTATTCAAAAGCTCTGCTACTCCCTGCAGCGACAGGTATTCGCATTGAACAGGAATAATAACGCTGTCTGCTGCCGCTAAGGTATTTATGGTTAAGAGGTTGAGGCTGGGCGGCGCATCTATGATTATATAATCGAAATTCGGCCTTATGGCATTTACAAGCCTTTGGAGCCTGTATTCCCTGCTTGCTGCGTTCACCAGCTCTATTTCCAGCTTTGCAAGCCCAGGACTGGAGGGCAAGACTTTAAGGTATTCCAATTTATATTCTGGGCTTAAAGGCTTTATCATTTGAGATAAATGGGCAGTGGCGGCTTCTGGGCTTTCCATTAAGGTTAGGGCTTCGTATATGTCTTCTTCTTGCACTTCGTCTATGCCTACGCTTTGGCTTGCGTTAGCTTGAGGGTCTATGTCTATAAGAAGGGTGTTTTTTTCCAATACCGCAAGGGAGGCTGCCAGATTGACAGCCGTAGTAGTTTTGCCTACTCCACCTTTTTGGTTGCAAATAGCAATAGTTTTAGCCATTGGGAGGTTAATGTAGAAAATACTAGGTTAAACTTGATTTATTTATGAGTTTTTGTTGCTTGCGGTATTTTTGAGGAGAAATGCTGCTATGTTTGAAGAAGATTTTGAAGAAGAAGACGAATCGGCGTTTTGTGGTCGTTGCGGTTCTTTTTCTGATGATCCTCGTGATATTTCTTGTATATCCAATCATGGTTTTTGCCAGCGTTGTCTTTGGTCTGACAATGGCTCTGAATGTGATGATAGTGATTCAGATAATTTTTTTAATGATGCTGAGGGTATTTTTTCTGAGCGTCGTGCTATTGAGGGTCCTTTATGGTGGTAATTCTTTTCTTGCTGTACACTTTTTGGGAGACAGCTCACCCAATGCAGGCTAGGGTTGCCGTCATGCATAGGCTTGTGAAAATAGCCTATGGCGTGGTGCAGTCCGGGGAACCTTACAGAGGAGGCAGGGCCGCCCTGTCGGCTCCGACATAGCGGCCTGAGCAAAAAAGAATGGCATCTGCGGCGAACCCGCATAAAAAATAAACTGCGCAAACCCGCTTTCGACGAAAACGGGCAAAAAAAACTATTGCCAAAAAAATATTTTTCTATCTTTTAAAAAGAAATGCGAGTAACGTGAGACTTTGTACATTATATTATGCTAAAATCCTATGGAATAAGCGGTAGAGAATGTGAAGCTGGGCTGGAGTTGCTGAGTTCTAATGCTGATGTTGGTAAAATAGCATGGTTTTATGGCGAAGAAAACCCTGATGATTTTAGAGTTGTCTATGAAAATCGAACAAGCATTTTAGTGCATAGTTCTGGTAAAAAAATAATTGGAGCAGAGCATTTAAGTGCAGCAGCTCTAGCATTCCCTGGTTACCAGTTTAAGTTGAGCGCCCCGCAAGGAGAATTGCCATTATTAGACGGCAGCGCAAAATTATGGAAAATGGAATTAAAAAGCATCGTAGGGGCAGACCCGCGTACCTGCCCCCTGCTTTTTTACAATTTCCCCGAAACAGAAACCAAATTCCAAACCGATACCCGTTTCATAAAATTCCAAAAAAAACAAAATAATTGCCTGCAAATAAAATACACCATAAACCGCTTCGGGCAGCAATTCAGTGCTAACGTAAAATTAAGCTCCACAAAAGACCTGGAAAAAATTCTTCTGGCTAGAAGCTATATTTTCGCAGAAGAACTGCCGAAAGCGGGACTTTCGGAAAACTTGCGCGGCTGCGGAATTGTTTTAGGCGAAGGCGAAAGCCTGCTTTTTGAAAATGAACCCGCTTTTCACAAAATCCTAGATTTTTTGGGCGATATAACTTTATATTCAGGAATTTTGCCAAGCGGATATTTTGAGATATTTAACGGCGGACACGAATTGCATCATAAAGTTTTAGATCGATTCTTTTTGAAGCTTCTTTAAAGCCTCTACTTATACTCCGCTTTTATATCCGGCAACTCAATAAAATTACCGGCATTTTCGGGAATATCCAAATCTATGCCTTTCAATGGCGAATTACTGCCAAAATTCAAGCGGTATTTGTTGCCGGGCTTTATATTGCCTATTAGCAAAGTTCCCTCCCGGCTTGTAAATGTGGCTCGGCTCCTCACAATATTGCCATCCTTGTCTAGCAAATCAACAGAAACGTAAGTGTAAACCAGAGGACCGTCTTCTCTCAGCAAATCCACATGCAAAAGCGAGCTGGCATCGTTACCCAAGCGCACTGCATAGCCCTGTTTATAAGCACCCATGGAATAGTAACGGTTTTGCTCAAGCCAAATGCCAATAGGAGCATCGGTTAGGCTAATTCTAATTTCGTTGGCACGATAATTGGATATTTGATTGTAATAAGCCGCACCTAGCCACCCATTTTTGCTAAAGGAGCTATTGTAGTAATCGGAATAGTTGATATGCACAGTGGAACCCGAAAGCCTTTTTCCTGTGCCGGCGAGAATAAAACCTCTGTTCACCGGGCGGCCAAAAGCCCAAACACCATCTGCAAACATAAAGGAGGTACCTATATCTGCTCTCATAGAATGCGCCAGTTGATTATGATTATACAAGTTATAACCGGCAGATATTACAGCACGGTTATGGGAATGCCTCGTTCCAAAACGGAAACCAATATTTTCAAAATTATTTTGCATGCTTAAAGCACTGAAATAAGAATGCGCTCCCACGCCAGAACCACCGCTCGACCAACTCCAGTTCAAAGCACTTCTGTTCATCCACTCATATTCAGTATCATCTGGAATAACCTCTTTTTCATCTTCAGCAACAAAAATCACATGCCTTTCGGGAACATGCCATGAGCGTATATTGGTATTATTTGTCAAGTTAAAATTATGCCTGTCTAAACCAAAGGAGTAAATAACTCCAATAGAAGCATAAGGCAGCCAAACGTCTTTATTAAGGTCTGCGCTAGCGTTTGCGTTTAGAAAAAAACCAAAAAAATTTTGAGAAATGCCTGCTCCATAACGCTTAGATACAGGAGGAACGCTTTCTGTTTCGCGATTGAATACAATTCCTGCATTAGCGGAAAGGCTCCCACGCAAAAAGACTGTGCTTATGCTATTGGAAAGCCCGCCATAGCTTGTTCCGGTTTTTGTTAAAGTATTAAACAAACTGGGATTATATTCCAAATTCTGACAATAACCTGTTATAGAAAGCGATACCAACTTTGCATTATGCGTGTACCTCAGCTCCGAGCGCATGCCTATATCTGCTTCATAATTCAAAAGCCCACGCAGCTCCAGCCAGTTTGAACTATTTAGGCTCCATAAAAACTGGCTACCAACCATTAAGTTATATTCAGAAGCTTGTGCACTTAAACCAAGGCTTAAAGCAGGAAATAAACCGTAAAGCAGATCTGCGTTAAACCCTGGCTCTTTCATCTCATAATCATAGCCTGTTGCAGTATTTGAGCGGCGAAGGCCTGCTGCAGTTGAAAAACGAAGTTCGCTTTTGAACAAGTTGCGAGAGTTGCCTAATTGAAATTCATAAGGAATGTTTTCAATGCTGCCATCTTCGCGAGTTATAAGAATTTGAACAATATTTTCCCCTTCTCTGCCGCCAAAACCGCTGATTTCATGCTGGCCAGCAGGCAAGTTTAAACGCCTCGCTGTTCTGTTATTTATTTGAATTTCCACTTGAGAAGCCTTTGGCAAAAAGAAATGAATTTTGTAAAGGTCATCAAAAATATTATTGCGATTAGCATCAAAAAATCTCTTATTGTATTCATAGCGCGCTCCGCCCATTGTCTCGTAGAGCATTAAACCACCGGTGTTCACTCCTACATCTCCAAATGAAATTCTGGAATTTATGGAATATAAATCTCGTATCAAACGAAAATCATTTCGCTTTATATGGCTTGCGCCAAATTCTTCGCCCGCTCTGGGTTCTTTAACATTGCCGGAACCTTCCAAAACAAAACCAAACATTGCCGTAGCACCGTCCAAAACCAAATCTGCCGGTAAGCGTTTGCAATCATCTTGGCAATTAAAAAAATCGCTTACTCTCATATTCAAATAAAAAGAGAAAAAAGCCGGCTCCAGCAAAGTGCCCCTATTTAAAGAACTGCTACGCATAGATGTGCGTTGCAAAACTTTGCGCTCAGATGGCACATTAATACGTAATTCATACATAGATTCGTTTAAATTAACGATAAAATCAAGAGAATCAAGATTGCGGCTATTAAAGTGACCATCTTTTCTGCTCAAAGCGGCAAGCGACTCTTCATTTAGCAGAGTATCTAAATAATTGGAAAATCTTTTGGAAGAAAATTCAAAAACGGTAAAGGCTGAATCGTAAAAAATTTCCACATCAGCATATTTTCGATTATCCACATAAAAATTTGCCATAAAATTAAGCTGGCGAGGCGGTGGCTCTGCTTTGAAAAGCAAGCGATATAAATCGTCTCTGCTCATGTTTTCTGCGCATATTGCCTGGACCCCAATTAGCAGAAGCAACAAGAAGCCCATACATAAACGCTTTATCAATAGGATTTTATTTTCCAAACCGCACCTCTTTGGAGGTTGGTGCTTTGTGGTGTTTGAAGATGAAGCGGCGTTGCTGACCAGGCATTACGGAATTTTTTCTGCCAGTGAAATCGGTGATTTTTTCTTTGCCTATGTATATATAAACGTCTTCAAAGGTGAAGTGGCCTTTGCCTTTGTTTTCCATTATGAGCTCTACAAAGCCATCGCTCAGATTTCTAGAAGAGACAAAACTTAGAGAACTGGGTTTATTGGTTTCCATGGCTATTAAGACATTGTAATTCACAAGAACCGAAAAATTCGCCCGAACTGCTTCTTCGTATTCTTGCCTTTGAGGCAAAGGAATTTCTCTTGCGTGTAGAAAATACGCTTTGTCGGCATCAACTTTTTGTTTGCCTCTGTAAATGATTTGAGTTTTTGCGCTCTCTTTTGGATAAAGCAAAATTCTCGCAGGGAGAATTACAAAATCTTTGGTAGGAATAACGGTGTCTTTGACATTTCCGTCTATATCTAAAATGCGTTCATGCATTACCAACTCAACAGCAACAGGGTCGCTTCCGCCGCTATGGCTTGTCTCCAGCCAGCCAATATGTTCGCCTCGGCTAACATTTAGTTTAAGAATAAACGGATTAATATTAAAGCCTGCATGAGCAATACAAGAGAGAAAAAGAATAAAAAATAAATGCATACGCCTCCTAAGGCACCGATATAGTGAAAGATACTGTTTCTTTATAAGCACCGGCAGTTAACTTATCGCCGCCTTTACCCCAAGAACCGAGCAATTCCAGGCTGTAAAAACTTTTTTTATCGGTAAAATTAATAGGAAAAGATATATGCTCGCAAATTTGCGGAAGGTCCCAAATTTCTATTAGTTCTGAATTTCCATTTTCACGCCACTTAATTGAGCTTAGAGAAAAAGTGGTTTTGCCACGCTTTTTTTTGAATGCGCAATTATTTTCAAATTTCAATTCAAGGGTAAAATCTATTTCATTGGGATTATCAATTTCAAAAGAAAGTAAGAGCACATCTTGGTCTTCATTTCTAAAATCAAGCTGTTCGTTGCTATAAACCACAGATACAGCAGGAGCCGCAGCGTAAAGGCTAAGGCATAGGACTAACAAAAACTTAATCGCCCGTGCCGCCATAATAGGGTGTTAGAGTAACTGTTATAGTTTCTTTGTAGTCTCCCGCAAGGCTATTTACCTTGGTTCCGGTTATGCCGGCTTTAAAAGTAAATTCGGCTTCAACTGCTTTTTCAATATGAAATTGATCTGCTGTTTTTTCGCTGAGTATTTCGGCTACGGATTGCTGCGAGGTTTCACCTCCTAAAATTATATTTTTGCCTTCTTGAACGTTGCCGATTATATTTTTGCTTATGCTGGAGAAAAATTTAATTTCTTCATCTGAAGCTGCTTTTTCAATCCAAATTGTAAGGTAGCCATTTTCATTGTTATCTGTAGTTAACGATACTCCAGCCGCATTTTTTAAAATGCCGCCATTTGCTGCTTTGAACTTTAAATCCCAGAGCGAGTAATTGGTATTTATGACACAAATAATTTTCATTTCTCTATCTTCTGCCGACATTCCACCAATCAATATGCCTTCTTCGCCATTTACCTGGCCTTTGCTATCGCATTGCACTGAGGCTATGCCTTCTATTCTAACGCCAAAATCGGCACTGTGTTCCGTTGCTATTGTTTGGCCTCCGATTACCCCGATTACCAAAATTTTTACCAGAATTTTCCCGATTTTATTTATCAAATTTTACCTCTTCTGCAGTTAAAGGTTTGTGGTGTTCAAAAATGAAGCGGCGCTGCTGGCCGGGCATTATGGAATTTCTTTTGCTGGTGAAGTCGGTGATTTTATCGCCGTTTGCGAGTATATGGGCATTTTCAAGCGGAAAACGGCCGCCACTTTTATTTTCCATAATCAGTTCTATTTTGCCGCTGTCAAGGGCTTGAGAGGAGACAAAGCTTAGATTGCCGGGTTTTCCTGTTTCCAAGAGCACTGCCACATGGTAATTTACTCTAACATTAAGCCCTATTCTAACCGTGCCGGCATCATCTTCGTGCCCTTTTGGCAAGGGAACTTCTCGTGCGTGTATAAAATAAGATTTGTCGGCATTAACTTGCCGGTTTTTATAAATAACTTGAATTTTTGCTCTTTCGCCGGGATAAAGCAATACTCGAGCAGGGTGAATTGTAAATTTTTTATTGGGTATAAGGGAATCTCTTCTGACATTGCCATCTAAGTCTAAAATACGTTCATAAGCATTTAATTCAACAGCTCTGGGTTTTTCTCCGCCAGTATGAACCAGTTCCACCCAACTATTGTATTCCCCCTTATTCACCTGCAATGTAAGCAGAGCGGGATTAATGCTAAACCCAGCATAAGTTACGCAGGCAAAGAGGAATCCAAAAAGGATTCCTTTGGGATTAAGGAACATCGGTTATTAAAGTGATATCTATATCTTCGCCATAGGTTCCAGGCTCAGCCGTTACAACATCTCCTGCTACGCCAGCTTTTAAGGTAAAAGTAGCTGTTTGTAACCCAGCACCTGCCATAAACCAATTTGCGCTTACACTAAATTCTTCTGCTAAGTTATCAACTTTTGAACTTAAGTTTATAGCGGTGCCAGTCGTTGCAGCAGCATCAGCATATAGAATAGATTTGTTAGTAGCGGTTTTTACTCCCGGAGTACCATCAAATTCACCCCAAAAGGTAAGAGTGCCATCGCTAACTGCGTCTGTTGTAAAAACCAAACTAGTAGTACCCACATCCACTAATTTGCCACTGTTAGCAGCCTCAATTGTCATATTCCAATGTGGGTAGTTGGTTTCTATTGTGCAAACAATTTCTGCAGCAGCATTCTCTGCCGTAGTTTCGCCAGCGCCTAGCACCATTTCGTTATCATCGTTCGTTGCGGCAGCATCGTCAATACACTGGATATCAAGCGTTCTCTCTACTGTAAACAGAAAAGAGCCTTCGCCACTTTGATCGCCAGTTGGTTGCGCTACTGCTAAAGTTGTACCAAAGAGCATTGCTGTTGCAAATGCACTTATTTTTTTTGTTCTATTCATAGAATCTCCATAGCTTTTTTGGGGTTGTCAAGCGATTTTCCAAAAGCAAAAAAATCGCAGGATTTTTGCGTTGTGCAAATAATTTCATTTTACTACCACTTTTTTGTTAAGGTTTTTGCCTTTTACAATATATACGCCGGGAGCTAAATTAAAAACTTGAATATTATCAAAGGCTTCGCTTTTTGCTATTAGATTGCCTCTAAGATTGTAAATTCGAATGCCTGTATTTTGTGAAATATCCACAATTTGAATGTTAATTGAAGAAACGGTTTCTGGTTTTTCTGCTATTATTTCTGCAGAATGTGCGAGGTCTTGATTTTGCGCTGAAACAGGAAGATTTTGATAGACGGTAAAGCTAATTGGCAACCTTGCTTTTTCTGTGCCATTGCTATAGACAATTAAATTATCTTCGTAAGTTTCTTCTGCTTTCAAACCCCTTTTTACTCTTACAGTTATTGCGGCGGCAGTGCCAGCTCTTAAACTGCTTGGGAAAGAGCTTATAATTTCAAAAACTGCATTGCCGTTTTCAATTGCGGCACTTAAGCCTTCTAGAGAAACCGCACTTGTATTTCTAAAAATTACGCTTCTAGTTTGAGTGCCATAGCCTGGCTCTGCATCGGCAAAAAGAATTTCATCAACGTTAAAAACATCGGTAGGAGGATTCAAGTCTGGAACATTGCCATTTGCATCTGCTACTCTAAATTCAAGCGGCAAGCTTTTATCGCTAATAATCAATTCGTCCCTGTAAGTTCCAGGAGCTAAACCCCTTTTAATTCTTAGGGTTATTGTGGCAGAAGCATCGGCCCTTAAACTGCTTGGGAAAGAGCTTATAATTTCAAAAACTGCATTGCTACCGCTTTTAATTTTTGCTTCTAGCCCTGTAGCATCTGCCCCTGTATTTGTGAAAACCACGCTCTTGGTTTGAGTGCCATAGCCTAGCC
Organism: Candidatus Fibrimonadaceae bacterium; assembly: GCA_031281155.1. Lineage (GTDB taxonomy): Bacteria > Fibrobacterota > Fibrobacteria > Fibrobacterales > Fibrobacteraceae > Fibrimonas. The sequence goes on from JAITFT010000055.1 coordinate 11,448, forward strand.
TTGCTTCGTCAAAAACGAGCAAAGCAGGGTTAAAGGCGGTAGCAGCAGGAACATCTCCTTTTACCTTAAATACAATCGGCAATTTTCCTACTTCTATTTCTTTGCTTGTAACAGCCAGTTCATCGGCATAATCGCCTGACTTTAAGCTTCTTTTGAGTCTTATAGTTATTGTGGCTGAGGCACCGGCTCTTAAGCTGTTTGGGATAGAGCTTATTATTTCAAAAACTGCATTGCTACCGCTTTTAATTTTTGCCGCCAGTTCTGTTAGAGGTACTTCGCTGGTATTTGTAAGAATTGCGTTTCTTGTCATAGTGCCGTAGCCTAAATCTGCTTCGCCAAAATCAAGCGAACCAGCGAGAATGTCGGAAACAATGGGTGGATCATCTGGATCGTTGGGTGGCTCTTCGCCTATTACGATTACGCCTGTTAATGGATTTTCGCCAATATCATTGACCCTATCCATTAAAAGTTTTTGACCGTTTATTGATTCATAGTAAACGGCAATTACGTAATTGCCGGCGTAAGAATTTATTTTTGGAGTATAAAAGTCATAGTAACCGTAATATCCAGTATGAAGAATGGAAAGGATTCTTTCACCTATAACTTCTGTTCTAGATTGATTTTCTAATGTGATAATTATTTTTCCAAAAAATTCATTGCTCGGACTGTTATTGAAAAGACCAAGTTTAACTGCCACTGGAGAGCCTTGGTAAATAGTTTTATTTTGTATTCTATTGCCGTTCTCTGCATTGAATAAATCTATTGGATTTTCGGAAGCTGAATACAATTGCAAAGTGCCGCTTGGAGCAGGACTTCCGGCATTCGGTTTAATGTTTATTATAGCACGTTGATTTTGGCTATAATTATTTGGCAAAGGGCTTAAGCCAGACCCCACGGCAATTGTAAAAAAGCCATCGAGGTACCCACCCCAACCCCAATTAATGTGGAATCTATTGCCGCTATCATAGCCATCTAAAACAAAAGCATGGCCACCATAAATCTCATCGGTCCCGGCATAATACACAGGCAAACCCAGCTCAATTTGATCTTTCAGAGTGTTTTCCCATTCAGCGTTATTAGCACCTCTTGTTATATGCCTAATACTGAAATCATAACCGAAATATCCTTTTAATGCAAAAACTACTCTTTCTGAAAATGCGGCGCTACCATTTATGCCATAGTTCATTTCAACAGATTTACCGGCAACAGCCATTAAATTAGCAACCGCATCTGCTTGAGCAGCAGAATGAGAGCCATACTCATTTAGCATATTGCCCCAATCAAATGCAAGGCCATTTAAATTCACAGATGAAACTGCGAGCCTATCAGAGGTTAAATATGCAGGTATTGTACCTGTCATTGCGCCTTTGGGGTGCTGGTGGTAGTTCATTATTTGAGCCATTGTGGTTGCAACGCAGCCTGTGACAGTTTGTTGCCCGTTTATTGCAGGCGTTTTATTGTTATATGGCACTCCTTGATTCCATTTTGTTTTTATCAAATTAGTTCCTGGCGCATAAACCGCTCCCGAAGCAAAAGCAAGCCATTCCTCCGCAACTAGCGGCGTTTGCGCTTGCCCATTCTCCAAGGCCCAAGCCATTTCTTTTTCAATATTTTCCAAATACCACGCAAAATTCGGCGGCATATTCAGCGAATCGTAAACGCCGTTTCCTGTGATGCCAATGATAGGTTTAAAAACGTCATCGCCAGCAACAATCACAAAACCGTTGCCTTCTTCGCTTTGAAAAACATAAAACAAAGCCTCTTCTGCAGCAATGCTGGCAGAAGCAGGTGCTATTCCCTGCGGCACTGCCGAAATACCACGTTTTTTCACAGATTTGTGCTTTAGCTTTAATTTTTTGTTCTTTTTGGCGTTCTCTGCCACCTGCAAAGCTTCCTCAAAAGAAACCGGCGCAGAAAAAACCGAAATAGAAAGGAAAAGGCAAAGAGCCAAAGATTTAATATTCATAAAACCTCCAGTATTTTCGGAGGCCTTCCCGTTAGGGGGGGGGGGTGCAAAAGCTAATAAATTTTTTCATAAGCTGAAATATAGAAAAAAACTAATTCAACGTTCAGGTGTGGGTCTAGGGCCTGGGGTGGAGGGTCGGAAAAGAAATGCAAAGCTTAGGGTGGAGGGTCGGAAAAGGAATGCAAAAAGCTTAGGGTAGAGGGTCTGAGGTGGAAGCTAAGGCTTGGACCTGGCCCCTACGCACCGCTTTCTTTAAAGCTCGTTTAGCTTTCGTAGCGGCATAACGCTCTGCTCTGGTTAGGCGTTTTTTTGTTGGCCATTTCTCGGTTTCTTCCGGTGGCTGTTCAATATCTTCTGGGTTAGCAAATATTTGAGGCGGAGCGAATAATTGCCGAGGCACATTGCAATGCGTTCCAGCATTCCTTCGCAATAAATGCAAAGCGTTATCAAATTGCTCTTCTGGCGAAATTTCAAAATCCATTATTTCTTTGCTTTCAGGATGCTCGAATTTCATTTTACAAGATTGCAAAAGCTGGGCAGGAGCAATTTTTAAAAGCTCCTCAGCCATTGGCTGGTAAATTGGATCTATTTTTTTTATGCACTCTTCCCTGCCTTCGTAAAGAGGATCGCCAACAACGGGATTTCCCAAATAACGCGCATGGACTCTGATTTGGTGCGTTCTGCCGGTTTCCAGCTTAAATTCCACCAAGGAAGCAATGCCGAAAGTTTCCAAAGTCTTGTAGTTGGTTATAGCCATTTTGCCATTCGCCTGCACTGCCATTTTCAAGCGATTTTTTGGGTCGCGCTCTATTGCCGCTTCAATTTTGCCTTCGCGGTCTCGCAAAATTCCCCAAATAACGGCTATATAGGTTCGCTCCAAAGTGCGTTCTTCAAGCTGGCGGCTAAGTTCTCTGTGCGCAAAATCTGTTTTTGCCACAACCAACAGCCCCGGAGTATCTTTGTCTAGCCTGTGCAAAATGCCTGGGCGAAGCGGCCCGTTTATTTTTGAAAGCGAATTTTTAAAATGCCACAACAATGCTGCTGCAAGCGTTCCTTTGCTTATGCCATTCCCCGGATGCATCACCATATTGCGAGGCTTGTTGATAACCGTCAAATGCTCGTCTTCAAAAACTATGTTTAAGGGAATATTTTCAGGTTCAAGAAAACTTTCCGTTTTTACGGGCATTTGTAAAATTTCAAGTTCAATGTCTTCTGTAACCTGAAAATTTTTTGGCAAAACTTTGCCATTTAGCAAAACCTTGCCCTCTGCAATAATTTTCTGCAAATCCGTGCGAGAGTACTCAGGATATTTGGACTGAAGGTATTTATCTAGGCGTTTCATTTTTCATTCTGCTTATCTCAACATTGCCGCCGTTGCGAACAGGAGATGCTCCAACACACAAAACGGTGTCGCCAACGGCAATTCCGCTTATTATTTCTACCCTATCAACAAAGCGGGTTCCTAATTCTATGCGCGTAAGTTGCGCTTTGCCGCCTTTGTATAAATATGCAACGCTGCCAAGGGCATCGCTTAAAATGGCTTCTGGCGGAACAGTTAGAGATTCTCTGGTAGGCAGTTCAAGAGAAAATTCAAGCGGTGCGCCAGGCACAAGTTCTTCTGGTTTTCCGGCTATTATTGCTCTTGCTTGCAAAGTTCTGGTTGAGCCATCTAGAGAGCTTTCCAAAGCCTCAATAACCGCTTTGTAACTCTCGCCGCCTCTGCTCAAATTCACTTCCATTCCAGTTCGCAAAATAGGAGCATATTTGTCTGCTACCGAAAAATCCACCTTTAATGGGAATTTTTGCACAATTCTTACAATGGGTTCCCCAACGGAAAGCCTTTTGCCTATGCTTATTCTGCTAATGCCCAATTTACCGTCGAAGGGTGCCCAAATTAATGTTTTTAGCAAATTTGCTGCGGCATCTGCGGAATCTGCCTCTGCTATTCGCAAATCGGCAAGCGCAAAATCCCATTCCTGAGCGGAGATTGCCCCCGTGTCGAATAACTGCCTTTTTCTATGAGCGGTATTTCTTGCCAATACCAGCCTTGAATATGCTTTGGACACTGCCGCTCTTAAATTCGCATCTTCTATTTTCACCAAAGATTCACCGGCCCGAACGCTTTGCCCGTCTTTGAAAAAAACGGTTTGAACTCTGCCGGCCATTTCTGCCTGTATTTCTATTTCCTTTGAAGGCAGCAATATGCCAAGCCCTCGCACAGATGTTTTCAATTCCTCAGTTTCAACAATAACCGCTTCTACCCTAACTGCCGCACCGCCACCGCGACCCCCTGCCCCCCCCCTAGGAGGGCCGCCTTGGTCATCGGATTTGGAGCAGCCTGTTTGAACAGCAATGGCCCCGATAAGCCCGATTAACAGGATAAATCTATACCCTAATTTCCCGTTAGTCAATTCCTTTATTATCTGATTCATTTTTGGTTTCCTTGCTGTAACTGGCGTTTTGTCTTTCTATGTTCACTTTGTTTTTTTGCATGTAAATGTCGAATACTTTTTCTGCGTCCATGCCGGCGGTGATTGCCAGCGATAGCCAGAAATGCAGTTGATCGACAATTTCTATTTTTATGTTTTGCATATCCAGTTTATCTTTGCTCCACCATTTCCAAAGCAGTTCTTCGCCGAGTTCTTTGGATTCGTCGGTTAGGGCTTCGAGGTATTTGCGGAGCCATTGGTTGACTTCGGTGTTGGGGCCAAGCGGCTCGCCATTTTGAGCTTGAGAACGCAGAGCCTCCATTGTAAGCACATTGCCGTTTTTATCCCGCAAATCTTGCTTTGCGAAAACAAAATCGTTTAGCTTTTCCTGCAGGCTAAAGAGCTCTTCAAGTTTGCATGGCATTATAGGTTTGCCTCCAAGACTTGCTGGTATTTGCTTTGCGGATAGGCTCCTGTGAAGCTCTCTAATTCTCTTCCGTCTTTGAAAAATTTAACCGTAGGGATTGAGCTTACGTCTAGTTCGACGGCCAGTGCCGGAACGTCGTCTATATTAATCTTTGCTACCACGACTTTGTCTTTGTACAAATCGCTTAGCTTGTCTATAATTGGCCCTAAAGCTTTGCATGGTCCGCACCACGGTGCCCAAAAATCCACAAGCACTGGCTTGCCAGATTGAATGACCTTCTTGAGTGCATCTTCTGTTAAATGAATAGCTGACATATTTTATACTCCTTTGTTATGGGAGGTAATATAGAAAACGCTGATTTAGTCGCTGGGGTATATATACCCCACACCCTATACCCCAGCATTTTCTATCTTCAAAGATAACTAGACTAAAGGAAACACAAAAAATGAAGATATTTGCAAAAACGAAAAAATACTTTATTACCATCATAGCGATATTTCTCGCTATTGCTGCAGGTGGCTGCGGAGAATGCAAAAAAGAGCATGTAGATGATGGACACAGCCATGATGAAACGCTTCAATTAACCGCTTACAGCAGCGATTTTGAGATTTTTGTTGAAGCAGCCCCTTTTGTCGTTGGGCAAGCAGGCAATCTCCGCGTTTTTGTTTCCCGCTTGGAAGACTTTAAGCCGCTTTCAAAAGGCAGCATAACAGTAAGCATGATTGTTGGAACAGATGGCATACGCCAAACATTGAATGAACCTGTAAAGCCGGGTATATATCCTTTTAGGCTAAACCCGCCAACAGCAGGAAAAGGGAGGATCGTTTTTGATATACAAACGGATTTTGGCAAATCTCAGATTGTAATACCCGATATAACAGTTTATACCGATGAGCACGAAGCACACAAGGTCGCTGCCGCCGCAGCGGTAGAAAGCAGCAATGGCGTAACGTTCACTAAAGAGCAGAGATGGAAAGTGGATTTTGCAACAACCGAAATTCGCCGCGAACCATTTGGGCAAATTATCCGCACCATAGCGCAAGTTCAACCCTCGCAAGGCGATGAACGGATTATATCTGCAAGAACAAGCGGAACGGTATTTTTTAATACTGTTGTTACAGAAGGAAAAACGGTCAAAACAGGGCAAACGCTGTTCACCATTGATGGCAGCACAACAGCAGACAACAATCTTGCAGTGCGTTATGCCGAAGCCGAGAGTGAATACAACAGCGCAAAAACTGAATACGAACGCAAAACCGAGCTGGCAAAAGAAAACATAATTTCGCAAAGCGATTTGCTGAGAGCCAGAACCGAATATACCAACGCAAGAATCATATACAATAATCTGCGGAATAATTTTTCTGCTGGAAGGCAAAACCTAAGCTCACCGATCAATGGATATGTTACGCGCGTGCTGGTGCAAAAAGGGCAGTATGTTGAAGCCGGGCAGCCTGTTTTGGTTGTTTCGCAAAATCGCAACCTGTTTATTAAAGCCGATCTGCGGCTTAAGCATTTTAGCTTGCTCAATAATATTACTTCTGCAAATATTCGCCTGCTGAACAGCAGCACTGTGCACTCACTTGAAAGTTTGGGCGGTCATATACTTTCTTATGGAAAATCTACTGATATTTCTAATCCGCTTATTCCCATTATATTTCAGGTAAATAACACGGCCGGGTTAGTACCAGGCAGTTTTGTTGAAATGTTTATTAAAACGCAAACTTCAAACCAGGCCATTACCGTTCCAAACGAAGCGATTGTGGAAGAAATGGGCAACCATTTTGTATTTGTGCAGCTTACACCGGAATTTTTTGATAAACGCGCTGTGAAAAAAGGCGTAACAGACGGTGTTCGCACAGAAATAAAAGAAGGTAACATTGCACCAGGCGATCGTGTAATAAGCAAGGGTGCGATTTTTGTAAAACTCGCACAGGCTTCAGGAGCCTTAGATCCTCACGCAGGTCATGCTCATTGAAGGAATGTCAAAAATGCTAGAAAGAATTATAAAGTTTTCGCTTAATAACTGGCTATTCGTATTGCTGGGAACAGTGCTATTAATTGCCAGCGGTATATATGCCATATTAAATATGGATATAGATGTATTTCCCGACCTTACGGCTCCAACAGTGGTAGTAATGACCGATGCTGCCGGCATGTCGGCAGAAGAAGTGGAGAGGATGGTAACTTTCCACATTGAAACGGCAATGAACGGCGCCACCGATGTGCGCCGAGTACGCTCGGCTTCTTCTCAGGGATATTCTTTTGTATGGGTTGAGTTTGATTGGGGAACAGATATTTTCAAGGCACGGCAAATTGTAAGCGAAAAAATGGTTACGCTTACAGGTGCGTTGCCGTTAGGCATTGTGCCGGTTCTTGCTCCGCAATCGAGCGTAATGGGCGAAATTCTTTTTATCGGTATGCAGGCTGATAGCACTTCGCTTATGGATCTGCGCACTCTTGCTGACTGGTTGGTAAAACCCGCTATTCTATCCACAGGCGGCGTGTCTCAGGTAACGGTAATCGGCGGTGATTACAAGCAATACCAAATACTTGCCGAACCGCAGAAAATGGATATTTACGGCGTTACAATGAATGAACTGGCACAGGTAGGCCGCACAATCAGCATTAATTCCGTGGGCGGCGTGCTGCGTGACTACGGCAAAGAATACGATCTGCGCGGAATAGCGCGCACCAACGATCTAGAAGAGCTTGGCTCAACCTATATCAAAACCGTAAGCAGCAAACCGGTTGTTGTTTCAGATGTCGCCGAAGTGCTTATCGGAAGCGCTGTAAAAATGGGTTTCGCTTCGCAAAACGGCAAACCAGCTGTTATTCTCTCCGTATCTAAACAACCTAATATAAACACGTTAAACGTTACCAGAAAAATAGAACAGAATTTGGCAGAGCTTCAAAAATCGCTACCGCCCGATGTAAAAATGGATACAAAGATTTTTCGCCAAGCGGATTTTATAGAGTCTTCGGTAAATAATGTAGGAATGGCCTTGATTGAAGGTGCTGTTTTTGTTGTTATTATCTTGTTTATTTTTCTAATGAGCCTCCGCATAACCGTTATTTCGGTTGTTGTTATTCCGCTCTCGCTTTTGGGAACGATTGTTGTTCTATATCTATTGGGAATGAATATTAACACCATGACACTTGGAGGAATGTGCATTGCCGTTGGCACGCTTGTTGACGAAGCGATTATCAGCGTAGAAAATGTGTTCAAGCGTTTGCGCCAAAATTATCGCAAACCCAAAGAGGAGCAACGACCTGTTTTTGATGTGATATTTGAAGCTTCGCACGAAATTCGCGCTTCAATCCTCAATGCTACCTTTATTATCATCGCAGCATTTACCCCTCTGTTTTTTCTTTCGGGAATGGAAGGGCGCATGTTAAAACCGCTTGGCATAGCTTTTATCGTAGCATCGTTTATGTCAACATTTATAGCCATGACAGTTACGCCTCTTATGTGCAGGTTCATGCTTACAAATGAAAAGTATTTGGAAAAAAATAAAAAAGACAGTCGCTTGAGTCGAAAATTGTTATCGGTTTACGGCCTAACTCTTGAATGGGTTCTTCATAATAAAAAGAAAGTACTATACACTACTGCTGCCATATTTGCCATTACTGTAGTTATGTATTTAAGAATGGGGCAAAGTTTTCTGCCTGAATTTAACGAAGGATCGCTTACCATTTCTGCTATAACAAAGCCTGGCGTATCGCTTGAGGAAAATAACCGTCTCGGCAATCTTATGGAAAATGAGCTCCTTGCAATCCCCGAAGTAACAGGCACTGCAAGGCGCACCGGGCGCGGCGAATTAGATGAACATTCACAAACAACCAATAGCGCAGAAATAGATGTTAATTTCACATTAGGCAAACGAAGCCGCGAAGCATTCCTGGCAGATGTGCGCCATACTCTTGCAGGCGTTCCAGGGGTAGCAACCACCGTTGGTCAGCCGCTTGGTCACCGCATTGACCACATACTTTCCGGAACACGCGCGAATATAGCCATAAAACTTTTTGGAACAGATTTAAGCAATCTGTTTATGCTCGGCAATCAAATTCAAAATGCAATTGCCGATATTAATGGCTTGGTCGATGTATCTGTAGAGCAGCAAACTGAAACGCCTCAGTTGCAAATTCGCGCTAATCGCGGCATGCTGGCGCACTATGGTATTTCTTTGGAAGATTTCGACAGTTTTATCAGGCTGGCTTTTACAGGCGAAAAACTCACTGAGATTTACGAGGGTCAACGCAGCTTCGACCTTGTTCTGCGCCTAAACGACTATTATACCCAAAACATTGAAGGCGTGCGTTCGGCGCTTATCAACATAGAAAGCGGGCGTAAAGTACCGCTGGAAGATATCGCCGATATTGTTTCAACCGGCGGGCCAAACTCAATCAGCCGCGAAAATGTTCAGCGTAAAATCGTGATCTCCGCAAATGTTGCAGGTCGCGATTTGAAAAGCGTAGTAGATGATATTCAGAAAAATATCAACCAAAATATCAAACTTCCCGAAGGCTACCGCATTGAATACGGCGGGCAGTTTGAGAGTGCAGCGAACGCTTCTCGCACATTGTTTATTATCTCGCTTCTCGCAATATGCGTAATTCTTATGTTGCTGTATAGTGAGTTCAAAAATCTTACGCTCTCGGCAATTATCATGCTCAATCTTCCTCTCGCGCTTATTGGCGGCGTTCTTGCAATATTCTTCACTTCTAATATTGTAAGCATTCCCTCCATCATCGGATTTATTACGTTATTTGGGATTGCCACGCGAAACGGCATTCTGCTTATCTCTCGCTATCAGCACATGCAGGAGATGGGAGAAGGCTTGCGTGAAACTGTAATGCAAGGATCGCTTGACCGCTTAAATCCTATTCTAATGACTGCTATTTCAACGGCATGGGCACTTCTCCCGCTTGCGCTTCAGGGCGGCAAACCGGGTAACGAAATACAAAGCCCCATGGCAATTGTTATTCTGGGCGGATTGCTTTCATCTACAATGTTAAATATTTATATTGTGCCCGTAGTTTATGAATTAATTCAAAAAAATAAGGTAGCAAAAGCATGAATAAATTAATCATCGGCATATTGTTTTTGTCTGTTGCAGCGCAAAGCAGTTACGAATCGGTTTTACAGCAAATAGAAACGAATAATACCACGCTCGCCGCTTTGCGCCAGCAAACAGATGCTCATAAAATCGGCAATCGCACAGGGCTTTTGCCAGATAATCCCGAAGTGGAATTTAGCCATCTTTGGGGCATTGAAAACCGTATGGATTTCAGCGTTACGCAAACATTTGATTTTCCAACAGTTTACAAACACCGCAGCAGAATTGCTGCCTTGCAGAATGAAGGTGCCGAGCAGTCGTATAAAGCTCAGCGAATCGAAGTGCTGCTTTTGGCAAAGCAAACATGCATTGAGCTGGTATATTACAATATCCTCGCAAAAGAATATGACATGCGTTTGAAAAATGCACAACTTGTTGCCAATGCCTACAAAACCAAATTAGACAAAGGCGAAACCAATATTCTAGAATACAATAAGGCACAGCTCAATCTAACTTCCGTACAGGTAGAAGCAGCGCAAATTGAAACGCAGCGCACAGATCTGCTTGCGCAGCTAAAACGACTCAATGGCGGCAAAGAGATAACTTTTCTCGCCGAAAGCTATCCCGCCAATACTCTGCCTTCGAATTTTGAAGAATGGTATGCTACGGCAGAGAGTAAAAATCCTGAGCTGCAATTTGTACGCAAGCAGATAGAGATTGATATGCAGCAAATAAAACTCAGCCGCGCAATGGGTTTGCCGAAATTTTCGGCTGGTTACACAAGCGAAATAAGCGGCGATGAATCTTCGCATGGCATAGCGGTTGGTTTGAGCATTCCGCTGTGGGAAAACAAAAACCGCGTTAGTGAAGCACGGGCGCAGGCACGGGCCGCAGAATCAGCGTTGAAAGACAGCCAAGTACAATTTTACAATCGTTTGCAAAGCCAATACCTCAAAGCTGTCTCTTTGCAACAAAACGCACTCAAATTTCGCCAATCGCTCACCGAAAATGGCAACGAGTCGCTGCTAAAAAAAGCATTGGATGCGGGAGAAATTTCACTGCTTGACTATTTGCGAGAAATTGAGTATTACTACGATACCATGAATAAGGTACTGGAAATGGAAAGAGACTTTGAAATTGCAGCAGCAGAGTTTTTGGGAATTCCCCGCTAAAAGCGTGGATTTTCCTAGCGACATTTCTGAGATTGACAGGAGTTGCATCGTTACCATATATAACCCCACTAGCAATTCATGGCTGGGCAATCACGTTTTGCGGTTGGGCAATCACACAATGTGATTGCCCCTACGTTTTTTTGTTTGATTGTGTCGTTTATTGTAATTATGCCATGAATGTGGTCGGGCATAACGATAAATTCACCCATTTCAATGCCTGAATAATACTCGGGCATTTCATTCCATATTCGCTGAACCATTTTTCCAGAATCATTCAATGTCATAATTCCGTTTTCAATCACGCCAAATGTCGGGTAATCAAAATCCCACCGCAATGTAGGGGCAATCCAACGTTGATTGCCCAATCGCGAAACGTGATTGCCCAGCCATGAATTGCCCCTCATGCAGCCATGTTTTCGGAATGCGTTGATTCAAGCAAATCGTAACAAAATACGACCCTGCATTTGCGTAATCAAAATTTCGCAAACGAATAGAGTGCCTTTCCATAACCCAAGGAATAGCAGGAAGTTACGAAAACGCAAAAAAAAGACTGGCGAAGTCAAAAAACACCAAAAACCGCCATTTTTCAAGTTTTTTGCGATATTTTGACTTTTTTTCATTTTTTGTTACTCTTTTCCGGAAAATTTTGTATATTTACAAGTGGAGCCCTTGATTATTTTGTGCCCCCGCAATTGGAGCGGATGGTGCTCGAAAATAATCAGGGGCTTTTTCTTTGTTTAAATATAGAATCTTGCCCGCATCTATCCATTTCTCTAATTGACTTGCTCCTTTCGGATAAGCCGAAGTAATCACATTGAAATACATATCAG
>JAITFT010000064.1 GCA_031281155.1 Candidatus Fibrimonadaceae bacterium
ATAGGCTTGATAACTCCGCAAACCTTTGAGCAGGCAATTCAAAATCAAGATTATGCCAATTTGCCTGAATTGCTGGAAGAACTTAGGGAAGAGGTAGAGAAGCTTTTATTTTCTTTGAATATAGAGGAAAAGAAAACGGAAAAAAAAAATGATTTAAAATTTGCAGAAATTAAGGATTTTGAAAAAATAGAAATAGAAAATTTCGCAAAAAATAAGGAAATCAAAGCAGAAATTAAAACAGAAGCTAAATTAGAGCTTAAAAACTTTACAAAAGCAGAGATTAAGGATTTTATTAAAAACACAGAAATTAAATCAGAAGCCAAAGCGGAAATCAAAGCAGAGGCCAAAGCAGAAAACAAGCCGGAGGCTAAAGCAGAATCAGTGATAAAGGATTTTGCGAAAACGGAAATGAAAACTGGAAAGCTCCCAAAAGCAGAGCCGGAAGTTCGGGCTGTGTGGGAAGGTGCTGATTTAAAAATAGAAACGATTAACCCTAAAACCGGTGAAAAATTGCAAAGCGTTCCTGTTTCAAACGCTCACAGAATGCAGGAACAGATGAATCAATTTGAAGTTGTTCGCCAAGTTGTAGCTCAAGCAAAATTTATAACCACGCCTACAGGCGAGCAGAAAATGACAATACAACTGCGCCCTGAGCATTTAGGGCAGGTTGAATTGCGAATTTCCTTGCATAACGGCGAAATGCAAATTCATGCGAGAGTTGAAAGCGCAACTGCGCAGGCTGCGCTTGAAAATCACATTGGCCTTTTGCGTGAGGGCTTGGAAAAGCAGGGCATTACTCTTGAGCGTTTAGAGGTTTCCGTTGAGCAAAGGGAAAACCGCGATGCTTACGCTCTTGCGCGTGAACAAGAACAGAAGCGCGATGGCAAAAATAACAGGCGCAAAAAAGGGCAGGCTGCACACTTGGCGGTTTCTGTCGCAAAAGATGCAAACGCCGACACAGGCAGGCGTTTGGGGTACAACACAATGGAATATTTAGCATAGGAGGCAATATGAACGGCGTCAATAATTACTACGATAGCTTTTACGATCTTGCACGCGGAACAGACACTAATATCCGCAAGGTATCTCAAGGCCAGAACGGCTACAATGTTGCCAACGAAGGCGACACTAGCGCGTTCAAAACCGATGATACTATGGGCAAAGACCAATTTCTGAATTTGCTCGTTGCACAATTGCGATACCAAGATCCAATGAATCCTCCGGAAAACACCGAGTTTGTGGCGCAATTGGCTCAATTCTCGCAGTTGGAATTTACGCAGAATTCTACGCAGGCTATTTCCAGGCTTGCCGGAAATATGCAGGCCTTTATGGATATGCAGTCTTTGCAGGCGCAGAGCATAACCAATGCCAGCGCAACCCCGCTTTTGGGCAAGGAAGTGCGTGTTATGGAAACAGCTTTTGATCATAGAGGTTTAACGGAAAGAGAGTTTAATATTTATTTATCTGAAGGAAACAGGTATGGAGTTGTTTTGATTAAAGATGCCGATGGAAAGATTGTTGCTGAGATTGATGTAGCGGCTGAAAGCTCTAAAGGCGGTGAAGTAAAGGTGAAATGGGATGGCACGGACAGCAAAACCGGCGATAAAGTTTTAGGCGGAAAATACACGATTGAAGTTTTGGATTATTCAGGCTCAAAAACCGCAGGTTATGCTTATCAAGACGGCATTGTTAGCGGAGTGAGCTTTAGTGCCGCTGGCGCCGGTTTGACCATAAACGATGTTCTATACGGTCTCGGATATTTGATACATGTTGAGAAAGATGATAGCGAAGATTTGGTTTCGAAGCAGGTGTATATGGAAAGCGTTAGCAAAAGAGGTTTATCGCTTGAATTTGTCCCAGAAAAGTTCAAAACCGCAGATTTATGCATGGTTGCTGTTCTGGAAAACGGCGCTGCTCTTGCCTTTGTTCCTGAAAGCGTGATGACAGAAGAAATATGCTTGGCTGCTGTTAAAAACAATGGCAATGTTCTTAAGCATGTTCCAGAAAAATTCAAAACACTGGAAGTTTGCTTGGCTGCTGTTAAAGATACCAGTTATGCTATAGATTTCGTTCCGGAGAATTTGAGGGAAGAGGTTCAGAAATTGCTGGCGGCTTGATTGCGGTTTTGAAATTTTCTATATTACACCACATGCGTTCTATCTCAGCAAAACTTTTGCTATGTGTTGCTATTGTTTTTTTCTCCTGCTCAAGGGAGAGTTCGGAGCCTTTGTGGGAGCCGCAATCGCATTTGGGCAGCAAAGAGTATAATGGCGGGCTTTTCCCCGTTTGGATTGTTTTAAAAGAACCAGTGGAAAGCGTAAATAGCATAAGCTGGAAAATGGGTTATTCAGAAATAGCTTACAGAACGCAAGAACTTGATGCACAAAAATTAATCACGGCAGATACAGCATTTTTTTACTGGAATGTGCCGCCGCCACTAACAACAAAAATAGATAGCGTTAAAATGGGCGAAATTTGGAGGATAGATACCACCTACTATCACACAGATACCATATTTGCCATTGTCAATGGTTTGAGGAGCGAGCCTATAGTTATTGAGGTGAAAAATATTTTGCCAAGAGTAACAAGCCTTACCGTTGGTGGCTTAAGGCAGGCTGGCGATTCTGTTTTAACCATAGCTGCGCATCTTGGCGATAAACTGGAAATTGAATTGCGCCTTGAAAAACCTTTTAACAATATTTCGCCGGTTGTTGAAATGCCAACGGAAATCTTCGGCGGCAACCTAACGTTGAAACTTCAAAGCGATTCCCTTTATTCGTGGGAATGGATTGCGCCACACGAGCCTGTGGACGATAGCTCAGCATTCCTGCGCATAAAAGATAAAGGAGGCTACGGGGAGAGGCTCTATAAAATTCATTTGGTTGCCTACACAGATTTTAGCTCCGTTTGGGCGGCATCTGAAAAAGAAATTGTAAAATACTCGCCTGCGGGTTCAAGGGTTGTTAGAATTAACGGCGATTTCGGCTCCATAAGTGACATTGCTGTGAATTCAAATAGCAAGCAGTTGTTCGTTGTAGATCAAGCAAAAAATATTTTTGCAGTTTACGATTCTTATGGAAAGGTAATTTATCGAAACGACAACTTGCTCAAAGCGCCCACCAGCGTTGCCGTGGACATTGAAAGCAACTATATATGGGTTGCAGACGATTCCGGTTTGCGTGCTTTTAGCTTTACTGGCAGCACAATTGGAGCTGCCGCTGCCGTGCAATACGAGGTGCCAGGCTTGTTGAGGGGGCTTTCAGTTGACCAATTTCGAAGAAACTTTTTATGGTTTGCAATTCCAGAAAGAGATACCATTGGTTTTGTAGAATATTCAAAGGAGCCTGAATACATATTAAATACGCTAGATGAATGGAAACGTCCATCTATGGTTAGCCACGATCCTACCAATGGCATGGCGTGGATAGCAGACAGTTCAAGGATAGTTGCCATAGATACAGATGGAAATTTTTTGGCAGTTATAAGAGATTTCGGCTTTGTGAGCGCTATTTCTGCAGGCGGTGGCAGCGTGTGGGCATCGGATATTTTAACAGGAAAAGTTTATCGCTTTAGAGGGCCTTTCAGAGGCAGCCAGCTCGATCTTTCCAGAACGGTTAAAGATGGAATGGAAGTTGGAGGTTTTTTAGCGCCAACTTTTATAAGCACCTTTGCTGAAGATGGCAGCGCATGGGTAATGGATAGAGGCGCGGGCATGGCCGTTCGCGTTGATAGCGTTGGAAAAAGAATAGCCTCTGGCATAGGCTTAATCCCCAGTATAGGGAAAACCATTCAAAAGGTGGAGTAACTAAGTTTTAATATGCCGCCATCCGTACCGTCAGTTAAAGGATTAATGCAGAACAACCCGTTCACCAAGCATCGCGATGCTTTGGTAATTTTGGGCATTGTTTGCATAATAGTCATAATGGTGATTCCAATTCCGCCAATAATGGCGGATATTCTCCTCACATCAATGTTTGGCATTGCCTTGATGGTTTTAATGACAAGCATGGTTATAGAAAATGTGCTTGATTTTTCTGTTTACCCCGGAATGTTATTGGTGGTAACTCTTTTTAGATTGGCTCTTAACATTGCAACCACAAGGCTCATTCTCTCTCAAGCCAATGCGGGGCAAGTTATAGATGCATTCGGCAATTATGTAACCGCAGGCAATATTGTAGTTGGAACAATAATGTTCATTATACTTGTGGTTATACAATTTGTGGTTATCACAAAGGGTGCAACAAGAATAGCAGAAGTTGCTGCTAGGTTTACTTTGGATGCAATGCCTCAAAAGCAAATGGCTGTTGATGCAGATTTGAATATGGGGCACATAACCGAAGACGAAGCTCGTCAACGGCGCTCAGACATAAGCAGAGAGGCTGATTTTTACGGAGCTATGGACGGTGCTTCAAAATTTGTTAGAGGCGATGCCATAGCAAGCATAATAATAACTGTAATAAATATAATAGGCGGTTTTGTTTTAGGCATTGCAATGCTGGGCATGACAGCAGGCGAAGCTCTGGAAACTTATATCAAGCTTAGCATAGGCGATGGCTTGGTCACTCAAATTCCGGCATTGATGATATCTACTTCTTCTGGTATAATAGTAACCAGAGCAGCTTCAAAAAATAATTTGGGCGCAGAATTGATTACTCAATTTTCGCAAAGTTCCAAGGCACTTGCAATTTCCGCTTTTGTTATGCTGATTTTGGGCATTATACCTGGAATGCCAACAGTTCCTTTTTTAGTTATAGCTTTGCTAATTGGTTTCACAGCTTATAGAATGGCTTTTGGAATGCCGAGCAAGCAAGAAAAAGCAGATGAAGAGCTGGCGAAGAAAGCCGCAGAAGAAGCCGCTGCAGTGCCAAAAGAAGAAAAAATTGAAGACTATCTTTTGGTTGATCAAATGGAGCTTGAAATCGGCTATGGCTTAATACCCTTGGTGGACGTTAATCAGGGCGGTGACTTGCTTGAACGCATAACCATGCTGCGCAGGCAAATAGCGGGCGACCTTGGCATAATAGTTCCCCCAATTCGCATAAGAGACAACATTCAATTATCGCCAAATGAATATTTGATTAAAATAAAAGGAAACGATGTTGGCAAGGGAGAGCTTATGATGGGTTCCTACCTTGCCATGAATCCCGGAAACGTAAGCCAAAGAATACCGGGCATTAAAACCAAAGAGCCGGCTTTTAATCTAGATGCTCTCTGGATAACCGAAAGCCAAAAGGAAGCTGCCGAACTCGCAAGTTACACGGTGGTTGAGCTTCCCGCTGTTTTAGCAACTCACTTAACGGAAATAATTCGCCGCCACGCAGCGGAAATTTTAATGAGGCAAGATGTTAAGGTATTAATGGAAAACGTTAAAAAGAACAGCCCTGCCGTTGTAGAGGAACTAACTCCAATGCTTTCTCTTGGCGAAATTCAGCAGGTTTTGAGTTCTTTGCTGCAAGAGAGAATTTCAGTAAGAGATTTGGCGAGTATTTTGGAATTGATGGCAAATGCGGCAAAACTCTCAAAAGATCCGGTATTTATAAACGAGCAGGTGCGGCTTGGTTTAACAAGGCAAATTTGCAAAGAATATGTAAGAGACGGGCAAATTTCCGTTATAGCCCTTGCGCCCGATTTAGAGCAAATGCTGGAAGCCTCCCTTCAAAGCACAACCAGAGGCCCTCGCCTTGTGATAAGGCCAGATTTGGTTGGGCGTATTTTAGAGCGCATGGATGCAATTCAATCGGCAATTCAAGCCTTGGGTGAGCAGCCTATAATAGTTTGCTCGCCGAATATACGTTATCCGCTTAAAAAACTGTTGGAAAGCAATTTTCCGAATTTAGTAATTCTATCTTATAGCGAAATAGTAACAGGAGTTAATATAACCGTTGCGGAGACTTTGAGCACACATGATTAAAAAATACAAAGCCAGTACTTTCACCGAAGCTTTTCTACGCATAAAACAGGAGCTTGGTCCCGATGCCGTTATATTAAAACAGCAAGAGATTAAAAATCCCTCAAACCCAAATGAAAAGGTAGAAGTAACCGTTACTTTAGAAGATATTGCAGAAATGCCGCCACCCATGCCCAGCGATACCAAAGGCATAGGCACATACAGCAGCAAAGGGATAAAGCCTATTCCAAAGAAAAATTCGCCATTGTCGCCGTTGATGCCGGAACCTGCCAATAGCAGTAAACTTATAGAATGCTTGGAAAACACCTTGGCAGAAGTTCAAGGATTAAGAGAAGATTTTGCTCTAACCAGAAATGATTTTTTAGAAGGCATAAGAGTTGTTAGAGATAGAGTTCCGCGCGAGTTCAGCTCTGTTGCGGCAATGCTTTCCAAAAGCGGAATTCCTGCGCAACTGGTTCAAGATTTGCTGGCAGAGCTAATGATTCTTTGCCCCGCTAATGCAAGAGATGAAATTTCCGTTAAGGAACAAATGAAAAAAGTGCTGGCAAACAGAGTGCTTGTTGCGCCTCGCCCAAGACTTCGCAAGGGCAGGCCTATTGTGCAAATGTTTGTAGGCCCGGCAGGTTCTGGAAAATCCGGCATAATTTCAAAACTCGCGGGCAGAGCAACTGTAACGGGTAATCCGAATGTAGCGATAGTCACAACCGATAGTTACCGCATGGGCGCTATAGAGCAAATGGAAACTTTTGCCGCTGCCGCAGACATACAATTGGGAGTGGTATCTGCCCCCGAAGAAGTCCCGGAAATTTTCGAGCAGTTAAAAGATAACTCTTTGCTTTTGGTGGACACCGCAGGCCGTAGCTTGGGTAATATTGAACACGAAAAAGAAATACTGGCCCTTTACGAAGCCATCCGCCCCGATGAAGTTCACCTTGTTTTGCCGTTAAATATGCGAGATCGCGATTTGGAAAAATTCACAGAATCCTATTCCAAGCTAAAAGTCAATCGCATAGCATTCACAAGGCAAGACGAAGCTTCGGAGCTCGGCGCTTTGCTTTGGCTGCCCATAAAATTCGGCATACCCGTTTCCTACATTGGCAATGGTCAAGGCCCAGATAACATAGTAAGCGCAGAAAAGGAGATTATATCAAATTGGCTTTTGAGATAATGGAGAATAAAAAATGGAATTAAGGCGAATTACAAATGCAGTTACAAAAACCGTTGTTATATTAGTTTTTTGGGGGGTGCTTTTGCTTAGTTTAATTTTGGAACCAGATATATCATTTAAGCAAATTGCCATGGCTCTTATTAAAGCCGTTATTATCAGCGGTGTTTTTTGGATAGTGCTTGTTATGCTCGTGGATACTTTCCTGAAAACAGTTTTATTAGATGCAAAAGAGAAAAGAGCCGATAGAATAGAAGGCGGGCTTTCCTATCACGTAACCGAACCAGATGCCGAGGAAGTCGCCTGGCTAAAACAACAAGAAAGGGAAAAGGAGATGGAGAAGGAATAATGGATTTAGAACCCTTATGGAAAGAATATAAAGAACGCGGCAGTTTCGTTGCGCGCGATAAACTGCTTGCTGAATACACGCCTTTTGTACGCTATACCGCTCAGAGAATGGCAGTGAATTTGCCGCCTAGCGTTCATTTGGGAGATTTAATTGGCGCAGGCGTAATGGGTTTAATAAAGGCTGTGGAATCTTTTGATACGAGTCGCGATATAAAATTTGAAACTTATGCAACGCATAAAATTCGCGGCGCTATTTTAGACGATTTGCGTGAACAGGATTGGATTCCGCGTTCCGTTCGGCAAAAATCAAGAATGATAAAAAGCGCTTATGCCGAACTCGAAAAGGAATTTGGCCGCACTCCTTACGATAGCGAAGTAGCTGAACATTTAAATTTGGAAATACCGGAATTTGAAAATCTTTTGAGCGAAGTTGCGCAAACAACCCTGGTATCCTTAAACGAAGCCATTTTCGATAGAGATAGCGAATCTAGAGAAACGAGCCTTGTAGATGTTTTGGAAGATAAAGAGGCTGAAAATCCCTTAGACCGACTTGGCTTGGAAGATACCAAAAAAATCCTAGCCGAAGCACTGCTTGCTTTGCCTGAAAACGAGCGGTTAGTGATATCCCTTTACCACTACGAAGAAATGACTCTAAAAGAAATTGGCGTAGCCATGAATTTAACAGAAGGGCGAGTTTCGCAAATACATTCAAAAGCTATGTTAAAATTGAAAGCTAAATTATTGTTAAAAATGTAAAACAAGCAGGAGCTTTTTATGCTGCCACCGGTACAAAATCAAGAGCTAGTTCAGCGTTCGCACGAAATGTCCAATTTACGTTCGCACGAACAGGGAAAACTTTTCGGTGATCTTGCGAGAAGCATGGCTGAAATGCAGCGTTTGGAAGAATTAAAAAACAGCACAGTTCAAAAAAACGAAGAAACAGAAGCTACCAACCCAGATGGCAGCGGCAATAAGCAAGAGCAGCAACAAAAGAAAAATGAACAGGAAGAAGCGCAGCCGGAAACCAACACGCCGGCAGGTCGCCCATTAAAATTAGAAGGCGGCGATGTGCTGGATATTATGGCATAAAATGCGAAATGATATAACCGGGTGATTGGGATAAAGTCAAACTGAAAACAATGACACCCTGTCAAATTCCCCCTTAACAAGCCTTTTTTATTTTTCTATATTTACT
>JAITFT010000084.1 GCA_031281155.1 Candidatus Fibrimonadaceae bacterium
TTCCTGTTTCAAATAAATCGCGAACACGGCTTGCGCCAACGCCCACAAACATTTCAACAAAATCTGAGCCGCTCATGCTGTAAAAATTAACGCCAGCTTCGCCGGCTACGGCTCTTGCCAAGAGCGTTTTTCCTGTGCCCGGCGGCCCAACCAACAGCACGCCTTTTGGAATGCGCCCTCCCAGTTTATCGAATTTCTTTGGGTCTTTTAAAAAAGAAACCAACTCTTCCAAATCGGCTTTTGCTTCGTCGCAGCCCGCTACATCTTTGAATGTGGTTTTGTTTTTATCGTTGTTTATTAAAATCGCCTTGCTTCTGCCAAATGAAAACAAGCCTCTACCACCGAATCCGCCAGCTTGCCGCGCCATTATAACCCAGAACAGAATTATAATTAAAATTAAGGGCAAGAATGCAAAGAGGTGGTGCAGCCAGGTATTTTCCTCGCGCATAACCATTACTATTTTGCCGCTCTCTTCCCATTGGGCAATGGTGGAATCTGGAATGTATAGCATATTGGAGCGGAATGGCTCAAGGTCTGAGGGCAAGGCTTCCTGGCCAAAGAAACTTGGTTTGGCGGGCTTTGGCTTTTCGTTTGGAGATAGTTTGCGTTTTCCGATTATTTCAATTCCATCTGAAGTTTTACGCAGTTTGAGCGTATCTATTCTAGCTGTGGGGTCTGCCATCCAGGCAATGAACTGAGTGCGGGAAACTTCTCTTATTGGCTCATCGGAATATAGCCTAAGAAGAACAAGAGCAAACAAGCATATTGCCGCTATGAGAAAAAAATTCTTTGGCGGTGGTTTTGGGCTTTTCGGTGGTTCCGGTTTTTGCATGATAGGGTGAATGTAGAAAATTCTACATTCTTGGCGTGAAATTATTTTCTTTAATTGCTCTTTTGTTGGCTGGTTGCGTGTCTAATACGGCGAAGCAGCCAATTTCTTTGGCAGAAGCTTTGGATTCTGTTGAATGCAAAAGCGGTGAGTTTCGCGGCGCGGGAATTGGAGGTAGCGAGAACGAGGCGTTGAGTGTTGCACGTTCTGCGCTTGCGAAGCAGGTGCATTCATCAGTGAAAGTATCAGACGAATACCGCCTGAGTCGGAGTGTTTCTGGCGGAAAAGAGGATTTGAGTTCCGAATCTAAATCTGAACTTGTGGTGGAAGCTGCTTTGCTGAATGCACACGATGCACGTGTGCAGCATACGCAACGGAGAGCAAATGAAACAGGCATTGTTGTTTGCATGAGCCGCACAGATGCCGCTAAGGGCTTTACGGAACGGCAACGCTTTATAACGGACTCTCTGAAAATAGTTTCTGCGATTGTTAGCACCGAACATCCTAAGCGCAAAAATGAAGCTTGGCATAAAACACAAACGCTTTGGTATGAGTTTATGAGAATTCAAGATCTGCTGGAAGGCTGGGGCGTTGCGAAAACAGATTTTTTTGTTTCTGCAAATGAAGTTTATGCTAAAACCGAGAACTATTATAAAAACTATTGCAAAAATCAGAAAACCTATTGGGAGGCTCCTGCAAGCGAATGCGCTAATATTGTTTTCGCAGGGTTGTTTGAAAGGATAAAAATCACAAAAGAAGATGCCGAGTGCCAAAACGGGCTGAGACTGCGTTTCTCCTGTAACGATAGATGCAGGTCATCTTCTTTTGGAGTGGAATGTTTACTTGAGCCATCTTTGGCAATTGAATCTTGCAACGGCGCGCACTACTCTTTGCTAAAAGCCAAGGGGCCTACGACAGGCAACGATATGCACAGCGAAATCAAGGCTAAGGAAAATTTAATGCGGAATTTGCCCAAAGCGAGTTTTTTTAATGAATGGGAAAAGGAAATTAGGGAATGGGTGCCACAGTGCGTGGTGCAGTAGTTCAAAAAAAATAACGATTAATGATAATTTTCTATATTACCGCACACACATCAAAAATGCCGAAGTGGTGAAATTGGTAGACGCGCTGGACTCAAAATCCAGTAGAGGCAACTCTGTGGGGGTTCGATTCCCCCCTTCGGCACTAAAGTCTTCTATAGAGAGGTATCTTATGAAATTTTTAGTCCCGGCTCTTTTACTCTGCGCAACGCTCGCCTTTGCCCAATTCGACTTCGATGATGATGAATGGGCAAATTTTGACTTTCGCCATGCAGGTCTAACTCAAATCGAATTCCAAAACGTTAAGGAATCCGGAATGGGCAAAGAAAAGCTTATGTACCTGCTAGAGATAGGTATCCGCCCATCCACTTACCTGCAAGAGCCCTGGAAAAATCTCGGCGTATCTGAAAGCGAATGGCTCTCTCAGCGCGAAAAGGGAATGGAAGACGCCGACATAGATCGCACATATAGAAACTACGGCGGCGACCAAAGCGCAGCTTATTTATCTTTCTTGATACCATCGTACTACCACTGGAAAACGGGTGACATGGCTATGGCTATGGCAATAGATATCTTGTGGCTTACATCCGTAGGCGTAACCGTGTTTTTATGGAATAAAGGAAGCACCGACAACCAATGGGTTTACGGAGCTGGGGCAATAGGCCTTGTTCATATATTCTCCGGAGCAACAGCCCTGCTCTCAACTCAATGGGATAACAATCCCGATGCCAGAAACTTCTCGTGGGGCATTTTGCCAACGGGCAAAAATTCCGTTGCCGCTGCCGCCGCCTTTAGGTTCTAAGTGGCTAAAAAATTTCGCTGGGGAATCACAGGTACAGGCTTTATAGCAAGATCCTTTGCCTCCAGCTTAAAGCTTCTGCCAAACGCAGAACTCTATGCCGTTAGCTCCCGCAATGCCGAAACAGCAAAAAAATTCGCAAATGAATTCGGAGCGAAAAAGCATTATAATTCAAGAGATAAAATGCTTGAGGATGAAGCTCTAGACATTGTATATATAGCAACGCCGAATCACTGCCACGCCCCAGACTCAATAGCTGCTCTTAACGCAGGCAAAGCCGTTCTCTGCGAAAAACCTTTTGCCCTTAGCTCCGCAGAACTGGAAAGCGTGATTGCTGTTGCGAAAAGCAAAAATCTTTTTTTAATGGAAGCCCTCTGGACAGCCTTTTTGCCGAGCTTCAAAAAATTTATAGAACTCGCAAACAATGGCTCAATAGGTGAACCAACATTATTGAATGCAGACTTTGGCTTCTACTCGCAGTTCAATCCAAACAGCCGCCTTTACGACCCGAAACAAGGCGGCGGTTCCATTTACGATATAGGAATTTACCCGCTATTTGCCGCTCTCTCTCTCTTTGGCGAACCCGAAATTTTGCAAACAATAAAAATTCCAAGCCTCACAGGAACAGATGTTACCGCACTCATTCAAAGCCAGCATAAAAACGGCAAAGTCGCAATGCTCGCATCATCTTTCGCCGTTGACTTAGATACCGAAGCTAAGCTTTACGGCACAAAAGGCAAGCTTACGCTTCACAAAAGCTTTCACATACCAACAAAACTCACGCTCCAAAACGAAAAAGGAACTTTCGATTTTGAATTCCCGGAACCTGGCAAAGGCTACCAATACGAGGCCGCTGCAGCAATGGCAGCAATGGAAGAAGGCTTAACGGAATGCCCCGAATGGAATTTGGAACAAAGCAGAGCATTGATGAGAATGATAGACAGCTGCTTAAAATAAATCAAGAAAAATCTCTTATAATACACCACCAAGCGATAAAGCCAAATGCTGAAATTCCTGCAAATATGGCAACTATGCAAAACCAAACGATGTCAAAATTCAAATTAAAACTCGGCAGACTCCACCCGCTTTCTTTTATAACAGCTTCTGCTGGCCTATGTTTTATAACGGGAGGCTTATAATTTTGCGGCTTTTTCTTTTCATCTTTATATGGATCTATCCAATCATATAATTCATAGGTCTCGCCATTTTCAAAGCCAAAGGGAATGACGTTTTTGTTAATGTGATTTATAAATGTTATTTTGCTACCAATTGACTCCTGCAATTCAATCAAATACTTGGATATAGCTTCCACGTATTGCCTGTTTGCATCTGAACCACCCACTCTGCTAATAAGCGTTCGTTTAATAAACTCCTGACTCACCATTGGGAATATAGAAATTTCTATATTAGCAACAGGAAGGTAATATGGCGTTTAACATTGGAGTTTATTTGTGATTTTAAGATTTTTCTTTGTTTTGCCTTTCCTGCTTTTAGCGTGTACGCAAGTGGAGCGTGATAATATTTACGATCCTGGCGGTATTAATTATTATTGTAGAGAGTGCTATTACTCTTCCAGCTCATCTTCATCCAGTAGCTCCTTTAATTATTCTTCCAATTATTCTTCCAGTAATAATATTTCATATTGTAGCGGCATTGAATATAATACTTTAACTGAATTTTGCCTTGATGGCATTGTTAAATATAAAGAAGCCATTATTGATTCCAGAGATGGCAAAGCATATAAAATTACTGTTATAGGTTCTCAAATCTGGATGGCAGAAAATTTACGGTATGAAACTTCAAACACTAAATGCTTTGATAACGATCCAAATAATTGCGATATTTACGGCATATTATACGATTGGAATACAGCAAAAATTATTTGCCCGTCTGGCTGGCATTTGCCAAGCGATGCGGAATGGATAGCGCTAGCATGGTTTGCTGGTAGCAATGCCGGAACAGAATTAAAAGCAAATACCGGGCACTGGATTTCAAACAAAGGAACCGATAATTTTGGCTTTACTGCTCTGCCAGGCGGGTTTTATTATGATCGTTTTAGACAAAAAGGAGAAGTGGCAGGCTTTTGGAGCGCAACAGCAGGCTCCCAATCAGGCTCCGCTCATTTTCGATATTTTACAAATATTAACTCTAGCCTAAACTTAGCTGGTCATTATACAAACAGAGCTTGGTCTTATGTCCGCTGCCTAAAAGATTAGCCTTCTATAAAATGATACTCATCGAAGGCATTCCTCCAACTCAACGCTTGCCCTCTCCCACTCTGCAAACAAATCGGCAACTTGATTTTTTGCGAATTCCATCTCTTTCGATATTTCCGCAATTTTCAAGCCATTGCCTTCTTCGGCAGCGGTGACTATGTTTTTTTCGCACTCGGCAATAAAGCTTTCTTTCTGCTGAATTTCGGCTTCTATCTCTTTGATTTTTTGCTCCAATGGGCGGACTATGCGAGACTTTTGCTGGATTTGCTCGGCACGCTCTCTTTTGGTCGCTAGCCGCTGATTAACTACCGTTTTTTTTACTGCCATTTCCGCAGCCCAACCTACACGATCCAAAAAATCCTGATAAGTGCCGTCAAAAAATTTGGCTTTGCCTTTATCAAAAATAATTAAGCGCTTAGCAAAAGCGTGGAGAATTTCTTCATCGTGGCTAACCAAAATTGCCGCACCTTTGAATTCATCAAGAGCTTCGATTAAGCTATCAACAGAATCCATGTCAAGATGGTTTGTTGGCTCATCGAGCAAAAGCAGATTGCATGGCTTGCCTAAAATTTTTGCCAGCAAAACTCTGGAACGCTCTCCGCCAGAAAGCACGGAGATTTTCTTTAAAGCGTTGTCGCCCTCAAACATCATAACGCCTGCCAAGGAACGGGCTTTTCCCCTAGTTCTGTCTTCGAGCGAAGATTGAATTTCTCCTTCCACGGTTTTTTGCAAGTCCAAACGATTTACATTTGTTTGACCAAAATAATTTATAACTGTGCTATTGTGAAGTTCAATGCTTCCTTCCTTAGATTTTAATTCTCCTGCCAGCAAGTTTAAAAGCGTGGTTTTTCCTTTTCCGTTTGGGCCAATAATAGCGAGGCGGTCTCCTTTGTACAATTCAAAATTTAAATTTTCCATCAAAGGCAAATCTGCAGTGAAACCAAAACTCAAATGCTTAACGGTTAACATTCTTTTGGCGGGAAAATCTGCTTCTGTGAATTCAAAATCAAGAGTTTTTATCTTTTCCAAATTTGCAAGCGGTTCGTGCCGCTCAAGAGCTTTCACCTTGCTCTGCACAGATTTTGCCTTTGAAGCCTTGTATCTAAACCTTTCAATAAATTTCTGCAAATGCTCTCGCTTTGCTGCATCGTTTTCCAAGGTTTTTAAATGCACTTCTTCGTCTGCCAAAATTGTTTCTTGAAGTTTTGCCACGCTGCCACGGATTTTCCGCATTTTTTGCCTGTGAATGCCAAGGGTATGAGTGCAAACGCTATCCATAAAGCGGCGATCGTGAGTTATTAGCATTAATTCGCCTTGCCAGCTTCTTAAAAATTTTTGCAACCATCGCACGGAAACTATATCTAAATAATTTGTTGGTTCGTCTAGCAAAAGCAAATTCGGTTCAGCAGCCAAAGCCTTTGCTAAATTGAGGCGAATTTGAAAACCGCCAGAAAGCATTGCGGGTGATTCTTTTTCAACTATATCTTTATCAAAACCCAGCCCGCTTAAAATAGATTCTACTTTGTAGCTTTCAACCCAGCCATCTTCATTTGGTTTTAATGCGGAGCAGGCTTCTTCAAAAATCGTGGCATGAGCAAAATTCAAATGCTGTGATAAGTACCCTATCGAATAATTTTTCGGAATGTTTATACTGCCAGAATCATAGCCTTCTTCGCCTAAAATAACCTTAAAAAGCGTTGATTTTCCGCTGCCATTTCTCCCCACAAGGCCAATGCGCTCTCCTTTGCCAACCTGAAAGCTTGCATCGCTAAACAGCATTTGCAATCCAAAACTTTTCTGTAAATCTTGAGCTTGAAGCATTTATGAATAAGATAGTAAACGCTGATTTAATCCGAAATTTTGATTTTCATGCCCGGAAAAATTTTCTTATCCAAACCAGGATTCCAATCTAATAGCTGCTGAACGGTTACATCGTGGGCTCTAGCTATATCCCACAGGTTATCGCCAGATTTCACAATGTAACTTGCACCGCTTATTGCTTTATTTGCGTGGGTTTGAGTTTGGGTGTCTCTTTGTTGAGTGTTCGTGCTTTGAGCTCTTTTAGGATCTTGCAAAAAAAGCTGTTGACCTGCTCTAATTCTGTTGTCTTCCAGATTATTCCAGCTCTTTAAATTTTGCATTGAAACGCCGAACCTTCTGGAAATAGTGCCGAGATTATCACCGTTTTTAACAAGGTAAGTGCGCACATTGCTTTCGGAACGCGTAGTTTGCGTATTTTCGTTACGCGTACCTGTTGAGGCTTGCCTTTGATTGCCCGGAGGGCTGGCTCCATGAGGCATGGGGATAATTAAAACTTGCCCAACTCTGAGCCTTGTGTTTTGCAAATTATTCGCTGATTGAATATCGGCGGCTTTTAAACCAAAAACTCTTGCTATGCTGCCAAGGTTATCGCCTTTTTGCACTTTGTATTGCTGCCAGCGTACCAATTGCGTTTTATCCATTTTTTCGTAAGCGGCAAGAAATTTTTCTCTAGTACCTTGCGGAATATTCATTGTGTATTGCTTTAGGTTTGGCGGTGTGCTCCAGCGAGTTAGCTCTGGGTTTAAATCGCGCATGGTATTAACGCTTGCACCAATTGCACTGCCAATTTTATCTAGAGGAATTCCATCTTTAACGGTTACTGTATCAAAAGGAAGAACGCTTCGTTTTTCAACTGTGAATGAATAACGCTCAGGGAAATGCCCTATGATTGTTGCGGCTAAAATTCTCGGTACGTAGAGCATTGTTTCTTTGGGCAATTGCAAATCCCAATAGGAAACTTTTTTCAATGTGGAGTCTGCAGCCTTTGCTTCTCTTACAAGCCTGCGAATT
This sequence comes from Candidatus Fibrimonadaceae bacterium, assembly GCA_031281155.1. Taxonomy (GTDB): domain Bacteria; phylum Fibrobacterota; class Fibrobacteria; order Fibrobacterales; family Fibrobacteraceae; genus Fibrimonas. The sequence continues at coordinate 7,717 of JAITFT010000084.1, forward strand.
CTGCCTTCTCCGCAGTTATAAGCTGCCATTGCCAGGTACCAATCGTCAAATTCTCTGTATAAATCAGAAAGGTATCTCAGAGCGGCATCGGTGGCGGCTTCGGGATTATAGCGCATATCCCGCCAGAAATCTATCGACAAGCCGTAGCGTTTGCCTGTTGCAGGAATAAACTGCCACACACCTGCTGCCTTAGCTTTGCTGTAAGCACGCGGTTTAAAACCGCTTTCCACAAGAGCTAGATATACAAGGTCTTCGGGCATATTGCGTTTGCGAAGTTTTGCGAAGATCATGCTATCTAGCGTGGTTTTTCTAGAAAGCGAGCTTTCCATAAAAGACCTAGCGTTCACGGTAAGAAAGCGAATTTCTCGCATAACGCGATCGTTGATTTCAATAGGAAGTGAAAACCTGGCTAAATTCATTGTATCTAAAAAATTCTCAATAACTTTTTTTTCCACGCTATCTAGCGGAGCTTCTTCAAATGAATCAAAGCCTTCGTAGTCGCTTAGTATTGAAAAAACGTGTTCTGCTTCTGCCAAATTAATGAGCATTGGATATACTCTCTCCAATGCTGAAATAATGCGAGCAGGCATTGTGGCAAAATACTCGGCGCTATCCGGGCTTGCCAGAGAATCTGCCTGTTGCTCCGAATGAACTTCGCCCAAAGCCATATCGAAATAGTACATGGCAGCTAAAGGATCGCCAGTCTCTAGAGCCTGCACTCCAGACTTGAACTCTGCCCAAGATATTTTGCCAGCCGCACCCTTAGGCTCATTTAAGTCTATTCGCGCTGGCAAGCGCTTTACAGGTGCTTCGGGCACCTGCACAGAAGGAGCTGGCTCCTCTGGCTCTGCAAGTACAATAAGTTCGTTTCCTTTGTTTGTTGCCGAGCAAGCAACGAATAGAGGAAACATTAACGAAAGTATTTTTAATCTTTTAATCATCATCCTCTTCTTCATAGTCTAATCCCAAGCGACGAAAGTGCGGCTTGTCAAAATTTAATTCTTCATCAAGGGCCTCTTCGTCTTCTACAAAATCATCTTCTTCCTCAACAATATCGTCGAACTCGTCTAGTTCGTCGTCTGGATCGGCCACAGACAGAAAATCGTCACGCCCAGCGTTCTTGGAGCGGCGACTCATTTGAAAACCATTCATATCTTTACCCCCATTTTTATAATTATGCAGAATATAGTAAATAAATTTACTATATTTATAAGGTGGTACATTAAAAACTGGAGGCATTATGAAAACAAGCCGTTTTCTCCTTTCCGTGGCAGGTCTTCTGCTGACCGTTGCTCTAATATTCTCTTGTTCGAACGATGGTTCTAACAATAATCCTAGCAACAACCTTATAAGCTGTCAAACAACAGAAGGTAATTGCATAGCGAATCAATTTACAATTGAACAATGCGTTGCGTTTGGCACAGTGGTTGCATCTTGCCCTGGAGGTGGAACTGTAGCTTGCCAAGTAATGGGTACTTGCATACCAGGTGTTTATACAGCTGAGCAATGCGGCGGCATTGGCGGCACAGTACTTGCATCTTGCCCCGGAGGCGGAACCGTAGCTTGCCAAGTAGCAGGCACTTGCTTGGCAGGCGTTTACACAGCTGATCAATGCGGTATAGCTGGCGGCACAGTAGTTGCATCTTGCCCCGGAGGCGGAACCGTAGCTTGCCAAGTAGCAAACACTTGCCTTCCAAGCACTTATACGGCTGATCAATGCGGCATAATTGGTGGCACAGTGCTTGAATCTTGCCCCGGAGGCGGAACTTCTTCCAGCAGCAGCGGCGGTACAGGAACTCCTTCCAGTAGCAGCGGTAGCACTGGAGGCAATGTAAACTGCCAAACTGACTTTGGTTGCCTTGAGGGCATCCCAGCAGCAACTTGCAATGCGGTTGGCGGCACAGTGGTTGAATCCTGTCCTGGCTTCGGTTTCATTGGCTTTTGTGATTTTGGCTATCCAATGACGGGTGGCAACGGCGGTTGTTACCCAATACTAGACGCATTAGAGTGTGACCAAGATTACGGTAAAATAGCGGAGAAATGCGGTAGCAGAACCGATCTAGCATATTGCAGCTGGGGACCTCCAGATGCCTTTGGCGGCGGCTGCTTCGATGTACCCAACACAACTGCTGGAAGGGCTGGTTGCACAAGTGATTTCGGCTCACTTGTCGATGAATGCCCGTCAAATACGCTAGGAGGCGTAACATTTTATTGCTACGACAGCGATGGCTTTGGAGATTGCGACAGACTTGGCGGTCAATTTGCAGGAAATGCAAGGTGGTGCGCTCAAGCTGGTGGTGCGATTGTTAAAATAGATTTCTGCAATGGTATTGGTGCGATTGTTAATAATTAACTATATCAAAACCGCTAATCCTTTGTTGCTATGAAACAACTACTCCCTATCGGCATTCAGGATTTTGTGGACATTCGCGAGCAAGGTTTTGTTTATGCAGACAAAACCGCGCGTATCCATGAACTTATAACTGGCTCCGGCAAACCGTTTTTCCTTTCCCGCCCTCGGCGGTTCGGGAAATCGCTCTTGTGCTCAACGTTAGAAGCTATTTTCGAAGGCAGGCGCGAACTGTTCGGCGAGATTGCAGGGCGGCCAGCTTTGGCTATTAACTCGCTTGACTGGGCGTGGAAAAAGCACCCAGTGATAAGGATTGATTTGAATGTGGGAGACTATATAAACGGGGGAGCGGAAGAGCTTCATGAGACATTGCGCTGTGAATTGCAAGAGCAGGCAGAAAGGCACGAGGTTGAGCTGATAGACACAAATATTGCCAATCAATTCAAATATCTTATAAGAAAGGTATCTGAAAAGGCTGGCGAAAGGGCAGCAGTGATTATCGATGAATACGATGCCCCGCTGCTCGATACTGTCAGCAACGCTGCTGCCCATGAAGAAGTCAGAAGCAAGCTCAAAGGCTTTTACAGCGCTTTAAAACCATCCGACAAATATTTGCGTTTTTTATTCTTAACCGGTGTGACCAAATTCTCCAAAGTAAGCGTGTTTTCAGACTTAAACCACTTGATTGACATGACCCTCGATCCACGCTACGCTGATATCTGCGGCATCACGCAGGAGGAATTAGAGCGAAACTTTGGCCCGGCGATAGATGAAGTTTTGGAGAAAACCAGCAGGAACAGGGAAGAATACATGGAAAACCTACGCCAATATTACAACGGCTACAGATTTTCGGAAAAGCCGCTTAAAGTGTACAATCCTTTCGGTCTGCTCAATCATTTTGACAAAGGCGGTGATTTTTCCCCCTATTGGTATGAAACCGGCACTCCGAATTTTTTGATAAAATTGATTATGGACCAAAAAATAAACATTGTCAATCTGAGCGATATGCAGGTTAGGCACGAAGATTTCCGCAAATACGATGTAGAAAACATGAGAGCAGAACCAGTGCTGTACCAAAGCGGGTATTTGACGATAACAGATTACGATGAAAACAGAAAACGCTATATCCTTGATTTCCCTAACACAGAAGTGCGCTCCTCCCTTGCAACATCCATGCTCCAGCAGTACCTTCAAGTTCCGGCAGACAGGTCGCGCGCTCTTATTTTCAAGTTGCCAGATTCTCTTGAAGACGGCGATATTGAAGGTGCGATAGAGGCTATACGCCAGTATATGGCGGGTGTTCCCTACGACATCATTAAACAAACGGAAAACTACTATGAAACCGCAATATTTTTGATGTTCAAAATGTTCGGTCTCAATTGCCGCTCGGAATTACGAATCGCTGATGGGCGGATAGACACGCTTGTCGAGACTAAAAATTTCGTTTACTGCTTTGAATTCAAAATAGACAAAACCGCCGATGAAGCATTGGCGCAGATAGATACGAAAGAGTATCTGCTGCCATGGACTGGGAGCGGGAAGAAGTTGTTTAAGGTGGGCGTTAATTTCGACAGCGAGAAACGGAATATTGGGGATTGGAAATATTTATCAAATTTTCAGATTCCGTAGCGTGCGTATCTTTTTGTTCTTTGCATTAATTTCTACTTTTCCTTTATGTCTAAACCAATATCCTTAACTGGCATTAAGCCAACGGGAACTCCGCACCTGGGGAATTACCTGGGTGCGATAAAACCCGCTCTGGAACTCAGAGAAAAATACAGCACTGTTTATTTTATAGCAGATTACCACGCCCTAACAACTGTGCACAACAGAGAAGAAATGCGCGGCAATATCTACAAAGTTGCAGCTACATGGCTTGCCCTAGGGCTTAACCCCGAAGAAGGACTATTCTACAAACAAAGCGATATACCAGAAATTTTTGAGCTTTCGTGGCTGCTCTCATGCTTCACTCCAAAGGGATTTATGAACCGCGCCCACGCCTACAAAGACAAGGTCGCAAAAAATCAGGCAGCGGGCTTAGATGCCGATGACGGCGTTAATATGGGGCTTTATTGCTACCCATGCCTTATGGATGCAGATATTCTAATGTTTAAATCAAATATAGTTCCTGTTGGCAAAGACCAAAAACAACACGTGGAATTTAGCCGCGACATAGCAGAGCGTTTTAATAAACATTACGGCAAAAATATTTTTGTTTTGCCAGAGCCGGTTATTCAAGCAGAAACAGATATTATCCCCGGGCTGGACGGCCGCAAAATGAGCAAGTCTTACGACAACACAATAGATATTTTTTTAGGGCCAAAAGAATTAAAGGCAAAAACCGGAAAAATCGTAACCAACAGCCAGTCAATAGAAGAACCTAAAGAACCCGAACAATGCAATGTATTCGCTTTGTATAAACTTTTCGCAAACAAAGAGCAAGCAGCTGCCTTGGCAGAACGTTACCGCGCAGGCGGAATGGGCTGGGGGCACGCAAAAGAAACTTTGCGCGAACTCTTGGAAGAGCACCTTGCAAAGCCAAGGGAAAAATACAACGCTCTCCTAGCAGACACAACGCAAATAGATAAAATCCTCGCTTACGGCGCAGAAAAAGCAAGAGCATTCGCAAAGCCCTTTATGCAAGAAATCAGAGATACTATAGGGATTACAACTAGTGAGGTTGTGCTATGATGCCCAAAAAGAAACCTCGCATAGATTTAAGCAGCAGCGAGTTTGCTCATTACATAGAGAAAAAATTGCTCTATGTGGACAAAAGCATGTTCATAGAGCATTTTATGGATAACCCAAGCAAGGTTCTCCTAATCACCCGCCCCCGCAGAATGGGCAAAAGCCTCAACATGAACATGCTTGCGGAATTTCTAGACTGCCAAAAAAACTCCGGGCACTTGTTCAAAGGATTGAAGATTGAAAAAAGGAAAATGTTCAAGGAGCATTTGAATAAATATCCTGTTGTGTATTTGACTTTCAAGAATTTGCACATAGACGACTATAAGCTGTCTATCAAGCAAATGTTTATAGATGCCGCAGATAAATACATACCAAAAGAAAAGCGGACCGCTTTCGTGAAAGATTTTATCACAAACAAGAAAAATGTCCAAGTAATGGGCATTCGATATATTTTACAAAACATAAGCGAAGTGTATGGTAAAAATCCTGTTGTGCTGATAGATGAATACGATAAAATTTTAATGGACAATATTAAAAGCAAGGAATATGAAAATCTGCGAAACTATATATCTGGCGTTTTCAACTCCGGCTTCAAAGACAATCCCTATTTGCACAAGGCTTTGCTAACCGGCGTTTTAAGAATCAGCCAGGAGAGCATATTCAGCAATTTGAACAATGTAGAAGTCTTCGATGTATTTGCCAAGAGCGAGTTCGACGAAGATTTCGGATTAACCGAGAAAGAGGTTAAAGCACTTGTAGAACCGAAAGATTTTAAGATTGTCAAGAGATGGTACGATGGAATCCGCGTAGGAAATTCTTACGTATTTTACATATATTCCGTAATGTACTTTTTATCCAAAGGCGAGATTTCCAACTACTGGGGCCAGAGCGGCACCATAAACTTGCTTGGCGATTTGCTCACTCAGAGCAAGGCTCTGTGCCTAGGCGAGGCTGTAAAGAAGTTCGGCAACACATTCACCACGGAGCTTGATCCAAGAGTCTCGCTGAAAGAGCTTTTTTCCGACAAAGAGGATAAATACTACTACGCCCTTGCGGTGCAGGCCGGCTACCTTGCTTGGAGCGAAGCTGCAGGCAGCAAGCCCGGAAAGAGGCTTTACAAACTATGCGTTCCCAACGAGGAGCTTATGATGGTTTGGGAGGAGTATATTCTAAGCTCTATAGTAAAGAAAGCAGAGCAGAGCAGGCTTGCGGAGGCTTTCGAGGAAATAGAAGACACAGAATATTTTGGCAAGGAATTAACGGAGCTTCTTTCTTATAAGCTTTCTTATTTTGATTTGCACGATAATTTGGAAAAAACCTATCATGGTTTTGTTTTGGGTTTAATGGTAGCTCTTGGCTTTGATGTTCGTTCCAATAACTCGGCTGGCGCAGGCCGTTATGATTTATTTATAGAAACGAAAAAGTGGACCGCCGTTGTGGAGTTCAAAGTTTCCAAAACTGCAAGGGGCATAAAGGAAGCAATTAAAGATGCTTTAGCTCAAATTGAGCGAAAGAAATACCTTGCCAGCGCAAGCAAAAAGAAGCCCGCTTATGCCATTGGCGTGGGCGTGCACAAGAATGACGCTGAAGTTTTATGCGAGAGGGCGTGGTAGTAAAATCTTAACAACTAGTGAGGCTGTGCTAACCTAAGCGCCATGTTTTGAATAGCGTGCTCTGCCGTAAACTTTTTCGCAAGCATTGCCTGCAAAAGAAAATGCACATTGTGCATATGGTGCCCCTGCTTTATTTTTAGCAAGTAAATAGCCAAGCCCTCTAAAAAAAACGCCACTGTGTTTATAGACTTATCTAAGCTTTGAGCGCATAAAATTGCCGAAGAAACATCGCCCTTTAAAGCGTAGTTTGCGTATTCAGAGATTTTTTCTTTAAGCGAGGAATAATCGGAATCTATGGCAAACATTGCTTTGCCCGCTGAACCGGCAGCAAAATCCAAAATATCATCTGATGCAGAAGAATATCCATAAGTTGCCAGAACTTTCGCAAGCTCTTCGTTGCTTAAAAAAGGAACAGAAAAACATGTTGAGCGAGAGCGCACGGTTGGCAAAAGAGAATACCTTGAATTTGCCGTTAATATAAAATAGGTATTTGGCGGAACTTCCTCAAATGTTTTTAAAAGTTTATTCGCCGCTTCTTCATTCATTAAATCTGTATTCGTTATAATCACAGCACGGTTCCCGCCGGCTTTTAGCGTGAAATTCTGGAGCAGATGCAACACCATTCCAACAGATATAATTGCAGATTCCGTGATATACCCAATGTGAAACGGGTTTTGTATAAATTTTTGCGATAACTCGGTTACTTTAGAATCTATTTTCGCAGGAGTGTCTCTGTCTTCGGCTTTGCCATCTATGGGGGTGAGCCAAATAACAAGCTCGGAGCTATGCTCGCAGAGCATCTTTGCCAACTCCGTAGCGAGAAGTTTTTTGCCAATGCCAGCTGGCCCATCTAAAAGCAACATTTGCGGAAAACGCCCTTGCTCAAAAGCGTTCTTCAGGGCACCCCAAACCGGCATCATCTGCGCAGGCATATTAAATCCCATACATCCTCCCTGTATTTTCCCTGCATATTTTTAGCAATTCATCTAAAGAAACTTTTTTAATATCAGCTAAAACCTGCGCTGTGTTGGGAATCATTGCCGGTGTGCAAATTTTGCCTCTAAAAGGCACGGGAGCAAGGTAGGGAGCATCGGTTTCCAAAAGCATTCTATTTAGAGGAATAAGGCTCGCCGCTTCTTTTATTGTAACGGTTTTTTCAAAAGTTAAAGCACCGGTAATTCCAAAAAAATAATTCCCCTTCAGCGACAAAACTTTTTCTGCGAAATCCAGCGTACCTGTGTAGCAATGGAGATGCACATTTAAATTTTCTTTGTCTATTTTTTGCAAAATATTAAAAGCGTCATTTTCTGCCTCACGCAAATGAAACACAAAATTTTTCCCTAATTCTAAACCAATTTCCACTTGCCTTAAAAAAACGGATTTTTGCAAATCGGCGTTATCGCTGTAATAATGATAATCAAGCCCTATTTCTCCCAAAGCAACAACATTGGGCAGTTTCAAGCACTCAAGCAAAGCTGCCTCGGCTTCTTTGCAATAGGTTTTTGCATTCAAGGGATGCACCCCAAAAGCACCAAAAATTTGAACTCCATTTATACTTTTTCTCTTTAAAAAATCTTTCCCGAAAGAAAAATCTTTAGGATCGCAGGCAATATGAACAATAGCCTCCGGAAGAGGATTCATCTGCTCAAACAAAGCCTCTATTGTGCCATCTGTTTTTTCTAGAATTGTATCTATATGGCAATGCGTATCTATGAAATTCATTTGGTGGAATATAGTAATTTACCGTAATAAAAAATTCTATTTTACGTAAATATGAAGTTACATTACGGCTTGGTTCTAGAGGGCGGTGGTCTGAGAGGCTTGTACACCTCTGGCGTTATAGATTTATTTTTGGAAAAAGAAATAGAATTTCCTTTTGTAATTGGAGTCTCTGCGGGAGCAGGTTATGGCTGTTCTTTTGTTTCCAAACAATATGGCAGAAATTTAAGGGTTATGAGAGAGTTTAGAAAAGACCCTCGCTACCTGTCTTTAAAGAGTTATATAAAAACAGGAAATTATTTTGGCTTGGATTTCATATACGATGAAATTCCAAAACACATTCCGTTTGATACGAAAGCTTTTTTAGAATCGCAAACTCGCTTTATAACGGTCTGTTCCAATGTAGAAACCGGCGAGGCTGAATATTTCGATAAAGAAGAAGATATTTTGCAAGCCTTAAAAGCTTCTTCTGCCGTTCCTTTTATGAGTAGAATTATAGAATACAAAGGCAAAAAACTTTTAGATGGAGGAATAACAGATGCCATTCCTCTTAAAAAATCCATAGAACTTGGTTTTTCGAAAAATGTAGTTATTCTCACGCACCCAGAAGGTTTTCGCAGAAAAAACAGGTTTCACCCATCTTGGTTTTTTTATCGCAAATATCCAAAATTTATTAAGGCTATAAACTCTTATGTTGCCAGATACAATGAAAGCTTGGAATTCGTTGAAGAAGAAGCAAAAAAAGGAAACGTGCTTCTCATTCGTCCAAGCGAAAATTTAAAAGTTAAAAGAACAGAAAGCGACATTTCAAAATTGGAACGTCTGTATGAGCTTGGGAAAAAAGATGCCGCCGCATTTTCTATATTTCAAAACGATGTTCCGCATTGCTAAATACTTGTTTTTACTTCCTCTTAGCATCTTCGCTTTTGAAGTACAGCGAGATTTTCAAGACTCGTTTATCTTTACAGACAAGGTTGCAAGTTTAGATGAAAGCCCTTGCGAAAGCGATATTCTTTTTATAACGGAAAACGTATCTTTTCTAGGTGAATTTAATACGCCCGGAGTGCCTTTTAGAACATATACCATAGCTATTCCAAACTCTACGCCGCCAAATGTAGAAGTAGAAAATTTAAAAACAGAAACGCTAAAAGGAAAACCTTGCGGAGCGGAAAAATATCCGCGTGCTTTGAAAATTGGCGAGCCTTATTTGAAAGATAATCTATGGAGGGTTGAAGTTAGCGTTCCGCTTGTTTATTCGAGCGGAAATTCCTGGAATTTGCGACGAAATTTTAGAGTGAAAATAAATTTCAACGGTCAAGCCAGCGGTATTTCAGTTGGTAAAAGAGCATTGGCTTTTGTTGATAATAAATCTGGAGCAAACAGGTTTGGAACAAGGCAAGGCACACGCGCCGCAATACTGAGAAAGCCAGATGCCGGCATAGACTGGTTAGCAAAAATAGGTGTTGGCAACCCAGATTTATCTTTGAGCGCAGATGGAATGTATGCAGTATCTTTTGATGATTTGAAAAGAGCCATGCGCGAGGCTGGCAGAGAAAATGATATAGATGGAATTACAATTTCCCAATTAAGACTTTTCGGTGCGTCACCAGATACCGTGCCGGAATTTATTGCAGAAGAGATTTTCCCTAACTGGAAAGAAATTCCTATTCAAGTGAAAGATAAAAATAATAATGGGATTTTTGACAGCGGCGATACAATAGTATTTTTTGGCTATGGAACATCAATTTGGAAACAAAGCAAATCTGCTAGCGGAATGGATTATTATTTTTCGCATTCACCATACAGTTTTTACCAATACTTCTATCTTGGCGCAGGCGGCCAGGGAAAACGCCTTAATGCTGCGGAACCAAAAAATTTAAATGGCAAAGATATAGCCTGGAAAAAGTATGCTCGCTCGGCAAAAAATTTGCTTTTGCGAGATAATTATTTTAGCGATCGAGCAATAGAAGAGAATACTGGCAAGGAATGGTTTTGGGTATGGGGCGACATAGACAAAACAGTCAGCGTCAATTCGTCCGAATTTCAAAATTCCATTAGAAACTTAAATGGCATTCAAGGAGATTCGGCGTGGATAGGAGTATCATTTTTTCCAAGACGTTCCACTCGGCCAACTCCCTTGCTTTCCTCAAGACCTTTGAGAGAAAGAATGAGAGGCATAAATTTTAATTTTTATTTTCAAAATCAACAACTGCAAAACGCAGATATAAAAGATACCCTCTTAGATGGTTCCTTTGTTTTCGCAAGCAATAGAGCAAGAGCAACAGATAATCCCTACAGGCTGGAAATTTTGCCCGGAGATCAGAACGACAGGTTTACGGGAATATCCCTTGCCTACTATTACAATCCATCTTTAAGCCCAGGCGATGAATGGCTGTTTCCGGGGCAGGCAAGCGGTGAAGTGAGAATTCCAGTACCGGCAAATATGGAACTTATAAAAACAGAGAATTTTATACCAACGGAAATAATGCCAACAGCAAATAATTATGCACAAGATGAAATACCAACAGATAGCGATATTCGATATTTTTTAAGTAGAAAAAACATCTATAAAACTCCTGCTCATATAAATGGAATTGTGAAAAGAGCAGATGCAATAAGCGACCCTTTGAATATTCCACATAATACGGAATACATTATTTTAACATCTGAAATTTTGCAAAACTCTGCGATAAAATTAAAGCAATTCAGGGAAAGCGGCGAGGCATCAACAAGATTAAACACGGCGGTGGTGTTGGTAGAAGATATTTACAAACTTCATGGTGCGCATAGCTCTCCGGTTGCTATTAGAGACTTTTTAAGATATGCAAAAAAGCATTGCGATGATTTGCGTTATGTTTTACTCGCCGGAAGCGGATACTACGATTACAGAAAAATTCGGCAAGGAGCAAAAGATAATATCGTTCCGCCTTACCAAGCAGAAGATACTTCCACCGATGATTTTTTTGTAATTTTAGATCCTGGCGAAGTAGTTAGATTTGGGAATTATCGTTTGTCTATGGCGATTGGGCGGCTTCCTGTTTCCAGCGTAGCAGAATTTGAAAATTATATCCAAAAAGTAAGAGAGCATGAATCTGTTTCTATTATGAATAATGGAATTTGGCGAAACACCATTATTTTTACTGCAGATGACGCTTTGCAAGGAACAAGAGAAGATGCTATTCCTCATACAGGGCAAATGGAAGCCACAGCGACACAAGTAAATTCGCTTTCACGAGAACAAAATTTTGCCATGGAAATGCGAAAAATTTCCCTGCTTCAATATGACATAGATGGCAGCGGCAAAAAACCGGAGGCGACTAAGGAATTGCTGCTTCGTTTAAATCAAGGTGCGCTTTTTACATTTTTTTACGGGCATGGAAATGCAGTTATGTGGGCAGATGAAGACTTGCTAAACGTCAGTTCTTTAGATGGCTTATTCAATACTGGCAGATACACAATTTTAGGCTCTTTTTCTTGCATGGTTTCCAGATTTGATGACTTTGCCACAATTAGTTTGTCAGAAGCTTTTGTAAATGCAAAATCCAGAGGGGCCATTGCCTCCATAGGCGCTCTTCGTGTAGCTTATGCTGATCCTAATGTTATTTTGTCGCGAAACTTTTTGACTGAAGCTTTATTTACTCCAAATATTCTATTAGGTGAAGCGTTTTTGAGGGCAAAAGAAAAAAATAATTCTCAATATAGATACAACAACGAAAAATACGTGCTTTTGGGTGAACCTGTTTTAAGTATGCCAAAGCGAGAAATTGAATTAGAATTAGACAATCCGCCAGATACCATTCAAGCTTTGCAAAGGCTTAAAATTTCTGGCACAGCTTCTATAGAAACAGGTTTTGTACGCATGCAAATTTTGGAAGGAGAAAAATCTCGTGCTTTAAAACAAAAAAACTGTGAGCATCCGCAATGTTCTACAACTATAAAAGTCCCAGGCAGCCCTATTTATAGCGAAGAGCTTCAAATCAGAGACCGTAAATTTTCCACTGAATTTGTAACTCCGCGTAAATTATCGCTTGGCGATACTTCTGCGGAAATAAGGCTTTGGGCTTATAGGCCAGGAACTTTAGGTATAGGAAAATTTGCCAAAAACGATATTTTGCTAGATGGAACTTCTGGAGATTTCATTGAGGATAATACTCCGCCGAGCATAAAAATTTATCCTTGTATGCGTTCTGGAATAGCGGCCCCTTTTGAGGAGAATGCGCATGTTAGTTTGGAAATCCCTGCCTGCTTGAATGTAGTTATAGAAGATTCTACCGGCTTGGATTACAGAGAAGAGGCCGATGAGGGAATCTTTTTTCAAATTAACAACGAGCCGCCCTGGCATCCTTGGTCTTTTTCGGAACAAACAGGCAGGCGGGCTGCAATAAGAATGGATTTTGGAAGTTCTTACGACCCAGGCGAGTATATTTTCAAAGTTCACGCTCAGGATATTTTAGGCAATGCCGCTGTTCGTTCTATAAGAATTTCTCTAAGCCAAGATAATAAAGCAGGCTTGGCAGATGTTTTCAACATTCCCAATCCTATGAAGCGAAGCGGAACAACATTCTATTTCAAAGATTTATCTGGCGACAGGCAAAGCAATGTGAGCATAAGAATTTTTGACCAAAACGGCAAGTTGGTTAAAACCATAAACAACGCAATTTCCGGAGTTACGCACTGGGATGGCAGAGACTCAAGAGGCCGTTTGCTCGCAAACGGGCTTTACCACTACGTTGTGCAGAACACGGTTTCTTCCTTAGATGGCAACAGTAAAAGGGTTTTTGAAAAGAAGCAAAAGCTGGTAATTTCAAGGTGACAATATTTCGCTGAACTCTGCCTTTAACTCTTTATTCCCCGGATACAACGCAAAAATTCGCTCTATGGTTTTTCTGGCATCGCTTATTCGCTTTTTCTGAATGTATTCATGCACAATGTTTTGCAAGCCGTAAACAGCTTCTTTGTTTCCCATTCTGCCAGCAAGCAAATAAGCTTCTTCTGCTCTATCTAGCCATTCTATTTCAAAAGCTAAATTGCCTAAAAAAATTGCGGCATCGGTAAAGCTGGAATCCATTTGTATTATTTGATTTAGAATGTCTATGGCAAGATAAGGCTTTTTATCTTCTGCGAGGCAATCTGCCAATTTATAAAGCAACTCTTTATCGTTTGGGCTAAGAGCTGCCGCTTCTCTATATGCCGCTATGCTTTCTGTAAAATTTCTATTCAATCTGTGAATATCGCCCAGATAAATAAGAAAATCTATTTCTTCTGGATTTTTTGCATAAGCCTCTCTGACTAAATTTGCGGCGGCATCGAATTCACCCATTGAAATATGAATTTCACTCTGCTGATAAACAAGGGTAATATCTACAGAGTCTATTTGCCTTGCTTTTTCTATTGCCCGCAAAGCCCCTATATTATCGCCTGTTTTCTGGTAAGCCTCCGACAAATAAATCCAGGCCGAAGCGTTATCTGGATCTAAGTTCAAAGCTCTGCGATATACCGCAATGCTTTCTGGGTATTCGCCAATTCTATAAAGCACTGCCGCTAAATTTGCAAGCGCAGGGGCAAATTCGCCGTTTGAGAAATGTACCGCTTTGCGATACGCCGCTGCTGCCTCCGGCAATCTGTCCAATTGAAAAAAGCTATTTGCCGTATTAAAACTGGTAGCAACAAGATCGGCCCCTCTTTCCTCTGCCTTACGATAAAGCAAAATAGCCTGAGCATAACGCCCGTTATTATAAAGCAAATTAGCCTGATTCAAAATCTGCTCTGCACTCTGCACCTGCGCATGTAGCATTGAAGTTAAGAGGAATGTGAGTATAAGTACCATAATTAATCCCTAAATTTAATCTCAAAAGGCTGTTCAAGTCCGCAGAAGGGAACTGCTGCGCCGTCTTTTTTTGCGGGAGCGAATTGCATTCCCATAACTGCGTCTCTACCTGCATTTGCAAGCCCTCTTCCTGCCGGGCTTTCTTCTATTATGCGAATATCGTAGGGCTTGCCGCTTGTGTTTACGCAAAACGAAACTCTTAAAATGGAGTTTATTTCGCCGTCTCTTATGGCTTGCGGCGGGTTGAACCTAGGCGAGCTTTTTAGGCTTGGCTTTTCGTCAACATCGCCGCTGCTCAAATTGCCCGTGCCGCTTTGCATGGCTGCCAAATTGCTCGGAACCATTGCACCGCCGCTGCCACCTACAACATCTAAGTTCATGGCAAACCTTGGGCCGGCCTTTGGAGTTCTGCTATTTGCGCTTTGCCTGCTGGGGTTTCTTGTTGTTTCTTTCGGCCTTGGCGGTTCTGGCGGATCTTCCTTAATTAAGGTTTTTACCTCCGTTGTTGTATATTTTTTTTCTAATGTAAAATTCCCCTTGGTTAACATATTCAAAACAGGAATAGAAAATACCAAAATAACGCTCGTTAAAGCAGCTAGGATAAGAATAATAAATTTGCGAAGCGGTTTCAAAATTGTTAGAAATGTAGAAAATTTCTATCTTACTAATAAGGACTGAAATAAGTGAAAATAAAAAACAAAATTTACATAAAATTAAATAAACCGCATGGTTATGAATGCAGTCATGCGCCAACCAGCCATGAATCCGTATTTGCCCTGTTCCCGCCCGAACTTATAAAAAACGGCTTGCAATGCGCAGGTCGCTTAGACCACGATACCACAGGTTTGATTTTGCTTTCAAATGATGGGCAATTTATACACAAAATAGAGCATCCGAAAAAAGGAATTGCAAAAACGTATATAGCAACGCTTGCCGAGCCTTTAACAGAAGAAATGCAAAGAAAACTTTTGGCAGGCGTTGAGCTTCGCAATGAAAGGCGGCCTTGCATAGCGTTGGATTTAAAAATTTGCAGTGAATTAACAGCGGAAATCACAATTAATGGCGGAGTTTATCACCAAGTAAAGCGAATGTTCGCTGCGGTAGGGAATAAGGTTACCGCTTTGCACAGGAGCAAGGTTGGCGACTACGAGCTTGAAAATTTAAAACCCGGAGAATGGACTTATGTTTAAAAATTTTATTTGCCTTGAAGGCATAGATGGTTCTGGAAAAAGCACGCAGATTGCAGCTTTGGAAAACTTATTCAAAAGCAAAGGTTTTGAAATTTTGCGCGTGAGAGAGCCGGGCGGAACGGAAATTTCCGAAGCGGTGCGGCAAATTTTGCTTGACCCCGCACATAAAGGCAAAATGAGTGACATCACCGAATTGCTTTTATACAATGCCGCCCGCTCGCAGCTGCTTCACGAAGTAATTAGGCCTGCTTTGGAGAAAGGGGTTATTGTGCTTGCAGACCGCTTTGCTTACAGCACGCTTGCTTACCAAGGCTATGGCAGAGGTTTAAGCATAGATATGATAAAAAATTTACTTAATATATCTTGCGGAGACTGCTTTCCGGGTAAGACTTTTATTTTGGATATACCGGTTTCCCTGAGCCGCGAAAGGCAGGCAAACGATGGCACTAGAAAAGGCAAAGATCGCATTGAACAAGAGAAAAATGATTTTTTTGAGCGAGTTCGCAAGGGCTATCAAACGATAGCAAGAGAAATGGAAAATTGTTTTCTACTTAATGCTGCCGCTTCGCCTGATGATATTTTCAAGCTCCTTGCTTCCCATTTTGATAGCTAAATCAAGAGGCGTTTTTCCGCTATATGCTTTGAAGTGGTTATGGTAGAATAGAAATTTTCCTCATATGTTTGCCGTGTTTTTCGATGTACACGCCGGGTGACGGCTACTGACTCATTTTGCCATACCAATTAGTTGAACTATTTTCAATGCTAACAGAACCGATTAAATATCCACATGTACGCACTAATTTCTTATCAAAAAAAATGGATTTGATAACAAAGCATAAATACTTGCGAAATAGTGCATCTCCAACCCCTTCGGGACAGTCCCAGCCTAGCACTGGCAATCTTACAACGAGCGATAATTTATTCTCATCAGTTTTTTTGCATGCTACTACAAGAAAAACAACCAACAGCATTATGCTAATCTTTTTCATTTTCAAACCTCTCTCTATTTCTGATAATAAACAGGACGTTTATTATCTAAAGATATATAACCAACGGGTAATTGCTCTAATTTAAACTTTTCTCTTATTTTTCTGTTTGTTACGGCAACTTCTCCTGTTCCTTTGCCAACAACAAACATATTATGTTTGAACTCTTTGTTATGGTAATGATCTATATCGCTTGATCTTCCACCGCCAAGTAAACGAACTTTAGGAGTATTAAGATAGTTAGCGGTACTGCTTATTCTTTTTTTCTGGATTAAATTTCGCATTCATCATTTGTTTTTGCATCCATTCTTCGTTCATAAAAACTTCATCAACTCTATTAGAAGTACCAAAGCAAGCTGAAAATCATTTGATTATACTTTCCATCTTCTTTATCGTTAACTTCCAACAAACCAAAAACATATTTTAAGTCAACTCCAAAACTTTTGCCGAACATATAGCCAGTTCCAAGAGCCAAGCCAAAATCTAAAAAGGTTCTGCCATCGAAGGCATAAGAGCATTCAACCGTGTCGTCTATTCCCTCCAGCGCACTGCAGTAATCAACATCGTCAACCTTAATTCTCTGTTTTATTGTAGCCAAGAGAGGGAAATCTAATTGGATTCCAGTTGAAACATATAAGTTTGGGATAATCTTATACTGAGCCATTATAGGAGCGCTTAGCGCAAGTTCGCTTGCACTGAAATGAATATCTGCTTCAATCAGGCTAGAGGGTCGAGGGTATTGGGAATATTTATGGTTATATATTTTTCTCCACAGAAAGTTTAGCTCAGGGTTAATGGAAAAGCCGTTTTCGAGCGGAAAATGCATTGTTAAACCGCCGCCCCAGCCTAGCCCAAAGGAAATATTGTCATCAACTGCCGAAGCTCCGGTAGAATAAAAATTCATGCTTGTTATGGTTTTAATGCCAAATTTGAATGAATCTGCAAAGGAATATGTAGCGAAGGATGAGACCAGCATAATTGTTGCAATGATTTTTTTCATAAGGGATAATTTAGAAATTTCTACATTAATCCAAACAACCTATGGATGAAATATGTCTAAAAAGTGGAAATTTTTTTGGGTAGCCGCTTTGGCTTTTGTGATTTTTTTCCAAGCATGCGGCTTGGAAAGCGTGCAGGTATTTATATTCGACGCAGACACTGAAAAGAAAATGGGTAGAGAATTTGATAGCTTGGTTGTAGTGCAGGGATACGAAGGCGACTTTCTTTTGGAGAGAGGCGGCATGACTCAAGGGCAGCAGGAACTTTACGATTACTACAGAGAAAGAGCAAACGAAGTTTTGGAACAACTCAGTGATAGCGACTGGAAGAGCCTTTTGCCTAAGGGCAACTTATGCGGCCCTTACCCTTCTAAAACAGAATGCACTAGAGAAAACTTTTTTGAATTTAAACTCATAAAAAGCAATATCATAAATGCTTTTGCCTTGCCTGGCGGCTACATTTACTTTTATACGGCAATATTAGACTATTTTGAAAGCGAGTCTGAGCTTGTAACAGTTTTGGCTCACGAAGTTGCACATGTAGTGCAGCACCACGCTAGAGATAGGCTAACTAAAGCTATTGGAGGCTTGCTTCTTATAGAAATATTTTTAGGTGATAACATTTTAGGAGATTTAGCTAGTCTTGGTTACTCTGCGAAACTTATGCAAAACAGTCAGGAAAATGAGCACGAAGCTGATGAAATTGCCTTTATATACACCCACAGAATGGGAATATCCTCAGAAGGCTTGGGCGATTTTTTTGCCAGAGGATTAGACTATGATGAGGAAACAGGAAAATGCATTGGCAAAAAAAGAGATTTTTTGGATAAGATGTTCAGCACGCACCCACCTTCTTGCGATAGAGTAACCAGAAATAGAGTGCAAAGGCTGCTTGCCGGGCAAACTCCTGAAACTCATCCGGCAGACATAGAGCGCAATGGCAAAACATTTAAGCAATTGGTTAATGCGGCTAAACCATTTTGAAACTTTACTTTGACTCAAACTGCCCGCTTTGCCGTTCTTTCGTTAAGCTTTTACAAAAGCATTTAGGTGAGCAAGTAGATTTTTTGGAAATGCCAGAGGGCGAGCAGGCAAAAGATTTTAAGCTGGAATTGCCAAGCGGCGAGTTATTGCATGGAAAAGCAGCGATAGATGCCTTGGCAAAGGAAATTCCGCGTGTTAGGGATTTTTTCTGGATGCTACCCGAATCTTATAAAGACAAAGCTTTGCACGGAACCTACGCTCTGGGCAAGTTCTGGCGGCGAATATTTTATTTTTTGCGGGGAAAGCGTTGCAACGAATGCGATTAACCATTGCTGCGAAAAAATGCCTTAAAAAACTCCTTTACCAATAGTATATGCTTTTTTAGAAGACACTTGGTAAAACTTATTTTCTTCTGGGCAATAACCCGTTAGAACTTTTCCATAAACGCAACCAGTATCAAGCCCCTTTGCGTGGGGAAAATCCACCAAGCCATTCATGGCCCAATGCCCAAAAATAATCAGCCGTTCATTTATTTTCGCCTGCTCATACCAAGGCAACCCGTTCCACATTCTAATTGCCAAAATATTTCGAACATTCATATCTTCCAGCTTTTCTTGCCCAGGCTCCAAACCAGCATGTAATAAAAGTTCTCTGCCTGTATCGAGCCAAAGCGGAAATTTTGAAACCTCGCTTGCTATCCATTCCGGCTCTTTAACGCTTTCCAGAAACCTTATTTCTTTTGGAGTTAGCTCTGAATTTGCTTTCTTTAAAATATGTAAAAGCTTTGCTTCGTGGTTTCCAAAAACGCATTTTATTTTATGCTTCAAAACGAATTTCACTGTGGCAGGGCTGTCTGGCCCTTTGTTGATTAAATCCCCTGTTTGGTAAATTTCATCGCTGGAGTTTGGTGAAAATTTTTCAAGCAATGCGGCAAGTTCTTCTACGCAACCATGCACATCGCCTATGAAAAATGTTCTGGGCATTTAAGCGATTTCCAAAATCAAATCGCCTCGCATAACGGTTTGCCCTTGCTCCACTTTCACTGTTTGGATTTTGCCATCGCGAGGAGCAAGAATTTCGTTTTCCATTTTCATGGCTTCTAGAATGCCGAGCAGTTGGCCTTTCTTTACGGTTTGCCCAGGCTGTGCCTGTAAGCTGGATATTTGCCCTGGCAGCATGGCGGCGATTTTCCCGCTAGTCTCCTTTGCAGGCTTGGAGTCGCTATAATGAGAGCTATCTATTTTGCTGACATCTACGTTGTAGCGCGTTCCGTTTATCTCAACCGAATTTGGAAAACCGTTGCTTTTTTTGCGAACATCAACGGATAAAACTTTTTCGTTTATCATCACCAACCTAAGCGAGCCATCGGGCCAGGTTTCCAATATGCGAACTTTATCGCTGCCTCTTTCCTTTTTTATTTTAAAATCGGAACGAAAGCTTGCTATTTTTGGAATGTCAAAGACATTTTTTTGATTACGAGTTCTAACTGTGCATTTCATGGGGAGTAATATAGAAAAATAATTTCTTAATATTACGAAGATAGATTGGTGCGCATTTTAAACCTTCGCACAATAACAATTAATAAAAATGTAAGAGTTGCCGCTGTTGCGCCTATGAAGTCTGAGACCACATCGTGTAAGTTGCTACCGGAAATTTTTATTTTTTGCAAATCTTTAGAAAAACAAATAAAGCCTTCGCAGGAGCGACCGGAAACAAATGACTGGTGAAACTCATCAAGAATTCCGAAAACCGTGCAAAAAATAATAATCGACAAACACCAAAAAACCGGCTTTTCAAGCCATTTCTTGTATGGAATCCATAAACAAAAGGACATTCCCAAAGCAAAATAAGCTATAATATGCTTTGCTCTGCTGCTAAGTTTAACCGAATTTAAAAACAAGTCATCTCCAGGCAAGGAAGAGAGATAGCAAATCCCCACCATAACCAGAATAGCTGGAATTTTTCTTAAAATATTTTTATTCATTTGGACTAAATATAGTAAATAGTTTTATTGAATTAAATGCGCTTTTTATTTTCTACATTATACCTATTAAACACAAACGAAAGGTATATATTGGAAAAAGCAGTGCTGGTAGGAGTGGTTACGCCAAAGGTGCGGGTTTCGCAGGCGCAGGAATATTTGCAGGAATTGCAGCGTTTGGCGGAAACGGCCGGGGCGGAGGTGGCGGAGGTTTTTCTTCAGCGTGTTCAGGCCTTGAACCCAGCAACGCTTATTGGTACAGGCAAAATAGAAGAGGTGAAGCTGGCACTGGAAAATCACGATGCTGGCATGGTGATTTTCGATGAAGACCTAAGCGGTTCCCAAATACGCAACTTGGAAAAACGCTTGCCAAAAATTAAAGTGCTAGATAGAACGGGTTTAATTCTAGATATCTTTGCCAAACACGCCCGCACAGCCGAAAGCCGCCTTATGGTGGAGGTTGCCCAAATGCAGTATGTAATGCCGCGCTTAACGCGTGCCTGGGTGCATCTTTCGCGGCAAGCCAGCGGCGAAGGGCCAGGCATTGGAATGCGCGGGCCGGGCGAAACGCAGCTTGAAGTAGATCGCCGCTTAATTCGCAAACGCATTCAGGAACTCAAAGCGAAGCTCAAAAAAATAGAACGCGACAGAGCGTTGCAAGAAAAGCATCGCGAGAATATTTTTCATGTAGGAGTTGTAGGCTACACAAATGCGGGCAAAAGCACTTTAACCAATCGCTTAACCAAAGCGGGTCTTTATGTAGAAGACAAACTCTTTGCCACCCTAGACAGCACAACTCGCAAATTTCATCTCGCTGAGGGCCAAAACATTATACTGAGCGACACCGTTGGTTTTATACGCAAACTACCTCACCATTTGGTTGAAACCTTTAAAAGCACGCTCGGAGTGGCTACCAACGCCGATTGCATTCTCGAAATTATAGACTCAGCAGCAAGCGACTACAAAGAACATATTGAAGTAACCAACAAAATTCTAAGCGACTTGGTACATTGCTCAGTTCCTCGCTTTCGCGTTTTCAACAAAACCGACGTCGCCAATGCCACCCGCATAGAAGAGCTAAGCACCGATTATCCCGATGCCATTCAAATCAGCGCCTTGGAGAACACGGGAATGGAAAAGTTAAAAAACCGGCTAATGAAAGAACTCGCCAAATGGACTTTCCACCGCACGCAAAAAGTCGCCGAAGAAAAAATGTCATCGCAGAATTTTCTACCTTAGCGTCCATGTCAGACAATATCGTAGTAACCGGCGCATTTACAGATGATTCTTTTGCCATGGACGTTGCACAATTTATGGGCGTGCGTGGTGATATTTCAGATACAATTTCTCTTAAAACTTATGCTAACGGAGAGTTTTGCCCTCGTTATATTTCCGATATAGAAGACCTTGAACGAGTGGGTTGCTACCTTGAAGGCAAGGTTGTAATTATATGCTCGGTTTCTCTTTCCACAAGAAGCAGAAACGATTGCGCAATGCGCAATATGATTTTAGCAAGAGCCGCCAAAGATAACGGCGCAAAAAAAGTGGTTCTAATAGAACCCGATTTATTTTACTCCGCTCAAGACAGAGGCCCTTATCGTTTTGAAGGAATAGAAAAAGACAGAGAAATTGCCGACTTGAAGAAATTTGACGGTCAGGCCTTCACTTCTTTGCTTTATGCAAAATTATTGAAGGAAGCAGGCGTTGACACAGTTATAACGGTGCATAATCATTCCCTGAATGTTGAAAATTTATTTAGAGATATTTTCGAAGGCGATTTCCACAACCTCGTGCCTGCAGAAATATACGCACATTACATAAAAAGCTCAGACTTTGTTCAAACGGGAAAAAACGGAGACAACCTCGTTATAGTTTCTCCCGATAAAGGCGCTGCGCCATTCGGCAACAGAGTTACAGATGCCCTTGCCCTCGCAGATTGCAAGCGCGTTATCTTAGACAAAAAACGCACAGGCGAGCGTGATGTCAGCATGTCGCTAAACCCCGCCAGCGATGTGGACATAAACTACCTCACTGGCAAAGATGTTATTATTTTAGACGATATGGTTCGCACTGGCTCCACAATAGTTGAGTGCTGCGAATACCTAAAAAAGAACGCAAACCCACGCCGAATATGCTTCGGCGTAACGCATTTTTATTCCAGCCACGAAGCACGCGAAAAACTCAACAGCCCCTTTATAGACGAAATAATGACAACAAACACCCTGCCCGATATTCTAAACAGAGACTGCCAAGGCAGGCTACGCCGCAAAATGGTAGTGTTAAAGCTGGGTCAGTGGATAGCTTACTACGTGCTCCGCATGTTCGATATAGAACACGCTCATTCAAATAAGCAATTCTATATGGTAGATATGTCTTCTAAAAATCCCCGCTGGCCGCCACCAAGTTTTCAAAAGTAGGCACCTTTGTTTTCCTCAATGCGTTGCCTGCTTAGACAAAACCCCTAAACACCATAGCCATCAACTCCCACGTGAAATCTAAAGAGTTTTTTTGCAGAGCTTCTTTCAGTTTTTGAATTTCCATACGGTTCAAAGGTTTTTTGCTTGTGCCTGTAACCCCCATATTGCCGAGAGTTTTCAAGGCAATATCAGGGTTTTCAAAAGTTTGCGTGTAGAGGCATTCGGCGGAATCTTCTAGGGCAAAACCTGCTTTTTTGAATATGGAAATTAATTCTTTTTTTGAATAAAACTTTGCTTTTGTTTCTACTTGCCGAGCGGCAACCTCTTTATATGCCTTGTGAAGCTCCTGCAAAGTTTTTTCGCCAAATGCGCCAATTGCCAAAATTCCACGCGGCTTTAGCCATCTCTTCAACTTTGCCAAAAAAGCAGGGAGGTCTTTAAACCACTGAATTGTTGCACTGCAATAAATTGCATCGTACATTATATCTGGCTCAAAATCTTCAGCATCGTTTTCAAAAAGTCGCCATTGAATATTTGGAAAATTTACCTGCAATTTCTCTTTGCAAATTTTAAGCATCTCTTTTGAAATATCCAAGCAATCCAAATTCTTGGGAAAAAGGCTTGCCAGTTCAAGACTCAAATGCCCTGTGCCGCAACCAATATCCAACAAAACCGGAGGAGTATTTGGCAAGTAATCCAAAGACAACTCAAATAATTCTTCAGCAAGCTCTGATTGAGGCTCAGAGACCGAATCGTATTTAGAGGCTTTTATATTGAAATTCACAAAAGACCAATTTTATTGCGCCAAAGCGTTAATTGCACTACCCGCTTTAAACCACTCCCACTGGCTTTTATTGTAGGTGTGGTTTAATTGAACCTCTTCCATTGTTCCGTCTGCATGATGCAATAGAAGGGTGAATTGATTGCTTGGCTTAAAATTGCGAAGACCTAAAATTGTGAAAGTATCATTTTCTAAAATTTTATCGTAATCGCTTTTATCAGCAAAACTAAATGCAAGCATGCCTTGTTTTTTCAAGTTGGTTTCGTGAATGCGGGCAAAGCTTTTTACTATAACCGCAACAACGCCCAAAAAACGCGGCTCCATAGCCGCATGTTCTCTGCTCGAACCTTCGCCGTAGTTTTCATCGCCTATAACTATGCTCGGAACTTTCGCTACTTTATAAGCCTTTGCCGCATTTGGCACAGTCATTTCCTTTCCGCTTGGCTGAAAAAGCACATTGTTTTTCTTTCCGTTAAATGCATTCACCGCGCCAATCAAAAGATTGCCAGATATATTTTCTAAATGCCCTCTGTATTTTAACCACTCGCCCGCTTTTGAAATGTGGTCTGTAGTGCATTTGCCTTTAACCTTTATCAAAAGTTTTCCGTTCAAAATATCTTTTCCGTTCCACTTTGGAAAAGGCTCAAGCTTCTGCAATCTATCGCTGCCATCTTCAATTGCTATTTCAGCGGAGTTATCGCCTGCATACGTTTTAACTATTTTGGAATTGAAAACAAAACCTTTTTCAGGCAATTCATTGCCCCAAGGAGCGCTAAGTTTTTGCTTTTCACCAGATTCGTTTAGCAATAAATCTGTATCGGGGTTAAAAAGCAAAGAACCTGAAAGCGAAGCAATAACGGCCATTTCGGGGCTTGCCACAAATGCATGGGTTTGCTCATTGCCATCTGCCCTGCCTGAAAAATTGCGATTAAAGGAATGCACAATGCTGTTCTTTTCGCCTTTTTTAGCGTCTCTCGCCCACATTCCAATGCAAGGCCCGCAAGCGTTGGAAAATACCGTTGCACCAAAATCCGTAAAGGTACGCAAAATACCATCTCTTTCTGCTGTTGCTTTAACTGCTTCGGAGCCCGGGTTTATATAAAGCGGCGCCTGCGGCTTTATGCCTTTTGCGCGAGCATCTTTAATTATTGAAGCCGCTCTTGAAAGATCTTCGTAGCTGGAGTTTGTGCAACTGCCAATTAATGCCGTGCTTACTTCTGGAATGCTTTCAAATTCCTCAATGGATTTTTCCATTTCGTTAACCTGAAAAGCTCTGTCTGGACTAAAAGGCCCGTTGTAATGCGGCTTTAAAGAGCTTAAATCTATTTCTATAACTTTGTCGAAATATTTTTCCGGCTCAACTTCAATTTCTGCATCGCAACGCAAATAAGAAACTATTTTTTTTGCCGCATCTGCAATTTTAGCCCTGTTGGTGGAACGCAAATATCTATCCATTGAAGAATCATAGCCAAACACGCTGCAAGTTGCGCCGACTTCTGCGCCCATATTGCAAATTGTGCCTTTGCCCGTTGCAGAAATGCTTTTTGTGCCTTCTCCAAAATATTCTATAATAGAATCTGTTCCACCCGAAACTTTTAACATTCCGGCAAGTTTTAATATAACATCTTTCGGGCTTGCAAACCCGCTTAGGGCACCGCGAAGCTTAACGCCTATTATGCGCGGATATTTCAGTTCCCAAGGCAAGCCAACCATCGCATCAACGGCATCTGCGCCGCCTACGCCAATTGCCAGCATTCCAAGCCCGCCGGCATTTACCGTGTGGCTATCGGTTCCAATCAGCAAACCGCCAGGAAATGCATAATTCTCAAATACAACTTGATGGATTATACCAGCGCCAGGTTCCCAAAAATCCAAACCGTATTTTTTGCAAACACTTTCTAAAAAAGCGTAAACTTCTTTATTTTCTTCACATGCTCTCGGCAAATCTTCTGCCGCATTTTTGACCGCTTGTATTAAATGATCGCAATGCACGGAAACGGGAACTTCCGAATTTGTTTTGCCTGCTGTTGAAAATTGCAAAAGAGCCATTTGCGCCGTGGCATCTTGCATAGCAACTCTATCTGGATTAAATTCCGCAAAATCTTTGCCTCTAGCATAAACCTTTGTTTCGCTTTCGTTTGTTAAATGAGCGTAAAGAATTTTTTCAGTTAAGGTGAGCGGCCTCCCAAAAATTTTTCTTGCATTCCAAACTCTGGACTGAATTTTTGAATAAACATCTTGAACTAGATCTAAGTTTAACATTTTTTCTCCATCGATACTTCTTCCATTTTAGTACCATCCATTTTATTTACCTTGAATGAATAACCCTGAATTTCAACGCTGGTTCCTGTTTCCGGCAGCGAACCAAGCGCATGCTGTATAAGCCCAGACAAGGTTTCTATATGTTCACTCTCATCTATCTCAAAACGAATGCCGAGCCTATCTTCCAAATCGGAAAGCGTTATTAAAGGGTCGAGCAAATATTGCCCAGCTTGCAATTTAACAATGCCTACGTCTTCTTCGGTGTCGTCTTCATCTTTTATCTCGCCCACAATTTCCTCTAAAATATCTTCCATAGTCACAAGCCCGGCTGTTCCGCCATATTCATCTATAACAACGGCAAGGTGATTGTTGCTTTTGCGAAGCTCGCTCAAAAGCGAATCTATTTTTTTCCCAGCGGGCACAAATATTGCCGGCATAACCAGCTTTTCCAAATTAAAAGGCTCATCTGCTCTTTCAGTGTACCATTCCAAAAAATCTCTATTTGATAGAATGCCTATTATATTATCTATGGAACCCGAATAAACAGGCATTCGGCTATGCCTTTCATTATTCAAAAGCTTTATCACTTCAGCTAATGGAGTTTGCACATCTATTGCATGCATCTCAACTCTGGGGGTCATTATTTTGCGCACGGAAGTGTCGGCAAAATCAAAAATATTTCTGATCATTTGCTTTTCTTCTTCTTCCAAAGCAGAAGGGCTCTCTTCATCGCTCATAGCCTCGCTCATGGACTCTGACAAAAAGGAGAGCCTGTTATCGTGGCCCAATATCTTCAAAATGCCGTTTTGGAAAAACAGCAATATTTTTACGCATGGTAAAAATATGTACTTTAAAATAAAATTGCGAATCATAAAAAATTACTTCACGTTCAACGCTTTAAATTGGCCTACCAGGATTCGAACCTAGGCTAACAGAGTCAGAATCTGTAGTGCTACCGTTACACTATAGGCCAGGCCTTTAATTTATCCTGCCTTGCAAACGACCGGCAAAGGAAAAATCCTTTGTATTGTGTTCGTTTTGAACGCCTAGATTCAAAGTGAAGCGATCGTTAAGTTTCTTTTGAGCGTAAATGGAGCCTTGAACTTTTTTCGCGCCGACTTTTGAGCCATTGTATCTACGCTCGCCATCGTATTCCGCTTCAATCACGAGTTTATCCAAGCCGCGATAGAATTCGAAATCGAACCCACCGAGAATGGGCAAAGAAGCGTTGTAAGAATTATCTCCTTTTCCGCCATCAGCACGCTCTTCATTGCCGGGCTGATCGTCCAAGCCTATTAGGGCGGATTCGCCGAATACGCCAAAATTCTTTAACATGCCAACATCTTTAGCTATAGGCAAATGAAAACCTACGGCTACAGTATGCGTTACATCTCCGTATTTGGAATATATTTCATCGAATACATTAGAGCGATAACCAATGCCAATATCCATATCTTTTATACCGGCAAGTTCCTTAAAGGAAAAATAAGCACGCAAATCTCCTCTATTCAAGTGTCTGTCGCTGCTTATTAGGGCTACGTCTAGAGATATATTTTCATTCAAGTTATTAAAGCCAAACTGAATAGCGTTTTCTGGATCGTAAGTGCTCATAAAGCCCACTCCAACCCCATCGGCTCTAGTGTTAACATTAGGCCTTGGTAAACCAGGTCCGCTAAGCGTTTGATCGTTTTTGTCTTTTTTAGCGTCTATATAGCCACCAAATGTTTTGCTCCCAAAGCGGGTTGTATTTTCCCAACGGCCTATTTTCAAATTCACATTATCGCCTCTATGCCATGCCCAAGCTTCGTAAAGCTGGAATACATCGCGGGGCTCTGCCGACAAGCCGCCGGTTTCGCTTCTTGTCCATGTTTCATTGCCATAGAACTGGCCAGGGTACATACGCAAGTGGATTTTTCCTACAAAATTTTCCGATTGTGTTAAAACCATCAAATTTGCTCTGCCCCACCAAGTATCCAGATTGTCTTTTCCCCAATCGGATTTTACAGGCATTACCTTTCTCGCCTGAATTTCAAAATTAGCAGGAACATCTACCATAGCAAAATCTGCTCTAGCACGAGGCGCTTGCCTTGGCTTTTTTCTTTTTGGCTCTTTAACGATTAAAGTAACGGTAGCGGTAGTGGTGTCGCTTGGTACCAACACTGCTACTGGTGCCTCTTCCGCTACAGGGACAGCTTCTGCCACTGGTTCTGCAACTTGTGCAGGTGCTGCCTCTGCTACTGGCTCTGCCTCAGGTGCAGGCACTGCTTCTACTGCAGGTACTGCTTCTGCCTCGGGTGCAGGAGCTTCTGGTGCAGCTTCCTGCGCGTTAACAATGCCGAAAGCGGCAAAGAAAACCGTAAAAAGGATTGGTTTGAAAACCTTATTCATGAAAAATCTCCTATGGATATATGGCGGTAATATAGAAAATTTTCTACATTCCCCGCATGTTCGAAGCAATAATAATAGGCCTAATACAAGGCATAACGGAATTTTTGCCCATTTCTTCCACTGGGCACATGCTAATTGCCCAATATTTTCTAAAAAGCCCACAAAGCGACGCCTTTAATGTTTTAATACAAGTAGGCTCCATACTCGCTGCTGTAGCGGTTTTTTGGCGTGATATTTTAAATTTTTTCCTTAAATGGAAAGAATCCGCCCAAAGAGATTACGTATATAAGCTAGGTGCCGCCTTCTTGCTAACCTGCGCAGGCGGCTTTATCGCAAAGCTAGCGGGCTTAAAATTACCAGAAGACAACATTTTACCGGTTGCACTTGCTCTTATAATAGGCGGGCTTATAATTATTGGAGTTGAAACAAGGGCTAAAAAAAGGCAGTTGAGCACAAACATAACTTGGGCGATAGTTTTTGCCGTTGCTGCCGGGCAGCTTATAGCAGCCATATTCCCAGGCTCTTCACGTTCAGGAATGGCAATTATGGGAGCCTTGCTTGTAGGCTTGGCAAGGCCCGAAGCAGTTAAATTTTCTTTTTTGGTTGGCATCCCAACCATGTTTGCGGCGGCTGCTTTGGAACTTTTAAAAGCAGTAAAAGTCGAAGGAATACCACCCGATCTATTCACCCCAGAAGCTTTTGTTGCCTACGCCGTTGCCGCTGTTTCATCGTGGCTGGCCGTGGTATGGTTGTTGAAATTCGTAAGGAGCAGAAGCTTCATTCCTTTTGCATGGTATAGGCTTGCGTTGGGGGTGGCGTTGCTTGTGATGATTAAAATCTCATCATAACGCTCGTTATATCGTCTGTTTGAATTCCATCGCCGCGCCAAGCGTCGAGGGTTTGAGGTAACAGCTTTTCTATTAAGTCGTCGTCTATTGTTTTGCCTTCTAAAAAGCTTATCAATCTTTCCAAACCGTAAATTTCACCCTTTGGGCTAAAGGTTTCTGTTATTCCATCTGTGTATAAAATAATCGTATCGCCTTTTTCCACAAGAAGCTCGTTCTCGCTAATGTATGGCTCTATATCGGGATCCATCATAAGCGCAAGACCACCGGAACGAATGCAGTCCATGGTATTGCTCTTTGCCTTAAAATGCAAAATATGTTCGTGCCCGCAGCTAACATAGCGCAATTTATTATTGTTGGAATCCCACTCAAAGAACAGCATTGTGATAAACATGCCCGTGCTTATTTTACGCGACATATAAGTATTCAAATCCACTATAAATTTTTTCAAATCTTTTACGTGCTTATACTCGTTTTGCAAATACGTTTGCATAATAGCTGCCAAAATTCCAGCGGAAACACCTTTGCCGCTTACATCGCCTATGGCAATGCCCAGCTTGCCTTCGCTCTCTATAAAGTCGTAAAAATCACCGCCAATTTCCTTTGCAGGCTGCATAAGAAAGTTTACTTTTATTCCGTTTACTTGCGGAACTTCATTGGTAAACAAAGCAGCCTGAACTGCGTTTCCAGAATTCAATTCCAAGGACATTCTTATATTTTCGTTTTTTTGGAAAGCTATTCTGCTGGAGTTTAAAATCATGGTTGCAAAGTTTGAAAGATTCTTTGCCGTATTGAAATCTGTTTCCGTTAAATAATCGCCATCTGTTTTATTTTCCAAAACAAGCACTCCCAAAAGCTCATCTTCTTGCAAAAGCGGTATGAGTATTATTGAGCTGATTTCCTGTGAAAGCTTGCCGAATATTTCTTCCATATTATGCTGTGAACTATTAAAAAATATGCCAGCCCCATTATTATGCCCACACTTCCAAATAATGGCTTTAGGATCTCTTATCTGCTGTTTAAATGTAAGCTCTCGTAACAAATCTGCTCTTGTAAATAATTTTTCGCTACCTATGCTCAAGGGAAAATACAAGCCCGTAACGCTAACGCATGAAAAGAACTTTCTGCTTTCGTTCCATTCATAAATCGCTGCGCCTTTTACATTGAGAAAACGGCATAAACTTGCCAAATATGAATTTGAAGCCTCTTCCTTATTTGAAAAATCCTTGATAGACTGCGAAATTTCGTTTATCATGTTCTGGAAATATTCCTGCTCGTTATGCAGTCTTTCAACGGTATTTTGAAAACCAGCAAGCTCGCGCTGCCTTTTTTCCATGCTCAAATAGAAAACCAAACCAACAAAGAATATTCTAAAAGCATAAAGGTCAAATAAAAGAGTGGGTATTAACAGCAAAATAAGCATATATATGGACATTTTAGATATATACGCCGTTAAATAGTACTCTCTGCCCATATTCAAGGCAATGTAAATTGAAAATAGCGTAGCAAGCAAAGTCCAAAGTTCTATTCCGTAAATATTGCCAAGAAAATTATAGAGCGAAATTTGCAGTATAGTACTTATAAAAATAAGAGAAGCGATTTTCAAAAGCCTTTTTTTGTTTATTGAATAAGATAAATCTACTTGAATTACAAATAGCAAAAAAACCAAATCTACTATTCTAAGCAGGTATGTATAAGATAATTCTGCATAAAAATGCTGGTAAGTAAAAAAGAAATTAAATGCAAAAAAAGCGAAGAAGCCTAAAAATTCAATCGCTACAAACTTATCTCTAAATGAAAAATTCTTCCATTTAATAAACGCCATGAAAGCGGGGGGTGCCGCTAAAAACGGCAACAGTAGATATATAGCCTTTAATATCATTACCGGCCGTTATCTATCATCCATCCCATCCGTCATCGTAGTCATCATCGTCTGCTAATGCTTCGTTGCTCACGCTGGTTGCCACAGGGGCTGCGCTGATTGCTGCAGGAGCAGCCAAATAGTTTCGCATTATACGAGGAGTAACAAAGATAACCAAGTCTCTTTTATTTACTTCTTTGCGAGTGCGCTTGAACAAATTCCCCAAAACAGGAATATCTTTCAAGAAAGGAATACCAACTTCTACTTCCATTTCCTCATTTTTAGTTAAACCGCCTATAATAACGGTTTCGCCATCGGAAACCACAACTCTTGTTCTAGCTTCTTGCTTGTGAATAACCAATTGGTTGTTGTCCCAGCCATAGTCGTTGTTTTCGGGGTGAAGCTCAAGCAATATTCTGTTATCACCTGCAACATGAGGCGTTACTGTTAGCTTTATACCGCTTTCAACCATTTGATAAGCAACATTTCCGCTCTCATCCATAACTCTTAGAGAAACCTGAGAACCCATGAATATTTCTGCTTGCGTGTGATCAAGGGTTGAAATTTGCGGACTTGCCAAAATCTCGGAACGCGAATCGGTTAAAATACTTGCCAACGTAGCATCCATATTTCCGCCAAAAGCGTTTACGGTAATTTCGGTTGTGGGAGTAACGCTGATTACGCCTTCTTCGATCGCCGCGCCTGCAACGCTTGGCCTATTTTGCATACCTGCGCCAAGCCTTGAGCTACCAATGCCAAGCACAGACCAATCAACCCCTAAGTCATTCATTAAACGGCTATCTACCACCATTAGCTTAGCAGTGATTACAATTTGCAGAGTTTCAACATCCAGCTCTCTCAGGGTGTTTCTCATTTGAGCCAAGCGCCTTTCTGTGTCGTAAACTATTATGGCGTTGTTGCGTTCTACAACTGAAATGCGACCGCGCGAAGATTTCATGGACTCCAAAACGCCAGCCATCTCACCAGCTGAGGCATGCTTGATTTGGAAATTCTGCCGCACGAGTGGAGCAAGCATATCGCTTTGCTCACGTTTCTCAGACTCTCTTATCACCCTTTGCTGATAAGAGGAAGTTCTTTGCACGCTTATGTAGTTCCCTTCTGAAATCCAGGTGAGATCTTGCATATCGCATACGATTTGCAGAAGTTCCAGCCACGTTTTTTGCGTAACGTTCATGGAAAGAGTTCCTTGAACATCTGGAGCGAGCAGTATATCTATGCCCGCCCGCTGGGAGATTGCGTGAAAGACGGAAGCAAAATCCGCATTCACAAAGCTAATGTCATATCTCTTCCCATCGCTTCTTACAGCGGAAAAGGAAGAAACTGCCAAGCAAAGGACAAAAAGCTGTACAACAGCTATTATTTTTTTCTTCATTGAGCACCCTTTCATTTAATTACCCCCAAACCTATCGGGTAAGTCCATTGTGTACCGACGACTCACCCCGTATTCTTGCAACAAGAAAAGCACGCCATTTTGTGTAATTCTAAGTATTCTACCGTTTTTAACGCTATCACCTTCGTATAGCGTATGTGAAAGCCCTCTAACTTTGTTGTTGGAGAGTAGCGCCATTGGCCTTTCATTTTCATAAAAAATGCCCACGAGAGTTAGATGATCAACGTCTATGCCATCGCTTTCAAGCGACCTAACTTGCACGAAAGGATCTCTGCGGCCATAAGAACTGTAAACTATATTGTCGATATCTCTCCAGCCGTATTTTTCCACAATTTTATCTACATTGCCTGGAACTTCCTTTCCGCGCCTGCGTATTTCGTCTCTTTGCGCTGTTGTAAGCCCGCCTTCTATCATTACATCTCTTTGAAATACGTATCCTTCTTTGTTTTTGAAACGAACTCTATAGAAAGGACCTACCCTCGACAGCACTTTCAAGCGATCGCCAATTTCCAAAGCTTCCAAAGGAACCCTGCTTTCTGCCGGGCCAGGAAAAAGCGAAGCTATTTCTTCTGTGACTATGTAGGAGGCATCTGTTCTTTTAACTTGTATGGATTGCATTAAAGACAAGTCGGTTTCTATTCTTCTGTTTTGCATGCTGTCTGCGAAAGCACGAGAACTAAGTGCCAAGGGTTCAAAACTCGGCAAAAAAAACTGGGAACTTTTTAAGCCAGTTGGCAAAGCCTGCCAATTTTCCAGCCTGCCCGGACTTATATGTTTTTGCAAAAGAATACGATTATTCGTGAGCAACACAGCTGGCCTTTCACCTCTATTCAGATAGAATACCAGCTTTCCATCTGACCAGGCCAAACCCCTGGCAAAAGTGCTGTTTGCAGTCTGAAGCATGGTAGAATGCCCATGCGAACCTTCAACGGATAATTCAATGGTGGAATCGGTGATAACGGGCTCGGCACCCTTTGTCAAATTTGATTCCAGAACTACCATCAGCCCTTCCCATTCGGAATTTTTCTGCACGGCAACACTGGCTACGCGAGGCGGAAGCAAAGAAAATTCTACTTCAGAATTACTCGAATAAGAGGTGCCAACAAGCAAAAACAAGGCTATAACGGAAATGTATGTTCTAAAATTTTTCATAGTTACCTACTCCTTGAGGTAAATGTAGTTAAATCAAAAGAGACATTCATGGTTATAGCCTGCCAACCATGGTCTTCCGCCCTTCTTACCTCTTGACTTATTATGCCAGAACGAGTCAGCTTTAAGTTATCTATGGAGGTGGGGTAATTGAAACCAGCAATTTCTGCAAACAGATAGCCAAGCATGTGATAACCGGCATTAATGTTAAAGGTGTAATTATTTCTAATAAAATGCTCTTCCTCTTCTGTGCCATTTGGCCTAAATGCCTGTATATTAACACCAGAGGTTCTGACTGCGGTATATAGATCTCTCAGACGATTTGGAACCTTTTCCTCTTCTGGGAACATTTCCTTCAATCTTTCGAATTCCATCTGCGCATTCTGCAGTTCTGTTTCAAGCATTGGTATGCGAGGCCTCTGTGCATTTATTCTATCTAGCTCTTCTTGCGCAGCATCCCTGTTAGCCACCAATTCATGCTTTTTGTTCTGGAAATCTGTCCAGGTAAAATCGTAAAAGTAATAGCTGACGCCCACGCAGAAGATAATAGCAACCGCCGCATAGACGTTCTTTAGGTTCTTTTTATCTCTTATGTCAAAAATACCTATGTTCATATCAACGCACTCCTGTTTCCATACCATACCCTAGATCGAAATTAACGACCAAAGAGAATCTGTATGCATCTTCGCCTTCTACTTTATCTGCACTTATATTTGATAGACTTACGCCAGTAATAACATTCGTTTGCTGTTCTAGTTTTAACATATACATTGCTACTTCAGAAAAATCCCAAGTTACACAGTCCACATCCATTTTGCCTTCCCTTTGAGTTATGCTTGTTATCCAAGTGTTGGGCATAAGCGCAGTGGACAATTCTTCGAGCAGTACAACCCAGCGCCTGCGGCTAACCTGTATGGAGCGAAGAGCATCGCTTCTCTGTTCTATCATTCTTAAAGTTTCTTCCAGTTCTTTTATTTTTTCCAGCAGAGGACGCTCTTTTTCAACAGCCTCATTTATTTGCGCAACTGAGCTTTCCAGTTCGTAAGTAGTTTTAACTATGTGGGAGTAAAGCACGGATAAAGTCAATGTTACCAAAATTACTGCGATGGTGGACAAGACAACCTGCGTGCTCGAAAGCCACGATAAATCCCGCTTTTTACGCCTGAACTCAAGAGGTAGAAGGTTTATTTCAAGTTGATTTACCATTAGAATCTCCTTAGGGCAAGACCCATGGCTACAGGGTAGATGCCAGACACGGCGTTAAGATCTGTTCCACGAAAACGAACAGGATCTACTTCTACTGTCTTAAAAGGATCCAGCAGAAGGATATCCATGGAGAACCTGTCTGACAGGAACTGAGTTAATCCTTTTATATCTGCACCGCCGACTACGACCATTTTGGAAGGCCTCTTGTAATTATCTGAAGAACTGAAATAGCGAATTGCGGTGTCTATTTTCATGGATATTTCATCAAAAACAAATTCCATCGCAGATTTTACTTTTGGATCTTCCATGTCGATTTCTTCGTTATTGGTTCCAGTTAATAAATCGCCTGCTTGTTCGGTTGAAATTTCCAAGGAACCGGCAAGCTGCTCTTGAAAAGATTGAACCGAGCACCCTGTGATGGAGCGAGCTGTGCTAAAAGTGCCTTTGCGCAGGAATGCCAAATAAGATTGGCTGTACCCCAAGTTCAAAAGCAAAGCGGGATCGTCGTCGTCGCCGCCGTAGCCGGCTCCGTAGTCATCGTGTTGTTGTTGCTCCACGCTAAGGGAGTATATATTGCTTAAAGCAAAGACATCTACATCTATGGCTGCCAAGTCTATACTCAAGGCTTGAAAGAGATTTACCCAACTGGCGAGCACGTCTTTTTTGGCGGCTACAATCATAGCCTCTATTCCTTCTTCTCTGCGCTCCATAACGGCATAGTCGAGCACGTTGCCAGAATCGTCGAAGGGGCTTCTGCCCATGGCAGCCTGTAGTATAAGCTCGTTTTCTGGAATTTTAGCGGCCTTTACAGGCTGAGGCTTAACTAGAATTCTGTCGCATAAAATGCCAGAAGTCCAGTTAACTGAAATCACAAAGTCGCCATCCGCGCCTCCAGGCAAGGCTCTCATAAGCATTCTTTGCACACTATCTATGAAAACAGCAGGGTTCTTTACTTCGTTATCGACTATGACACCTTCGGGTATAGACTCCTGTTCCAAAGCAATCAAGGTGCTTCTAGAGCCCTTTTTATGCTCAACAACGGCCAACTTCAGCAGGCGATGGCCTATGTCCAAGCCAAGTGTCCTGCTCTCGCCGCGAATTCTTGAAATTATATTGTGTAGCTGCACGGAGGTAATATACATTTTTTTTTTGCAAATGAACAAAAAAAAGAGCTTAAATGCCAATAAAAGTGAAAAAAGAGCCTAATTTTGCTTAATTTTGCTTAATTTTGGCATCTTGACGTTGTTTTTCGAACACGTACTGTGTTACTTGTTCCTGGACTTTTACAACGTCTCCGTCAAAAGCTACGCTATGAATAATTTTTGAGGGGTCATTTTTAAAGGAACCTGCAACCCGGACAACCTTCACTGCCAGGTCGGCTATTGGACCTTGACCTGGAAGCTCGAAGTTCAGTTTCAAGGTAGTCCCATTAGACAGCTTAGCCGGAAGAGCCATGCCAAAGCCTCCACCCGACATATCTACTATGGTGCCGTAGAACATATCGCCTATGCGGTCATCTGCTACTTGTATCACCTCTACAGGTATGTTTACATCTACTCGCACCCAATTCCTTTGCTGTGCTCGGTTGAGCTTACAGGCGTGGCTTAGGACAAGTTGACCATCTGAACTGCTAAGTACCTGAGATTTAAAGGAATACTCTGCATCGCCGCCTCTGGTTAAGTTCATTTTAGCCCAAGTTCCAACGGGAATAAGAGAGCCTTCGGGGTGTTCGATAGACCACTTTTTTTCCTCTATGCTTAATATAGCGCATAAGCCCTTATGACTTGGCGGCCCACTATCCGGGACCAATACAAAGCATTTCTCGCCAACTTCAAATTGCCTTGTTGATGTGAAAGCTATTTCTCTTGAAAGAGGCAAAAACTCAAGCACCTTCCTAAGCTCTCTTATACTCGCAAGCGTTTCGTTCGACATTGAAGAAATTTTCTCGCTTTCGTAAAAATTTTCGAGAGAACTTTCGAATACATGCGGAGATTTAACTATGGAATAAGGATCTTGAAGGTTGGCTTTCCCGGCAATGTCGCTTAATAAGGATATGCTGCTCGAATTCAGCTTTAAGCGGCCAACATGCTCATTAAACCTTTGCCAAGCCAAATTCAGCAACTTTAGCCTGGCTTTGTTTGAGCGGTGTATTTCGTAAAGCACTAGCGATATAACGAGTATAATAACTAAGAATACAAATATTAAAATTGTTTCTATTGAAAAATTTTTACTAAACCCTTGATGAAGCGATTGCGAAAACTTATCAAATTTTAGCACGCTATCCATTGAGTTTGAACCCTGACTTTGCAAAATGTTTGACATTAATGGTAATGTAGAAATTTCTATATTATATATCCTACATGGCAAAAAGTTTATCATTGGAAATAGCGAAAAGGCATAAGGTTTCTATACTTCTGGCTCGGCTTTTGGTTTTGCGGGGAGTTAAAACTCCAGAAGAGGCAGATAATTGGCTGAATTGGGATATGCCTTGCGAGCACAGCCCATTTTTGCTTAAAAATATAGACAGAGCAATAGAGCTTGTTGTAGAGGCTAAGAAAAATAAAAAAAATGTTTGGGTTTATGGCGATTACGATTTAGACGGTATTTCTGGCACGGCTATTTTAGTCGGTGCACTTGGCGATTGGGGGTTGCCTGCAAGCTGGATGCTTCCAAACCGCTTTAACGGAGGCTACGGGCTTTCAACAAACGCTCTTCAAAAAATGAAAGATGCCGGAGCCGACTTTTTAATTTTAGTAGATACCGGCATAACTGCAAGAGAAGAAATAAAGGCAGCAAAAGAACTCGGAATGCAGGTTTTGGTTATAGACCACCACAAGCCCTCCGGTGAGGGCTTGCCAAATGCAGATGCTATATTAGATCCCTTTTTAGAAGGCTGCGAATACCCAAATAAATCCCTGTGCGCCGCAGGGGTAGCATATAAATTTTTAGATGCCCTCTACCAAAAAACAGGCAAGCCTTTAAGCGATTTAGAGCGATATTTGCCCATGGTTTCGCTTAGCACTCTTGCAGATATTGTTCCTTTAAGCCCAGAAAACATTTCTTTAATTCGAAAGGGAATGATTAAATTTTCAAACTCCGATTGCCTCTCTATTCAAGTGCTATACGAAAAAATTGCAATAGATAAAAATTTTGTAACCAGCAACGATATGCACTATCGCATGGCTCCGCTTTTGAATGCTCCAGGCAGAATGGAAAGCCCCGATGCCGCTCTCAATTTTCTCTTGTGCAAAAGCAAGGAAGAAATAGAGAGCCTGTATAACAAGCTCGTAGAGTGCAACACAGAACGCAGGGTAATGGAACTGGACATTCATAAATACGCAATTAAAAGGCTTGGAGAAATTTACGGCGATAATTTGCCAAAGGTTTTGATAATAGACTCACTGGAATGGAATATAGGCATTATAGGAATAGTAGCGGCACGCATGGCGCAAGAACACAGGCGGCCAACGGCTATAATTTCCGTTCAAAGCGATGGAATCGCCACTGCAAGCGCTCGCTCTGCCGGCTCGTTTAATTGGCACGGAGCACTTTATCCATGCAGAGATATTTTCATTCGCTGGGGCGGGCATGTTAAAGCCGCAGGCTTTAACATAGCGGCAGAAAAAATAAACGAGCTTAGAACCCGCATGGAAGAACAAGCCGATATTCAAGATTTTGTGCCTTCGCCAGAAGAAGCCAGCCATTACGATTTGGAAGTTTCGCTCGCTGAAATCAATATGAATTTCTTGAACGAGTTAAGAAAGTTGGAACCCTTTGGAAACGAAAATCCCTACCCTATATTCCTGGCAAGGCAGGTTTTAGTGAGAAACCTAAAGCCTTTAACAGGCGGCCACCTGCGCTTTTATGCGGTGCAGGGCCGCACCTCAATTGTCGCTATTGCCTTTAACAAACCTCATTTGGCAGGAGCACTCCAAAAAGGCACTGTAAATTTAGTCTTTGAAGCTCGTCGCAACATTTACAAAGAAATAGAAAGCGTTCAGTTGATTGTGCATGGAGTGATGGAGTAATTTTTCAGAGCCGAGTGCTCAATTAATAAAAAACCATTCCTTAAAATACCTGTCCCAGTAACGACGGCGAGCATCGTAACGGAATTTGCGTTTTTCAGCTACTTTTATGTTTTTAAAATAATAAAAATCAACTTCTGCGTAGGCAGAGTAGATTTTGGCGGTATCGCCACGAAACTCTCTTAAATCTCTTATAATAAAGTAGGGGGTATCTAAAACATTTTCTTTACTGGAACCCTTGATTATCTGCGCTACCATGCTCTCTAAATCGGCCTGCAGAGCGCTTTCTAACCGCTCGTGCACCCTAAAAGAAGGGTCTGCGCAAGAGGCTAATAATAGTGCGAAAATAGCGATTCTAAACATTCGCTACGAAATGCTTAGAACGAGTAAGTTGCAGAAATTCTGCTTAGTATGCGGCTGCCGCCCTGGAAAGGATTGCGGAACAGCAAATCTTCTGTTACAGTGGCATCGATTTTCAGTTTTTCTTCGATGTTAACACCAAAGCCAAAACCTACGTTATCGTCTATTGTGCCATCGTTAACAGGATTGGTGATAAAGAAGTTTCCAGGTCCATCGCAGCCGGCATTGTCTTTACCTCTGGCTGGGCACAGAATGCTCAATGAATTAGCTTTATTACCTGCGTAATCTGCATAAGCGATTGTCTTTTGGCCGCCAACGCGAATTACGAACCAATCCCACCAAATATTTCTTTCGATACCAAAGCTGATTGTTCCACCGATTTTATCTAAAGTGGTTCTGCTATCGCCCCATGCATCCTTGCCTATATCTTTGTAATTGCCTTCATCGGTATATACGGTAAAGCCATCTATGTATTGCCAAGTTGAACCAGCGCGTTGCTTATTGTAAAAGCCATTCAAGCCAAGCCAGAAAAAACCTCTATCGAAAGCGGCGTCTACACCCATACCCAAATTAACTTCGAACTCATCGCGACCAGGAGCGTTCATATTATATACAGAAGCGGCTGGGATTAGGTTGCCGTTTATAGCGTTTACCCTTGAGAAAAGTCTTGTGCGACCAAAGAAAGACATTAAGTCGGTGTCGAAGAGGCCATCGGAACGGCTTGAACCGTACTGAAGACGAGCAGCGCCGCCAGAAAGCTCAAAAGACATGCTATTTGAAATTTCAATGTTTGTACCCAAATCGGTTTGAAGAGCAGAAACAAAAGCAGCGTTATTCAAGCGACCTTCTTTATCTACGCCATCTTGGTGAGCTACGTATATATGTGCGCCTAACGCTACTCTGCCAAGGCTTGCGCCCAAAAAGCCATCGAAATTTGTAGCTGGATCTGGAGCATTCAAGACATCGTTTGGCCCATCTCCTATTCTTATTCTATCTGGAAAAAATCTTAATAGCCTTTCATCTCTGCGGTTCAAAACGCCGCCGATAGAAATGGATTTTTCAGCACCTATGCCCAAAGCAAAAATACCTCCGAACCAGGGATCGAAAGGATCGTGATTTTCACCAGCGCCTACGGCATCTGCCGCAGGGCCCATGTAATGACCTAGTTCTCCTATGAGGAAATTCGGATAAAGGTTCATATTTGCAGGGTTATCGAAAATGGATATATCGTCCATAATAAACCTGGTACTCTTTCCCATTGATTCCACACGGGCATTCGTAGCAAAAGCAGAAACACTGCCTAAAGCAACAGCAGCAGCAACAACAAAACGTAAAGTTTTCATAATATCTCCATAAAGGGTATCGCAGGGTCAAATATAGAAAAATATTTTCGACTTGTCTAGTGTTAATTCTTAAAAATCTTAATTTTCGCTAATTTCTTCCAAACGCACAGAGCCAACCTTGCTTATACCCTTCATTTCCTGGCTTATTCCATAGAGCATATCGCAACCAGCCATGGTTCTTTTATTGTGGGTAATGACTACAAACTGGGTTTGGTGGCTAAAACGGCGCAAAAGAGCCAAAAAACGCCCAATATTGGCATCGTCCAAGGGTCCGTCAATTTCGTCTAGTATGCAATAAGGGGA
Source organism: Candidatus Fibrimonadaceae bacterium (assembly GCA_031281155.1). GTDB lineage: Bacteria > Fibrobacterota > Fibrobacteria > Fibrobacterales > Fibrobacteraceae > Fibrimonas. Next base: position 48,404 of record JAITFT010000084.1, read on the forward strand.
GGGTTTTACCATATAAAGGGCAAAAAGCAGGGATGTGGCAGTCAAAGCTCGCTCTCCACCGGATAAAGCCCGGACACCGCGCATTTTTTTGCCTGTAGGCCTAGCGTTTATTTCAATTTCTGCTTCTAGAGGGTCAAGGTCGCTTTGCATGGCGAGGAGAGCTTCGCCCCCGGGCATTAAACTTGCGAATACTTCTTGGTAATTTCGCTGTATTTTGCGGAAAGTGTCTAAAAAACGGTCACGAGCTACTATATCTAGCCTTTCTATTGCTGTGGATAACGAAGTTTTAGCTTTCGCCAGATCGTTGAATTGAGCCTCTATTGCCAGCACTCTTTCACGTTCTGCTTCAAAATCTTCTGCAACGGTTGCATTAACTGGACCTATTGTCTTTATTTTTTCCTGCAAATCACGCATTTCAAAACCGGCATCTCGTTCATCAGTGCTTATGGGTGTGAAGGCTTGTTCCCCAGGCTCCTTTTCCAAATCAAATTCGTATTCCTGGAATATACGCTCACGCACCCTTTCCAAAGAAGTGCCGGAAGCCTGTATAGCAAGTTCCAATTCGTGCATGCTTCTTTCCTTATCGCGCAGAGAATGGTTTATTCCTCTAACTTCGCTTCGCCATTCTTCCAAGTCTCCAGACATAACGCTATACTTTTCGCGAGCCGCATCTCTGAGCTTTTCCTTAGCACTCAAAAGTTCTTGCTGCCTTTCTATTTGAATAGCCTTTTCCTCAAGCTCTTTTTCCAAACTTTCTTTTTTGCTATTTATAGCCTCTAACTCTTCGCTTCGCAAAACAAGGACACTGTTAAAATTTTGAATTTTTTCTTTAATAATGCGCAAACGGTTTTCTTTTTCAATAAGCGAACTGAGCAAGCGTTCTTGCTCTCCAAGCTCGGTGTCTATGCGTTCAAAATCTTGTTCTACCCTATTAAGCTCGCTTGCCGCAGCACTCAACTCCGCATTTGAATCCTTGGAACTTTTTAATTCCTGCAAGCGATTTTCAAAAACTGAAACGCTTTGCTCCAGCCTTTCTTTTTGCTCTGCAAGCGCATTGCTTTTTACCTTTGCAATTTCCAGTTCCGAAATAGCGGTTCTTACCTGAGAATCTGCCTGCTGCTTTTCTTCTGCGGCATTTGCTATTAGAATATCTATTTCTTTGCTTCTTTCTTTTGCCGCAGTTATTTGAGAGTTTATTAAATCTGCTTTTTTGCGTTCTTCTTCTAGGCTTACCTTTAAAATATTCAATTTATCGCTTGTCGCTGAATTTAGGTAATCAATAAATTCGCAATTTTCTGTGCAAGACTGCAAGCGGTTAACGCGAGACATGGACTCTATTTTTTGATTTGTCAAAGATTCCAGAGCTTCGCCTAAGTCGGCTTTTTCGTTTGCTAAAACGCTTTGCCTTTCTTGCAAAATTTCCGACTCGCCTTTGCTTTCGCCAAGCTTGCTTTCCTTGCTTTTTTTAAGCGATTCCAATTCTTCAATTTGAGAATTTAAATTTTGAATTTCCTTTGATGCTTGAGATATTCGCTCGCCCAGCATTTCTATTTCTGCATCGGTGCGCTGCCATGCGCCTTTGAGCTTGCTTTCTTCTTGAACAAAGAGCAGTCTCTTGTTGGAAAGCTCTCTATGGCTTGCGCGCAATTGCTCCACGCGTTCTCTTGTATCTTGCAAAATTGATTCGCTTTCCAAACTTTGCAGTTCTTCTTTCAATGCCGAAATGCCGCTCTCGCTTTCGCTGATTTCACGCTCGCAATGTTCTGCGTTTTCTTCCAGTTCCTTGTTTCTGTTTTGCTGATATATATATGCTTCGTTTAGTTTTGCGACTTCTGTTGAAACAAGGGAGACTTCACGCTCGCTTTCGCGCCAGTCCTCTTCTTCGCTTGTTATTAAAAGCCGTTTTTCCTCTATTTTGGTTTCCAATTCGGTTAGCCTTGTTTTCAAGGTCTCCAGTTCGGTTCCGCTTTTTGTTTTGGTGGCGGAAAGCGTGTGCAGCGAGGCTTTGCTTTCTGCGTATTTCCCTATATTGATTGAAACATCAATTTCCTTTAAGCGGTTTTTTAATTTGCGAAGCTCCTGCGCTCGAGTGAGCATTCTTTCCTGTTGCCTAAACTGGTTTTTTGCATATTGCAAATCTACAGCTATGCGATCCATGTCTATTTGAACTTTTTCGAGTTGCGATGCGGCTTCTTTTCTTTGCTTTTTATATTTGCCTACGCCTGCGGCTTCTTCGAAAATCGATCTGCGCTCATCTGCTTTGTCGCTGAGCAGGGCATCTACCATTCGTTGGTCCATTTGCGAGTAGGAGTTTGCGCCCATGCCTGTGTCTGCGAAGATGTTTCTTATGTCTGCGAGGCGGCATGCCTGGTTGTTTATTAGGTATTCGGATTCGCCGTTGTTGAAAAGGCGCCTGGTGATTACTACTTCGGAGTACTCAGAGGGTAGAAGCCCACGGTCGTTTTCAATTACCAAGGAGACCTCTGCCATGCTCATGGCTGGCCGTTCTTCGGTTCCGGAAAAAATAACGCCCTGTATTTTATCCATTCTCAGTTGCCCTGCGCGCTGCTCGCCCATAACCCAGCGAATGGCATCTACTATATTAGACTTGCCACAGCCATTTGGGCCTACTATGGCGGTTAACCCATTGCCTTCAAACTGGATTTCCACTTTTTGCGCAAAGGACTTAAAACCGAAAATTTTTAGCTTCTGTATTCTCACGGGTAGGGTAATGTAGAAAAATTCTACATTATATATATGCTGTTCAAAAAAATATTATTTGCGTATGGGTTGCTGGCTTTCAGTGCTTGGGCACAGAATATTAAAGAAGACCAAAAAAAAACAGCAATAGACCTTATAGATTCCGTGCATTGGAGCGGCAAGACCTTAATTATAAGCAGCAATTCAGTGCTAGACGAAATTTTGCTCTTCAACGCAAGCCTTCACAAAATAGCATCTCATGCCGGGAGCAATACCGAAATTCACTTGGGCTTGCAAGCCTTGCCCACTGGGGTGTATCTTTTGAAAGTCAGATCTGGCCCTACAAGCACGGCCCGCTTGATTGTTGTGAAATGACTAAAGTTTTTTTCTATATTAACCGATAAGTTGCAATAGAGGTAATATTATGCAGATTTCTAACATTTACGCACAAAACAGCGCAGAGCAGGTTAAGAGAACCGGCGATTCTGCTATTCAAATTAAAAAAGAAACTCAAAAAAACAAAGCCGCCACCGAAAACGCTTCAGCCAATGTTTCAATATCTGGCTCCGGTCAAAGCTCCATAGAAGCCTTGGTGCAAACAAGAGCAAATGCCCTGCCAGAAATTCGGGAAGAAAAAATTAGCTTGGCAAGAGAACGAGCAGAAAGCGGCTATTACAATACACCTGAGTTCAGCAAAGAGCTTTCAAGCCGCTTAGTAGATGGCTAAACTCCTCTTATTTTTTTTGGCTTTTGGCTTAGCGCAGGCCAAAGATGCCTGGTTTTCCGCAAGTCTTCCATTAAATGGCAAACTTTACCCCATAACGGCTAGAATCCACGTTAGTAAAAACGGAGATAGCCTAAGGTTCTCATCTGAAACGCAATATCGCGCCATAGACACTTCCTTTTCAATGCACACAACAGGAGTTTACGACTTGGCAAAAAACACCCCTGTTTGGCAAAATACCATAAGAAGCGGCTTATATTCAGTAGAATGGAGCTTTAGAGATTACACAGAGAAACCTGCCGCAGTTTACTGGCGGGGCGAACAAAGCCATGGCCTCATCACCTTTGAAAACGATGCTCTCCCAGAAGAGTTTTTTTACTTTTTAACCGAAAAAATAGATTCCACAACTCCAAACAAAGAACTCAAAGTGCTTTCGCCAGCCTGGGAAATATCATTCAAGCCAGAAGCCTGGGTAGTAAACGCCAGATACACCGGCCAACGCCGCCGCATTCAAGGCGTTGACTGCTACCAAGTTGTTTACACCAGAAGCGACGGTGCAAAAGCAGAATATTACATAACCATAGAAGGCAGGCAAGTTTGGCGTTTTCAAACGTTCAGAGGCGTATGGTTTGACAGGGTGCAATAATTTCTACATTCCCACCCATGACAGAAAACACAGAACCTACAGTCGAACAGATAGATGAAAACGGCGAAATCATCGTAAAAGAACTCGCTAAAGAATACCTCTCAAAAGGCGCATGGTCCACCATTGCTTTCCTATACCAGGAAAAAGGGCCCGACGGCAATTTTGGCGAGGCAAAAGTAACTCTGCGCCGCTACCAAAAGGTGCAAGGCGTGCAGAAACAGCGCAGCAAATTCAATGTTAGCAACAAAGCGCAAGCTGGGCAAATCATTGACGTATTCAAAAAATGGTATGAGCTATAAAATTTCTTTTTTCTCAGTTTCAAATAAGAAATTTCCCTGGCAAAAATTGCTGGAGCCTCTAGCCGAGGCTCTATTAAGAACTGAGAAAAAGAAAGCCTCAGTAAACGTTATCCTCTGCGATAACGCAACACAAAGAGAGCTTAACCGCAAATACCGCAAACTGGACTGCGTTACAGACGTGCTCTCCTTTGCTTTAAACGAGCCTGGGCTCCTGGGTGAAATTTACATTGCCGAAGAGCATGTTAAAAAACAAGCACCAGCTTATGGCAATTCGTATTACAAGGAATTAAAGCGAGTGCTTGTGCATGGCTTGCTGCATTTATGCGGCTATAATCACCGCACAGCGAGTGAACGCAAGGCAATGCGGGAACGCGAAATGTTTTATTGCGGTTAGCAACACACCCTGTTGCGGCCCAAAAATTTTGCTTCGTAAAGCTTTTTATCTGCCTCTTCGAGGAATTGCTTTAAATTTGCAGAAGAGTGCGGAACAGCAGAATAAACGCCTATGCTCACAGTTATTTTGATTATTTCTTGAATGCCGCCAATTTGGAAAGCTCTGTTTTCAATCTCTGAGCGAATTTTTTCTGCCACTGTTTTTGCACCGCCTAAATCGGTACTGTGAAGCATTACGGCAAACTCTTCGCCGCCAACTCTGCCAACCAAATCTGTTTTGCGCTCAACTACTTGAGCCAAAACATTTGCTATTTCCTTTAAAATTTCATCGCCAGCCAAATGCCCGAATTTATCGTTAAATTTTTTAAAAAAATCTATATCCAGCATAAGAAATGCTATGGACATTTTATCTCTCTGACTGTTGTTAAATTCTGCTTTCGCTCTTTCATTGAAATATCTTTTATTGGCAATGTTCGTTAAAACATCGGTATTTGCCAAATACATCTGCTCGCTCACATCCAATAGGTATATAATAGAATTCTGTTCATCGCTTTCCTGCTGTTCCATATCCATTTTGACTATTTTAAAGTAATTGCTTTTGCCATTGTTCACTCCAAATTCTTTTGTTGCCTCGTAAAAACCTTTTTTGCTCCTAAATTCTTCTAAGATATCGCCTTTGCACAGCAGGTCGCTCATATGGCGGCTTATAAGAGTTATTTTGCCGCTGCTGTCGAAAACCGCTATGTAGATTGGAACTTCTTTTAGAATAGTGTTGGTTAAACTGCTAAAATAATGCAAGGGGCTCAGTATGGTCTTTATGAATTTGTACAGAATAATCAAGAATGTTGAGGTAACAATAAAAAGCAACAAAATGCCAATAAGGTAAAATTCTCCTAAACCCACTATAAAATCGGTTTTTGCGCTTGCCACAAGATAGCTAGACATAAATGGAACTCTGTTTATAATATATGCTGTGTCGCCTTTGAAAAGCAAGTTATAATCTTTTGTTTCTAAAAGCTCCAAAAGTTCATCAACAAGTGTTTCCGGCAAAATAGACAGCACACTACTTTTGTTTTTGATATGATCGTGGCTTTTGTAAAGCAGTAACTCTTTATTTTCATTAAATATTATAAAGTTTCTCGCTATTCCCGAAGTCTTTTCCATTTCGCTTGCAAAACTGTCTATATCGATCCCAACGCCAAGCACCCCAACCGATTTGCCCTCGTGAAAAACCGGAAAATTAATCCACATAAGGGTTGTATCCAAGTCTTTGTCGAAATCTATGTTAAAATTGTATAAAGGCGTTCTATACAAGGTGGAGTCGTACCAATAGGAACCTGGATCTTTTGCGTTTACAACATAAGCGTAGTTTGTGTCAAAATAAAAACGGTTATCTGTGTTGCTTACGAAAAATATTTTTCTGTGTTCTTGCAGCAAATTTTTATAGCTTTGCAATTCTTTCCAATAGTAGCTATGAATGCTTGTGTCGTTGGGGTTTGCCATAAAAGCAGTTATTATGGGAGATTTGCTCATCACTTCTAAATGCGCCAGGTCAGCCTTAAAATAATCATTCAGCAGCACGGACTTGGTATAGGCGGAGCTTCTTAAAGCGTCTTCGTGATATTTATGGCTATATCTTTTTTGCGCAGTAATATAAATAACAGAAAAGGTCATTACTATAACAGCCATAAAGGCATAGAAGCCAAACTTCACCATGCGCAAAATTGAAATTTTGCTTTTATTTATAATCCTGCCTTGCAGCATGGCATATAAGATAGAAAATTCAGTAGGGGTGTGTGTTTGCCGTGTTTTTCGATGTACACGCCTGGGGCGGTGGGTTTTTGGGTGCCGAGCGGTTGGCCGTGGAGATTGTAGTAGAGCGGAGGGGGACGCGATGAATCGCGTCCGTACAGCGGCTGCTGCGGCGGCTGGAGGATGGGGGTGGCTTGGCAGGATTGGGTTATTTCGCCGTTTATGGCTAGGCAGGTGTTTGCGCCCATTTCTGCGTAATTGGAATTCTTTTGGCAGAATATCTGCGGAACGCCTTCTTCTTCGGCTATGGCTTCAAGCACGATTATGTTTCTTATGCCGAGGGTGACGGTTTAGGCATTTTTGCCACTTCTACATTGGCCTGTTGCTGTTTTTCATATATTTTTATCCTGCTGGAAATGCGGCAGAGCGAGCTTGCCGCCAAGATAGGGGTAAAATCTAGGCAGATTTCAGACATGGAGCATGGCCGTGCCCTCATATTAACGCCTGAATAAACTCCAGATTTACCGTTATCTTTTTGTTTTCCATATCAACGTTCAAAATGCAATCGTCTATCCATGGGGCGACTATTTCTTTTTCTTTGATAAGCAGATGAAAAACATTTACAGATGGCATTTCGGTTGCTTTTAGAACCTTGCCTACCAAGCTTCCGCTGCTATCTATTGCCACGAAATCTTCAAAATCGCTAAAATAAAACTCACCCTCTGGTGCAGGCAGTCTTTCAGATTCTGGGATTAGAATATAAGCACCAACAAAAGGCTGAACAGCCTCTGGCGAACCTAAGCCCTCAAAACGAAATCTCCACAAATCGCCATAAATTTCAGAATGCGAAATTCTTGCCTCTTTAACATTACCGTTTGAAAATTCCAAATAAACCTTTTTTAATAGAGAATGCCTCTCTAAATTATGAGTGAGAGGCTTGCACAAAATATCGCCAAAAATACCGTGAGTTCGCATTAAGCGCCCCACAGCCACAAAGGAGCTCATTTTAGCTTTCGGCTGGAGCTGCTGCTGCCGGTGCCTCTGCTGGAGCCGCCGCTGCTGCTTTTTCAGCCTCTATTCTAGCCTTAGCCTTTGGGCCTAGCTTTGCCTTTTTAGCTTTCAAAGGCTGCGGAACCGGGGTTTTGCCTTCAATGCTGCGACCTGCGCGTTTTTCGTGAAAAAGAGCCATGATGCCCTGCTGTTTTAGCAAAGAGCGCACGGTATCGGATGGTTGGGCGCCAACACCAAGCCAATGCATAACCCTTTCAAATTCAAAACGAACATCTGGTGTTTTTAAATTTGGGTTATAAAAGCCGAGTTGCTCCAAAAAGCGACCGTCACGAGCCTTGCGGCTGTCTGTTACCACAACCCTGTATGTGGGATAGTGGCGTTTTCCGAACCTTGCCAAGCGAATTACTGCTGCCATAAATATTTCCTATTAAATTCAAACCTAAATATAGCAATTTTTTTCCAAAAAAACAAGGGTAAAGATGAAATTTTGTCGTTTCTGCTCCTTTTGTGTGGTTGTTGGGGGATTTGCCGATTTCTAATTAACCCACGCTTCGCCCTTTTCAGACACCGTGGCTAAAATATCCCTGCCGGTGTCTAGGTTTCTCAACGAAATGGTTTGCCCTTTGAATGCATTTCTTTGAGCGACTGCGTTTGTTTGAACAACTGCCCCGCCAATGCGCACAAATACCCGAACAGATTCGCCTTCTTTAACAGCATAGGGGGCGGTTAAGGCGTTGTCAACCAAAATATCACCGGCTCTTAACTGGCGAATTGCCGTTCTGCCTATGGCTTCTTCTGCTTTTTTTATAACTTTCCTTTTTTGGAAAGTTGTTTCCTGCCACACCATTTTAAAATCATTTTCGGCAATCATTTCACCTTTGCGAATTCCGTTTTTTAATTCTGCCACATGGTCAAAACGGCGAATTGTAAATGAAATACTGTGCTTTGAAATAATTTTTTTCCCATTGAAAACCTGCACCGTTGCTATTTCCTGCCCGATACCTGTGAAATTCGGAGAAAGAGTTAGCAAAACTTTACTGTTATGTTTTGGGACATCAAGACTATTCGGAACTTTTGAAGTTTCAAAAATCCAATCTTTGCCCTCTTCCAAATTCGCAGGCATTCGCGAGCGAACTTCCCTTAGCAAAAGAGTTCTTAGAGAATCCGCCGAAACTAGCTCGGAACGGGCTACTACATCGCAAAATTTTGCCCCGTTAAAAACCGCATTTTGGCTACCGGCAACAGACTTTATAAAAAAATCTCTTACGGCTCTTTCTGTAACTCTGGTTTTTCGCCCCGGCTCCATAACCTTGCCAACTTCCACAGCGGCAATCCTCTTTACAAGCTCTGGCTCTCCTTTAATATTCGCAATTTGCCCCAAGTAAACAACGCCTGGTTCAATATCTGCTTTAGCTTTTAGCGTGATGGTAAGCTGCGCTGAGAAAGATGTCTGAACCCCAATTATTAGGATTAACAGGATTTTCCAAATGCGAGACATTTTATTACCTCTTTAGGTTATTTGCTGTTTGTAGCATTTCATCGCTTGTGGTTACGGCTTTTGAGCTTATTTCGTAGGCGCGTTGAGCTATAATCATGCCAACCATTTCTTCTATCATTTGAACATTTGAGCTTTCTAAAAACTGGTTTCTTAAACGCCCAAGATTTTCTTCGCCCGGCAAGCCTATTACAGGCGTGCCGCTGGCATCGCTTTGGAGATAAATACCGCCGCCTTCTGAAAGCAATCCTGATGGATTCACAAACCTGGCAAGCTCTATTTGCCCTAAAACTTCCGATGTGTTTTGCCCCGACCTGTAGCAGGTCACTTCGCCTTCGGCGGTTATGGTTAGGTAAGTTTTATCGTTTGGAATATTTACCGGAGGGTCTAATAGATAGCCTTGGCTTGTGGTTAAGTAGCCTTCATCGTTTATTTTAAATGCTCCGTTTCTGGTGTAGCCTATTTCGCCGTTGGGTAAGCGTACTTGGAAAAAACCGCTGCCTTCAATGGCAACATCGGTATCATTGCCGGTTTGCTCTAAGTTACCTTGCATAAAGGATCGAGTTATGGCCACAACGCGGGAACCCAAGCCCACTTCTATGCCAACCGGAGCGCGGTTTCCGTCTTCCATTTCGCCGCCAGGCTTTTGCAGGCTTTGGTAAATTAAGTCTTCAAATTCAACTTTCTGCTTTTTAAAACCAATTGTATTTACGTTAGAAAGGTTATTAGCAATGGTATCCACAAAGGTTTGGTTGCCTTTCATGCCGGTGGCCGCAGTATAAAGAGAACGAATCATATACTGCAGATTGCAAAAAGCGTGCCAAGTTAGTGTATGGCTATGCGTTGGGGAGCAAAACCCTGGACATGGACTATATATATGCCTTTTGTTTGGATTTGGATTGATAAGGGAGTGGGGAGTGGGGAGTGGGGAGTGGCTGAGTATATGCGCTTGCCGTTGAGGTTGTACACTTCCACTTTTGCGTTGGGTGGGAGGTTTTCTAGCGCTATGCTCTTGTTGGTTATGTGTATGCGGGGCTTGTTGGTTGTGGCATGTAGCGTTGGGGTTGGAATGCCGTCTTTTAAGTCTTCCCATATATTTCTTTGAACGCCAGCCAGCATTGATGCGCCGAACCATGCGAGGAATTGGTCGAAATACGTTTCGTTGCGCAAGGTATCTTCTGGCACTAATGTAGGCACGCCGCTGATGTTGATTGTTCTTCCGCCTCCGGGAGTTGGGTCTATTGCGTTGCCCCAGTAGTCACCGCCTTCGTAGAAAGATATTAGCCGTTCGCTGTATTTTTCGGCTAACTCAACGTTTCCTGTGCCTATTGCCGCTGCCGCCCACATGCCTACAGTTAGGTGGCTATGCTCACGGCGCGAGCGGACTATGGTTCTGTCTGCTATTCTCTCAATGTCGTTTTCGGGGAGTAAGTTCCCGTTCATCTCAAAAAAATTCGCTGCTGCTGGCCCGCCTAAACCTTCCAAAAAGGCGATGGCTTTGTCGAGAAATTCTTTAGCGCGCGGTTCGCCGTACCATAAGTAATCGGTTCCAAGCCGCCAATATACGCGTATGGCATCTCTGTATAGCGCATCTCCGGCACGGTAGGCATTGTAGCCCGCCCCGCCAGTGGATGTACCGTTTCTCCTAATCCAGTCGGGAATAAGCCCCCTTGCGGCTCCGGGCGATCTATTGATTAACGCATAAGAGCTGTCTATGACTCTGTCCCATGTTGCTTTATGATTTGGCTCAAATTCGCCAAAAACGCGATAGAATGCGGGCGCAAAATAGCCAGGATTTTTTGTGCTGCCTATTTGGCTAGAAGATTGACCCCAAGTACCCGGAAGCAAGAAATGCTGTTCGAGCATTGTAGTTCTGATTACCTGCAGTAGGCTGCGAGCGCGCCCTTCGTAGGTTGCGCCTCTCGTGCTTGTAAACGGTTCCCAAATTCCGTTTTTCACCAGTTCATCAGCAAAGATAAGCAATAGCGCAATGTCTTGGTCGGCATCGGATGCGGGGCCAGTTCCAATCGTTGCGCCCGTTGAGTTTGTGCGCCAGTTATAGTGGTTTCGTGCGGTTGCCCACATATGTCTCTCGCCAGCATCCCATACGCTATTGAAGTATTCTTGATCGTTGCTATAAAGGGCCAAAAACATTCCGTAGCTAATCCCTTCGCTAACAGCATCTCCAGGCACTTCTGATTTAGGCCTATGCACCATTCCCGTGGTATATGCATCGATATTGCGTTTTTTTACCCCTTCCCACGTTTTAAGCAGTATGGTATCGTAAGGCATTGTTCTGTTTAGTGCGGGAACGTAAGGGTCTGCCACTTTCGGCAGTTCAACTGCGGGTGTGTAGGGTAGCAGCAGGGCGAAGGCCGCCGAGGCGGCAAGGAGGGTAGCAAGTAAGATTGAGAATGGGCGCATTTGGGTAAAATAGAAAATTACACCGCTACCGGTGCCCTAATGCCTGGCCATGAATCGTAATTTTCCAAAACAAAATCTTCCAGTTTAAATTCAAATAGATTTTTCGCATTTGGATTTATATTCATTCTCGGCAATGGCTTTGGCTCTCTTGAAAGTTGCAGCTCGGCTTGATCTATGTGGTTTTTGTAGAGGTGAAGGTCGCCGAAGGTGTGGATATACTCGCCTGGCTCGTAGCCGAGCACTTGGCATAGCATTAGGGTTAGCAGGGAGTAACTTGCTATGTTGAAAGGAACGCCTAGGAAAATGTCTGCGGAGCGTTGGTAAAGCTGGCAGCTCAGTTTGTTGTTTGCTACGTAGAATTGAAAAAGGCAGTGGCATGGCGGCAGGGCCATTTTGTCTATTTCGCCAACATTCCATGCGCAAACTATGTGCCGGCGGCTATCGGGATTGTTTTTCAATGATTTTAGGAGTTCGGAAATTTGGTCTATTTTTTCGCCGCTGGTGCTTTGCCAACTGCGCCATTGCGCACCATATACAGGGCCTAAATCGCCGTTTTCGTTTTGCCATTCATCCCAAATGCTAACATTGTGCTCTTTTAGGAATTTTGTATTTGTGTCGCCTCGCAAAAACCAAAGCAATTCCACAATGATTGATTTTAAATGAACCTTCTTTGTGGTTACAAGCGGAAAGCCTTTGCTCAAATCAAAGCGAATTTGCCGCCCGAAAACGCTCCATGTCCCGGTGCCTGTGCGGTCGCCTCTTTCCACGCCGTTTTCCTTTACATCTCTCAGCAAGTCTAGATAACTTTTCATTAAACCTTCCCAAACCTTCTTTGTCTTGTATTATAAAATTCAATGGCTTTTGCAAAATCTTCTTTAGTGAAATCTGGCCATAACACATCGCTAACGAAAAATTCGCTGTAAGCTGCCTGCCATAATAGGTAATTGGAAAGCCTGTATTCGCCGCCCGTGCGTATAACAAGGTCGGGATCTGGCGCTCCTCGCAGATACAGGTGCTTTGCAAACTCCGTTTCGTCTAGGTCTTCTAGGTTTAGCTCGCCATTTTTCACCGCCTCTGCAATTTCGCGCGCAGCATTGACAATTTCCATTCTCCCGCCATAAGATATTGCGAGGTTCAGTTGCATTCCGCTATTTTGCGAGGTTTTATCTATTGCTTCTTGAAGCTTTTTGCGAGGCTTTTCGGGTAATTTATTTAAGTTGCCGATAACGTGCAGCTTAACATTTTTTTCCATTAAGTGAGGAAGCTCCTGCGCTACCATTTCAACGAGTAAATTCATTAAATATTCTACTTCTATTTTTGGGCGTTGCCAATTTTCGGAACTAAAAACAAAAAGGGTCAAGTGCTCAAGACCTAAATCTACGCCTACCTCAACGGTAGCAATGGTAGCCTTTGTGCCTTGCCTGTGCCCTAAAAAACGCTCAAGGCCCCTGGACTTTGCCCAGCGGCCATTGCCGTCCATTATCACGGCAATATGTTTTAGATTTTTTACCAATTTTCGCCCAAGACTTCAAAGTAAGCCTGCGGGTGCATGCATGCCGGGCATAGTTTGAGAGCAGCCTCAGCTTCGTGCAGATAGCCACAGTTTAGGCAACGCCAAACTATTTTGCCATCTTTTTTGAACACCTTGCCGTCTTTCAGGTTGTTGTACAAATCGCGGTAGCGTTTGCCGTGCTGTTTCTCGGCAATGCTGATAAGGTCGAAGCAGGTGGCTATGTCGTTAAAGCCCTCTTCTCTCGCTATCTTTGCGAATTTCGGGTAGATATCTTTCCACTCCTCTTCTTCGCCGTTTGCCGCAGCATCCAGGTTTTCCAGGGTTGTGCCGCTAGTGCCAGCAGGGTAAGCAGCGGTAATTTCCACTACTCCGCCTTGCAAAAAACTCCAGAAACGCTTTGCGTGCTCTTTTTCTTGAGAAGCAGTTTCCTCAAAAATAGAAGCAATCTGCACCAGCCCTTCTTTTTTGGCAACACCCGCCCAATACGTATAACGATTGCGCGCTTGCGATTCGCCAGCGAAAGCAGTAAGCAGATTTTTCTCTGTTTGCGTTCCTTTAATGTCCTTTGACATATTTCCTCCTATGAATTTATAGATAATATAGAAAATACTTTAATTCAGCGTTATTTTCCCAATCGCTTCTAAAATGTCGGCTTTTCGGGCGTTGAATTTATCGCTTTCAGCCGAGGCTTCTACTACAATCATTTTGTTTTTGGCAGGAACTGCCGCTACCAAATATAAATCGGAGCCTAAATTGGTTGCGAAAGAGAATATATAAGCTATGGTTGGCTTGCCGTTAATGCTGATATTCAATTCTTCTTCCTGCTTGTAGTTTGAATTTCTCATTTTCAGCAAAAAGGCTTCTCTCCAGAAATCAACTGAAGCTTCTGACTTTTGCTTGTATTCGGAAACTCGGTAAAGAACGCCGTCGGAGCTAATTGCTCTGAATTTTTTGTTGTCGTCATCGTAAGCGGCAAAGTTGTTCGGCGCAGAAGCTTTGAATGAAGCGCAGGAGCTTAGGAGCCCGATTATCAAGATTAACCCGATTTTTATTTTTGCGTTTGTGTATAGCATTTAAAAATCCTCCCTTAGTGTGTTTAGGTTTGTGGAGTTTATCCATACGAATGGGGAACCGTGGTTTATTAGGCGAGGTGGCGGCGGTTGCATTGTGTGCGCCTGAACTGAAATAAAAGCTAGGGCGGAGCGGCGTTCTATTGCTTGTTTTTGACCTTGCAAACGTTCTATTTGCGAATTCAAGCCTACCATTTCGCGTTCAACGGATTGCAATTCTGCAAACGGAGCGTTCTTCACTAAATCGATATAGGTTTCTAAAAGCTTTTTCCTAGATTCTATTTGCGAATTTAATCTCTCCAATTCGTTGCTTCTGTCTATGCTTGAAAAATCTCTTCCTTGAATTTCAGCTAAACCGCCCAGCATGGATTGAAATTCCGGCAAAGCTTCAACAGGGAATCTGAGGGAAATGGAGCGTTCAGTGAAGTTCATAAAGTAACCATTTTTGGTTTCTGCCATTTCTATTATTTTTTGAAATGCACTATCTATGTTTGAGGTTCTGATACGGAAATCAAAACGCTGTTCGGTTGTTTGGGCAGAAATTGCCTGAACCCCGATAAGCCAAATGGCCAGGAGTTTTAGGATTTTTTTCATTTCGCTCTCCTTAGGGTTTCAAGTACGGCTTCGGAGTTTTTTTCCTCGGCTTCTTTGGTTGGGAAATAGGCTTGGGCTATTCTTAAAGTTTTTTCGTTGGTGCTTTTTAGTATGGCTATGTAGTAGATTTGAGGATCTGAGTGGGAGGTTTGCAGGCGCACCAAGGAGAAATTTTCTTCGGTTTTTAGTTCGGTGGCGAAACTGAATTTGAAAAAGTAGAGCATTGCGTTTGCCCAGAAATCTGGGGTGCCTTGGGGTTTGTTTTGTTTTTCAAAAGCCCAGAATTTTGCGTTGAGCGCTGATGCTACATTCCATCTGTTTTTAGAATTTTCGGTTTCTATAAAATTTTTTGGGACTTCAAGTTTTAGTGCTTTGTGCCTATTGAAGTTTAAGTTCTCATTGGGTAACATTGCAAGCCATTCAAAGGCTCTTATGTTTATGCGTTGCGGAAGGGGTTTTGCCGGTATATTGCTAACCCGGAGGGTTATTGTGGAGAATGCGGCTTGGCGCAGCAATTCTTTTTCCTGAATTTTTCTTTGCTCAATTTCTTCGCTGATTCTTTGGATTTCTTTTAAGAGAGCAATTTTTTCTTTTTCGGTTTTGGCAAGGGCTAAAAGTTCTCTGTACCTGGCAAGCGTGTTTTCTGCTATGCGGAGGCGCGCGGCGTTGTCTGAATAGGCATCTGTTATGTCGCTTGCAGAAATGCTTTTCCTTGCTACGTTCCCAAGCGTTAAGATATAATCGAAAAAGGCTTTGAATTCTGCCACAGGGATTTGCAGCGAGACAAAGCCGTTTCTGCGATTGCTGACAGAGCCGCCTTTTGCTTTGAGCTGTTCAACAACGGTATCTATAACGGCTTCTGGTTCTGCGTTTTGCAGATGGATATCGCCATTGTAGTTTATCATTCTGCCTCTAGCTGGCGTAGCAGGCTCATTTGCGCTGGAGCCATCCATCCATTCAGCGGATTCCATCATGGCTTGAGGAGGCGGGGCAGATCTTACGCCACCGCCACGCGCCATTACGTTTGCGGCATCGACAGAACCGCCCAAACCGCCAAAAAAGCCGACCACTTCTGCTTCGGCGTGGTCAGCATAGGAGCTATAAGATCTAACGGGAGAAGATGATTTTGCTGCACAGGACATGAGCAAAAAAACGCTTGTAAATAAAATAATGTAACGCACGAGGATAATATAGTAAATCCTAAGGAGTTTTTCTATACTGGCAACGATGCTCCATAATAGGCTTTTCTGTAAATCTCTTCCAAGTCTTTAACCAACGGATAGCGAGGATTTGCAGTAGTGCATTGATCTGCAAAAGCACGTTCGGCAAGTTCCGGTGTTTTTGCAAAAAATTCTTTTTCATCAATGCCGCATTCCTTAATGCTAAGAGGCAAATTCAATTGTTTCATTAAACCCTGAATTGCCGCTATTAACGCCATCACTCCCTCCTCTTGGGTTTTGCCGTCTAAACGAAGCTGATAAGCTATTTGAGCATATTTGCTATTTGCTATGAATTCGCTGTATTTTGGGAATATTGGAAACTTTTCCGGCTTTTGCGCATTGTATTCAATTACGTATGGCAGCAGCACCGCATTAGCTCGCCCGTGCGGAATTCCAAATTCGCCGCCCAGCTTATGCGCCAAAGAATGGTTGATTCCCAAAAAGGCATTGGTGAATGCCATTCCGGCAATTGCGGAAGCATTGTGCATTTTTTCTCGCGCCTCGGTATCGTTTGCATCTGCGTAGCTGCGCGGCAGGTATTTGAACACAAGCTCAATGGCCTTTACTGCAAGAGCGTTTGTGTAATCAGATGCTAATACCGAAACATAAGTTTCTATTGCGTGAGTAAGAACATCCATTCCCGTATCTGCTACAATGGATTTTGGCATGGTGCCGGTAAATTGCGGATCGATGATTGCAACATCTGGCGTTAATTCGTAGTCTGCGAGCGGATATTTGACGCTGCCGCGTTTTTTATCGGTGATAACCGAGAATGCGGTGACTTCGGAACCAGTGCCGGAAGTAGTTGGAACAGCCACAAACTGGGCCTTTTTACCAAGATTTGGAAAATGGAATGCTCGTTTGCGAATATCCAAGAATTTTAAGCGCAAACCACCAAAGTCGGTTTCGGGACGCTCATAAAACAGCCACATTCCCTTGGCGGCATCAATCGCAGAGCCACCGCCAAGCGCAATAATAACATCGGGCTCAAAAGCATTCATAGACGCTACGCCGCGCATAATTGTTTCAACGGAGGGATCGGGTTCAACATCGGAGAATATTTCGCAACGAACGCGATCGGAGCGTTTGCGCAAATAATACAACGCTTTGTCTATGTATCCGAGTTTCAGAATTTCTGGATCGGTAACGATAAATGCGCGTTTGATATTCGGCATATTTTCCAAATATTGTATGGAGCCTTTTTCGAAGTAAATACGAGGAGGAATTTTAAACCACTGCATATTTTTTCTCCTGCGAGCTATGCGCTTTTTGTTGATGAGATTGACGGTGGAAACATTGGAGGTTGTAGAATTGCGACCATAGGAACCGCAGCCTAAAGTTAGCGAAGGCGTGTTTGTGTTGTAAATATCGCCAATTGCGCCTTGAGAGGAAGGCGTATTGATAATCACGCGGCCAACCTTCATTTCTTGCCCGTATTTTATGCATAATTCTTCATCATCGCTGTGAATAACAGCAGAATGCCCAAGGCCTCCAAGGTTCAGCACTCGTTTAGCGCAAGCAAAGCCTTCTATTTCGTTTTCAACCACAAAATACGCAAGCACTGGCATAAGCGTTTCTAAAGACAAGGGATGCTCTATAGAGGGTTCTGGCAGTTTTGCTATAAGGATTTTGGTTTTTTCCGGCACTTTTATGCCCGCTTGTTTTGCTATCCAATCGGCGCTTTGGCCTACGCAAGCGGAATTGACAGACATTTTTTCCTTATTAATCACATAGTCGGTAAGCTTTGTTATTTCTGCGTTGCTGAGAAAATAGCAATTATGCTCTTTCATATATTCTTCAAAAGCAGGCGCAATTTCCGCATCTACAATAACCGCTTGCTCAGAGGCGCAAATCATGCCGTTATCGAAAGTTTTGGAAATCATTAAATCTGTGCATGCGCGAGCAATGCTGACATTTTTGTTGATATAGCAAGGCACGTTTCCTGGGCCTACGCCCAAAGCGGGTTTGCCTGCGCTGTAAGCGGCTTTCACAAGCCCCGCTCCGCCGGTAGCCAATATAAGCGATACGCCATGATGGTTCATAAGCGTGGCTGTGGCTTCTAAAGAAGGCGTTTCTATCCACTGAATGCTGTGTTTAGGCGCACCGTGCGCAATGGCGGCATCGTACACAATACGCGCTGTTTCCGCCGAGCATTTTTGCGCTGAAGGATGAAAAGCAAAGATTACCGGGTTGCGGGTTTTTAAGCAAATCAAGGATTTGAACAAGGTAGTTGATGTAGGATTTGTAACCGGCGTAACGCCTGCCACAACCCCAATAGGCTCAGCAATTTCGACATAGCCTTCTGCATCGTTTTCCTCTACAATGCCTACGGTTTTTTGCTTTTTGATACTGTGCCAAATATATTCGGTAGCAAAGAGATTTTTAATCACTTTGTCTTCCATAATGCCTCGGCCTGTTTCTTCCACTGCGAGTTTTGCCAAATACATGTGCTGGTCGAGGCCCGCCAATGTCATTGCATGGACCATGGCATCTACCTGTTCTTGCGACATTTCCATAAACTCGCTAAGCGCCTGCTGCGCATTCGCAACCAAAACATCCACTTCTTTCATAAGGGTTAATTTAGCAATCACGATTAACTCAATGTTTAGGTATGGGGTATGGGGTATAGGGTATTCGGTGAATATTTTGTTAAAAATCGTTTGCAAGAAATATTTAACCAAAATTTAACCTTATTATCATGTTTTCCTAACAATTTTCTCCTACATTTACGCTGAATTTATGAAGATAGGTATTTTAACAAGTGGTGGCGATTGCGCAGGGCTGAATGCTGTTATGCGCGGATTTGTGAGAGCAATAACGGCTATTGAATCCAAAATTGAAATTTATGGAATTAAAGATGGTTATGCTGGGCTTATAAACCGTGAATATCACGCTATACAGGCAGAGGAATTTTCCGATATTTTAAAATTGGGTGGTACAATTTTAGGTACATCCCGCCAATCATATAAAAAAATAACTCAAAATGGAGATAACAATAAAGCTGCTCAAATGAAAGAGAACTATCGCAAAATGGATTTGAATGCTTTAATTATTCTGGGTGGGCAAGGCACTCACAAAACGGCTGCTTTTTTATCTGGCTTGGGGCTTAATGTTATAGCTTTGCCTAAAACCATAGACAACGATATTTGGGGAACAGATTTTACTTTCGGCTTTCATTCGGCGGTAAATATAGCAACGGAATGCATAGATAAAATTCAAACTACTGCAGCAAGTCACGGGCGTACCATAATAGTAGAAATAATGGGTAATAAGGTCGGTTGGCTCACGCTCTACGCCGGCATTAGCAGCGGTGCGGATATAATACTTATTCCTGAAATACCATACGATATGGAGAAACTTATTAAAGCAGTAGAACTTGTAAACAAACAAAAAGGCTTTTGCATAATTGCCGCCGCCGAAGGCGCAATGAATGAAGAGGAAGCAATGCTTACAAAAAAAGAGCGAATACTAAAGCGAGCCGAGCAAGGTGAAACAACGGCATCTAAACGAATCGCAAAAGCTATAACCGAAGAATTGAGTATTGAAACTCGTATTGTTGTGCCTGGGCATATTCAACGCGGAGGCAGCCCAAGCCCTTATGATCGAGTGATTTGCACACAAATGGGAACGTATGCTGCAAAACTTGTGAAAAATGGTTGTTTTGGAGTAACTGTGGCATTGAATGGCGGTAAAATAAGCTCTAATAAACTATCCGATATTGCTGGTAAAATAAAATATGTGCCGTCTAAACACGAGCTTATCCAAGCTGCAAAAGATGTAGGCATTTCTTTTGGGGAATAAGGATGAATAAGTTTATCAAAAAAACTTATATAAACCGTGAATATTCCTGGCTCAAGTTTAATGAACGTGTTTTGGGAGAAGCGGTTTGCGAAAGCAATCCCTTGCTTGAAAGATGTAAATTTCTTTCCATCTTTACAAGTAATCTAGATGAATTTTTTATGGTGCGTGTGGGTAGTTTGTTTAATGATTTATTGAATAATCCGCATGTTAGAGAAAATAAAACCGAATTAACGCCTGCGGAGCAATTAAATGGCATTTATAAGTACACAAAAAAAATATACGAATTCAGAGCACGAACCGCTAGAGAAATTTTTGTTCAACTCAAAAAAGAAAAAATTAAGATAGAGAATGTGCGACTTGAAAATAAAGTGCTTAGCAAACGTTTTGAAAAATATTTTCAAAAAACCATGTTGCCCTTATTGAACCCCATAATTCTAGATAGCAAACATCCGCTTATACATCTTGATAATCTTAAAATGTACGTTATGGTTCACTTGGAACACGGAAGCAAGAATTTTTTTGGAATTTTGCCTGTACCAGATAAATACGAGAAATTAATCAGCGATCAAGCTGCAGCTGGTGTTACAATTATTACCATTGAGGAATTAACTTATTATTTTGCAGATAAAGTATTTGCCAATCACAAGGTTTTGAGCAAATCTTTGGTAAGGTTAACACGGAGCGCCGATGTGGACACTGAAATATTCAGCGTTGATTATGAATCTGAATATGACTTTTCCAAACTTCTCAAAGGCAAAGTAGCTTCCCGTCAAAAGCTTCAAACAGTGCGATTAGAGTTAAGCGGCGACTGCAAAGTGGTAAAGGATTTTTTATGTAAACATCTCAATATAGCTCATTATCAGTGTTTTACCATAAAGAATTTTTTCGATTATAAGTTTCTTTTCTCTTTGGATAAATATTTGCCAATTGAAAAACTGGCATCGCTTAAATACTTGCCATTTAATGGTAGGCAAATTCACTTGCCAAAAAATAATTCGATAATAAAAAACGTGCTTGCCAACGATTTATTTTTATCTTATCCTTTTGATAGCATGGATGCTTTTTTGGATTTACTGGATAGCGCTAGCACCGAGAAATGCGTTGCTAGCATAAAAATCACAATTTACAGATTAGACAAGCAGTCCAGAATAGTAGAGGCGCTGCGCCGTGCCAGCCGCAACGGTAAAGATGTTACGGCAATTATAGAGCTTGCTGCTCGCTTTGACGAGGAAAACAATTTACATTTCGCAGGAATATTGAAAGAAGCTGGTTGCACCGTTATTTACGGGGTAGGCAATTACAAGGTTCATTCAAAAATTGCTCTGATAATTTTAAAAAACGGTGAAAATATTTCCTATATAACGCATCTTGGCACAGGCAACTACAACGAAGGTACTTCTCGGGTATATACCGACTTGAATATAATAACGGCAGATCCGGAAATTGGTGCAGATGCAGTAAATTTTTTCCGCTGCCTCTCTATGGGCGATTTAAATTTTAACTGTAATAAACTTCTTGTTTCTCCAAAGACTTTGAAAGAAGGGCTTTTGCAGAAAATAAAGGAACAAACAGCTCTTGCCAAGGCAGGCAAGCCTGCGAAAATAATTTGCAAAATGAATAGCCTGACCGATTTGGATTTTATCAAAGAATTTATTAAAGCATCAAGTGCCGGGGTCAAGGTGTATTTAATAGTCAGAGGAGTTTGCTGTCTTTTGCCAGGTGTTCCGGGTAAAACCGAGAATATAAGAGTTAAAAGCATAGTAGGGCGTTTTTTAGAGCACAGCCGCATATACAGTTTTGGGAACGAAAATTCAGAAATTTATATTTCAAGCGCAGATTTAATGACTAGAAATACGGAAAAACGCGTAG
The DNA here is from genome assembly GCA_031281155.1 of Candidatus Fibrimonadaceae bacterium. Lineage (GTDB taxonomy): Bacteria > Fibrobacterota > Fibrobacteria > Fibrobacterales > Fibrobacteraceae > Fibrimonas. The sequence goes on from JAITFT010000084.1 coordinate 69,915, forward strand.
AAATAGCTACACCTATAACTGACGGCAAAATTCGAAGCAAAATAAGCAAAATGCTGGATATTATGCTTGCCGACAATGAGAAAGCAAGTTACCTTGCCGCAAATGGAAAGTACATCAAGAAATCAGAGCCAGGTGAATCCAGTCAAAAGTATTTTATGGAGAATATGGTTTAGTGGGTCGTAGCCACGCAAATTTTGAATTTCCGGTAAATTCATCCATAGATACAACCGTTTTTGGATCTCTGCTCTTTTGTTGGCGTATGCATCAAAGGGTCATGCTTCATTTCATCGCGTTCTTCCAAGCCAACATAACCGCTGTCGCCGCCGGCAGCTTTGTCGTCCGGGCGTATGAGCTTGTGAGCTACTGTTATGTCGTGCACATTGGCCGACTGGAACTATGGATTCCATTTTGCTAAGAAAGTCTTCTTTGCGAGTTCTTTTCTTCTTGGTTTGAGCTTTCAAATCGCTGAATGTGAGTATCTTTTCCATGTTTACAAATTTCTATATTGAAAACGCTTCAAAAAAGGAGGTAGGAAATGGCGCTATCCCGAAGAAAATTTATTAAAGGCGGTCTTGTAGCCGTTGGAACTGCGGCGGCAACGCTGGGGAGCTTGAGTTTTGCGCGCGGCCTGCTCGCAGAGAACACTCCCGTCGAAGAAAAAATCCAAAGCGGAGAAAGGCTAAGGTACCTCGACCTGGAGCGTAGCGGTGAGCTTAAACGCCGCGAACAAGCGCTTTGGGAATTATTTGAACGCTGCCGCCTTTGCCCGCGCTTGTGCGGCGCTAACCGTGCGGCAGACAGGAAAGGCATCTGTTCTGTCGGCAAAGATTTCAAAGTCGCCTCTTTCAATCCTCACTTCGGTGAAGAACTTCCGCTTCGCGGCAGGAACGGCTCAGGGACAATCTTCTTCTCTAATTGCAATCTGCTCTGCGTTTTTTGCTTGAATTGGCAAATCAACCACCGTGGCGATGGAAGGCAAAGCACCCACGCTGAACTCGCCAACATAATGCTCGAGCTCCAGAACAGGGGTTGCCACAATATCAATTTGGTTACGCCAACGCATATAGTGCCTCATATTATCAAAGCGCTTCGGCTCGCCATCGCAAAAGGCTTGCACGTGCCGTTGCTCTACAACAGCAGCGGTTACGAATCGCTTGAGGTGCTTCAGCTGCTCGACGGCATTGTCGATGTTTATCTGCCAGATTTCAAATACCAAGATTCAACGCTGGCTGCTCGCTTCTCGGAAGGCGCACCCGACTATACACGCCATGCTGCCGCGGCAATCAAGGAGATGCACCGGCAGGTCGGAACGCTCCATCAAATCAATGGCATTGCACAGCACGGCTTGCTGATTCGCCACCTGGTTTTGCCAGAAAATCTAGCAGGCACCGATGCTTTCGCTCGTTGGGTCGTTTCCGAGCTTGGCCCTGAAACCCATGTCAACATTATGGGCCAATACTCGCCCTTATTCAAGGCACACGAATATCCACCGCTAGACCGGCGAATAACGCAAGAAGAGTTTGCACAAGCAATGCGCTGGGCACGCGAAGCCGGTTTGCGAAATTTTCATTGAATTTTGGGAACGCATTCCCATTTTTCGATTGAATTTTGGGAATGCATTCCCATTTTTTGTATATTTTGCTTATGGAAAGTATAAAACGCTTATTTCAGGCTAAAATAGAAGCCAAACTCAACAAGGGCAAGGTCCTTGTGCTTTATGGTCCCAGGCAAGTTGGCAAAACCACTTTGGCAAAAGAAATCCTAAAAAAATATGATTCTGGCAAAGGTTACTTTAATTGCGAAGAAAACATTGTTAGCGAAATTCTTTTAAGTATGGATTCTGGCAGAATGTTCAGTTACTTTTCCGGCAATGAAATTATTGTTTTAGATGAAGCGCAATCAGTTTCAAATATTGGCAAAGCCATAAAAATTTTAATGGATGCGTATCCAGAACTCAACATTATAGCTACCGGTTCTTCTTCTTTTGAGCTTGCAAATAAAGTTAACGAACCCTTGACCGGCAGAAAATTTGAATTCTTTTTGCCTCCAATATCTTTTGAAGAAATAAAGCATAATTTTGGAAATGCAGCTGCCATTGAAAATATTGAAAATTCACTTATATATGGCTCTTATCCAGAAATTGCAATCACAAAAAACAACGAAGAAAAACTTGAAAAATTACGCTTGCTCGCTACGAGTTACCTGTATAGAGATGTGCTTAGTTATAATAGAATAAAAAATCCCGATTTGCTTATGAAAATTTTAAAAGCCCTTGCCTTGCAGGTAGGCGGCGAGGTTTCGCCAAACGAAATAGCCACCTCAATTCAAATAGACCGAAAAACTGTTCTCAGTTATTTTTCTTTGCTTGAACAGGCTTTTGTGATTTTTAAATTGCCGCCTTTTGTTAAGAATCGCAGAGATGAAATTAAAAAAATGAACAAGTACTATTTCTATGACAATGGAATTTTAAATGCTCTTACAAATAACTTTTTATCTTTGGAAAATAGAAAAGACACAGGTGCTCTTTGGGAAAATTATTTAGTATCTGAACGCAGAAAGTTCAACGAATATCATGGTTTTAAACCGAATTCTTATTTTTGGCGTACGCACTCAGGAAACGAAATTGATTTAGTAGAAGAAGCCAATGGCGAGTTTATTCCTTTTGAATTTAAATATAATTCCGAAAAACTTGCCAAAGGCGCAAATTCTTTTGTTGAAAGCTACAAATCAAAAGAAATCAAGGTTATTAATAAAAATAATATATTTGAATGGCTTGCTTAAATTACAAGCAACTACCGTCCCAAGTTATTATGCAATCATCAATATCTGTTGTTCCACAGTTTGCCCCACGCTCTATGCACAGGAGTCCGCCTCTAACTGTCGTTGGATTACCCTGACAATCTGTGTATTCCCTGCAGCCTCCGCAATTCGTAAGCTGGTTTTTGCAAATTACATGTACTTTGTTGAAGCAAACTTCTCTGTTAGGGTCGTATTCTCTGCCACTGCATTTTTCAAACACCTGTTTTTCTCTGTAGCATACAGCAGGGCAGGGCAAGTGTACATCGGGGGGCAAGGCTAGGTTTATTCTGCAGCTTGGAAGCGAAGCGCATTCGTTTACATAACAGAAATGCGTATTTGGATTGTATGCTTCGCCATTGCATAGCGGCGTAACTGGATTGTCGCCTCCTTCTGCCGAGCTGGAGCTTGGCAAAACATCTGCCGAGCTGGAGCTTTGCTGAATGTCTTCCGAGCTGGAGCTCAACTTATTGTCGAGCAAATTGTCTATTGGATTGTCTTCAACGCGTGGATCGCAAGAAATGATGCCTCCTATTAAGAGGACCAACCCGATTTTGGCTAGTGTTTTTTTCATAGCGTTTTCTCCTAGAGTTATCTTTTACTCAAATTAAATATAATAAAAAAAACTGAATCTGGTCACTTTTTTCTTAAAAAAGTTGTTTTTGGTCAAAAAAGTGTGATATATAGGGTGTTTATTTGCGTCTTTTTCTATATTGAACTCTTATGGTCGCATCTATTCTGAAGAAAATGCTTGACTTCGTTCACAAAGCACTTTATAATTATATTAATTACCAGATATGGAATACGAGCAGATTATAGCTTTTGAACCTAGTGTTGAAAATTTTAAAAAAGTCAAAGCCTGCTCTTTGTTTGTTGTTGTATAAAAGCCATTGCCAAAATCTAATCCTCTGCTCTTACTAGCCATAATCTTAGGATTTCTAACTTCAACAATACTGCCATGATAAAGGTTCATAAAGAGGAATATAGAAATTTTACGGAAGCGCATATAATACGATTTCATTGGTAATAGGATAAAAAGAATAATGCCTTACATAAAGTTTATATTCTGGCACTAATTCGTGAATATATTCCGCAATGCGAATCATATCTTCGTCGCTATGGTAAATGCAAATTGCAAGTTTTGGCTTATTCTTAATAATGGTTTTTTCTGCGCCTTTCAATGCGTTTAATTCTGCGCCTTCTATATCCATTTTGATGAATGAAACATTCTTTAAATTCAAACTGTCTATAGACTTGACTTGTATATTTTTAGCATAGTTTGATTTGATACCTAAAGTTTCTATTATCGCAGAATCTCCATTTCCATGTTCTAAAAATGAAACTTCTCCATTTTTATTGTATGCTCCAGCATTTATCAAGGTTATTTTTTGGTTATCGCTATGCTTTATTTTAAGTTTCTCAAAATTTTTTGAATCAGGCTCAAAGGCAACAATCCTATCATAATATGGGCAATGCTTTAAAAAAATGTCTATAGTATCTCCAATAAATGCCCCGCAGTCTAGGAAGACTTCGTTTTTGTTAAATTTGAATTCCTTAATAAAGTATTGATATTCATCAGAGGTAATAGGATATTTTTTTTTATCGTATGTTTGCCTGAACTTTATCATGCCTAAATAACTTTCTTTGCTATACTCATCGGCAAGCATATTTGCTATAGCATTTACTCTTTCAGCATTTTTTGTGTAATAAAGGAGTGCTTCTTGCTTATATACACGTTTTTTTAGAATATGAAAATATCCCCTAAAAGGGATTAAATGCAATATTTTATATGTTATAATTGAGAAAATTTTACTTTTTTGTCTCATTTTCATAATAAAATTAAATATTCTAAACATTTTCATAATGTAGAAAATTTCACTGGAGTGGCGGATTTCAAACAATAGATAAATTTTCAAGAATTTCTTCTAATTTATTTAATGACTTGCTAAATGAAAATTCTTCTATTTTTTTTAATCCCTGCTCTACGAGCCTGTCATAGAGAATTGTATCTGTAAGCAATTGCATTATTTTTTCACACATTTGCTCCGTATTTTTTACATCGCACATCAAAGCTGTTTCTTCATCTATGCAAAAGTCATCCACTCCGCCATTGCGAGTTGTAACAACAGCCGCCCCACAAGCCATAGCTTCCATTGGAGGCAAGCCCCAGCCCTCGCTAATGCTTGAGCATAGATAAATTTTAGAATTATTATAAATTGAATTTGCTAAAAATTCTTGATTTGGGTTTTCCACATAATCTATCCATTTAGGAATTTTTTTATCTCTAGGGCAAGAACCGAAAAGCACAGCAGAAAAACCTTCAAATTGTTTTTTTACAAGTTCAAGAGCCAATATTCCATACTGCGAGCCCTTTGTCTTTTCTTGGGAAAATATCATGGATACATCATATTGCCTATTTACTTTTTTTATTTTTTTTTCAAATAAACGCTCATCTATAAAATTCGGAACATAAAACATATTGCTTGCCCCTAGAGCTTTTCCTATATTCCACAACCATTTTGATATTACTATTTTTATCATATCATTATAACCCCAAGTTTCATCTACAATCTCTTTCGGCATAAGCCAGGTTTCGTAATGCTGTATAAGGTAAAACTTTTTTCCTTTGGTTGCTGCGTATTTTTCCAAGGCAAGCGCTGTTACGCAAGCAGTAGCTATTGTTGCATCTGCGTTTGGAATTCTATTTTCGGCAAGGTTAAAAACATATTTTCTTTTTATGATAGTATTAAATTTGAACCATTTTTTGCTAAAATGGATTGTTATATACATTGCAAAAAATAATAATCTATTAAAAAATGTATTTTGTTTTCCGCTTGAAAATATAAGATTAATCTGGTGCCCTTTTTCTGCCAATCCGTTTGCATATTGATATGCTATTCTATGCCCGCCAGAGGGTCGCATGGCAAAATTAGGTAGAAGAATATTGATTTTCATGTAGATAATTCCATAAATAAATTTTCCCATTTTTTTATAATTTTTTGAACATCAAATTTCTCACAGTCATTTATTGCATTTTTTGCTATTTCTTCTCGTAACGCTGCATTATCTATTAATAGACAAACTTTTTCTACAAAAGCATTTATATCATTATTTGGAACAACAAAACCATTTTTGCCATTTTCAATTATATCGTGCAAAGCAAGAAAAGAATCCATAGCTACGGGAACACATCCGTAATTTTGAGCCTCTATAAGAGTAATACCAAAACCTTCAAATGAGCTTGTCATCAAAAAAACAGAAGAATCTAGATAATAATTTTGCGGCTCTTGCCAGCCTTTAAAGTCTATGCGAGGCAAATTCTCTGCTAGTTTTTTGCTCTTTTCCATATCAGGACCATCACCGATTATTATCAAGTTCCAATCTTTATTTTTTTCACTTATGCGTTTCCAAATTTCAATAATCAAAGATATTCTTTTTTGCTCTTCCTCTATTCTGGATACTACCAAAAGTTGTTTCAATTTTTCAGAAAAATCAATATTTTGAAATTCATAATTTATAGTATCGCTTATACTTCTCAATTTGCTCAAATTTTTATTCGGCATATTTTTTTTATACTGTTCAACAAATCTGTCTGATAGCATAACAAACACATCAGAATTATCATAAGCAAAATTTCTCCGTTTTAATTGCAACTTTATTCTTCTAGCTATTATCAATTTTTTAGGTAAAAGTCTGGCTATGATACCACCTTTGGATTCCAAATTCATAAACAGAGAAAAATGCAAGCAAGATATTAGTTTTGCTTTTGAATCTTTTCTTGCCTTACTGCATAAATTACATACACTATAAACATCTGCTTCTTGATTTATTATCACATTGATAGAATATTTATTTATTATTTGATTTAAAAAAGATATATTGTTTTTTGAATCTGCAATTTTCCAATTATCAGGAAATTCATAAACTTTAATCTCAGGGTTTACAAATACTGCTTTTTTAGAATATAAAAAGCAACATACAAATACATTATGCCCTAACTTAACAAGCTCGTTCCCTAAAATTCTTGTTACAGAGTCTATTCCACTGCCGGCAGGAAAACTTTTTAGTACATATAAAATTTTCATAAAGTTAAATATAGAAATTTCTATATTTAACCAATGCACCCTCTTATTTCTGTTATCGTGCCGGTTTACAATGTTGAACGATATATTCATAAATGCGTAAACAGTATTTTGGCACAAACTTATACCAATTTGGAAATTATTTTAGTTGACGATGGAAGCCCAGATAATTGTGGTAAAATTTGCGATGAGTATGCTACTAATAATCCTAAAATCAAAGTTATACATAAAGAAAATGGAGGATTGTCAGATGCAAGGAATGCCGGCTTAGATATTGCAAAAGGTGAACTTATATGCTTTGTCGATTCTGACGATTGGTGTGAAAAAGATATGTTGCAAATAGCTTTTGAGGCCATGGAAAATTCTAAGTGCGATATAATTGCTTATGGAGCTTTTCATGATTTTATTCAAAATGAGAAAGTTTTTAGAACTGTAATTAAAAGTATAAAACGTGAACAGAAAATAAGTTCTTTTGATGAAAGTCTTCCGTTGCTTATAAAAGATTTTCTTACCGTTACTGCATGGAACAAACTTTATAAAAAAAAAATCTTTAAAAACTTGCGATTTCCTAAGGGAAAATTATTTGAGGATGTTTGGATATTCCCAAAATTATTTGAAAACTGCAATGGCATGCTTGTTATAAATAAGCCGTTGTATCATTATGCTATACGAAATAATGGTAACAGTATAATGGCTTCATTCAATTTGAAAAAAATGGAAAATTTGGAAGCTTTAAAATCTTGGCAAGATTTTGAAAAAAATGGAAATTTAAGCAAAATAATACTTATGCAAAATGCTTGGTATTTGCTTATTAAAATAGAAGAGCAAAATAAAAAAGAAAATAAAGTTTATAGCGAGCAAATAATTAAACTTTTAATGGAAAATTCACAATATGTAAAAATATCAAGCTTTTATGATAGTTTTTTTTCGTTCTTAATTCTAAAAAAATTTAACTACGAAAAAGTACTTTTTTTTCGAAAGAAGATACGGCAGTTATTTCTTTTTATGAGGAAGTTGTATTTTTCTATATTACCTTTCAAGACAAACCGGAAAGCTGCCTAGCGAGGAGATAACAATGGCAAATTTTTTTTATTTTATTAAAAAAATAATTAGGGCAATTCTGCCGCATAGAATAATTGCTTTTAGGCGGAAACTTTATTTAGAAAAGCAAATAAAACAAAGGCTTACGAAAAAAAAGAAACTGAGTTTCGAAATATATTTGGTTGACCATTGTAATTTAAATTGTCAATGTTGTGGTGTCTTTGCCCCTATCGCCGACAAAAAATTCTATAATGTTGAAAAACTTGAAAATGATTTTAAACGCATGCATGAATTAGCAGATGGTAAAATCAATCGCATATCATTATTAGGGGGAGAACCGTTGCTACATCCTGATTTATTGAAAATTCTTGATATTGCTGGAAAATATTTCAATAAAATAGATACTAATATTGTGGAAATTGTGACAAATGCTATTCTGTTAGAAAAGCAATCGCATGAATTTTGGGTAAGTTGCAAGAAAAATAATATAAGAATCACCATAACAAAGTATCCTATCAATTTACCTTTCAAAAAAATTGAGAGAAAGGGGAAAGAATATGATGTAATCATCAAATATAATGATAATAGTAAATATACTTTGAAAACATTTATCAAACATACTATGAATATAGCCGGAAGTGCGGAACCCATAAAAAGTTTTAGATTATGTTATAAAGCAAATAATTGCACCGTTCTTGACGATGGTAAAATTTATCCTTGTAGTGCTACGTCTCGTATAAAATATTTCAACAAGCATTTTAAAGTTGATTTAAAGGCTTGCGATAAGGACTGCATTGATATTTACGAAAGTAATCTCGATGAGATACTTGAGTTTTTATGCAAGCCAGTACCATTTTGTAGATATTGCGATACAGACAAGTGGGTGTTTGATCTTGATTGGGCGGTTTCAAAGAAAAATATTTCAGAATGGGTTTGATACATTCACAGCCTGAGCAGTCTGAAAAATAAATGTATATTTATAGTAAACAGTCAAAAACAGGAGAGTAAAATGGCATTTAATGGATCAAACACCGATGTCGTCAGAGGTGACGAATCTCTAGCAAGCCTTATAGCAAGGCTAATTTCTGAAGACGTACGCTACGTTCGGAGCTGGAGTATAGATGGGCAGCAGTTGAGTGTTTTTAGTAAAGATAATTAATATGCATATTTTATTGGAATTAATTAAAAATAAGATTCTTTTTAACAAAAGATTGAAAAAAGAATCCAATAATGAATATTTGACAAAAACTACTATTGCTCCCATTGATAACAATATGATGGAAATAGTTAAAGATGGCTATAAATTCCCTATTGTTATTAGAAATGGCACTACAGATGTTTTGGTTTATAAGTCTATTGTAGAAAACGCTGAATATGATTTTCTGTTGAAAAAAGAGCCAGAAGTAATAATAGATGCTGGAGCAAATATTGGATTAGCTTCTGTATTTTTTGCAAATAAATATCCAAACGCAAAAATTATTGCAATAGAGCCTGAGAAATCTAATTTTGAAATGCTAAAAAAAAATACAGCATTATATTCCAATATATATGCAGTGAAAGCCGCATTGTGGAACTCTATTGGCGAGCTTGATTTATTTGGAGGTTATGATAATTGGGGATTTAGATTGGGAATGGATAGAAAAGAAGATAGAATTATTAAACAACATTTAACAAAAACTATTACTATTGAAAAAATAATCGAAGATTTTAACATTGATAGAATAGACATCTTGAAAATTGATATCGAGGGTAGTGAAAAAGAAGTATTTGATAATTCCTCTGCTTGGATAGATAAGGTAAATTCAATAGTCGTTGAATTACATGAGTCTATAAGAAAGGGTTGCAATAAAGCATTTCGTAAAATTTCAAAAAAATATGATGGGGTTTGTAAACATGGTGAATATATTTGCTTAACAAAGAATAATTATATAATAATGGAGAAAAGGTGATTTATATTAAACTCTCCTCGTTCCAAAACTTGCGCATGTTCCTAAAAACCACGCAGCAAAACCTGTTGTTGGCATATGCATTGGAATCGCATCTACCAAACCTAAAATAGCTATAACAATAAAACCTGAAAACAAAGCGTAAAAGACAGGGCTTTGTCTATTTTTTAGGAAGTATAGAAAAGGCTGCAACAAACATAAAAAAACAAATGTTCCTAATGTTAGAAAACCTATAATCCCATGTTCTGATAGTACAACCAAAAAAATATTATGCGCATGGGTATTTATACCAACATTTTCATAAACATTCATGGATTGCAGAAATAACTTGTATTTTTCAGGAAAATTGCCGGCACCTATCCCTAAAAGCATATTCTGTTCAAATACATTTATAGCATAATACCACATAAGAACTCTGCCCATATTGCTTGCATCCAATTTTCCTGCAATAAGAGAAGAAAATGTTTTTTTGATAAGTAAATCGTTTGGAAGCAAATTCCATACTATAACACTCAGAAGCGATAGTGCAATTATAATGCCAAGCGAATATGCAACTGTTTTGATGATACTAAATTTTTTGCTTTCAATAAATACAGCTGACAAAGTGCATAATCCCAAGCCAAAAAAAATCCCCAATAAGCCCATGCGCGTTCCGCTAAATATTATCGCCAAAAACACTAGAAAGGTACCCAGTAAAATTGTTTTTTTTGAATGCATCTTTGATAAGAAAACAATTATTATCCAGATTGTCCAAGTTACAACTAAAACAACAGCGTAAGCCGTCGCAACAGTTAAAGCAGCTTGGCCCACCCTTATAGCATTTGTTAACGCTTTCTCTAAAAACCCAGTTAAAATTAAATATGAACCATAAGCCGTTAAGAAATAAGCTATTTTTTTCGAATCCCACTCTAAGAGCATAACCCAAGCAAGTATAAACAAAGCAGTCAAGTATCCTAAATAATGATAAATATTTATTTTATATGGTTGAATAAAAAAAATGGCTAAAATATACGCTATAGGCAAAAGCAGAATTAATAAAAAAGATTTATTTTGCCTTGTTGATAAAAAAACATAAAAAAAATGCAATACTGCTACAAATAAAATTGCATGGATTACATTTTGTGATTGAGCATGCATTTGACTAGATGCCAAAACAACCATTAAAACAGCCGCATGCTGTTTGTTTAATATCAACGAGCAAAGAAAAGATGAAAGCAATGCAAAGACAATTAAAATAACTATCATTTTGGAAGGCAGGCTTTGAGCAATTTTCTAATATTTTTCCTAGTTTTCTCTTCGCATGAAATTTCATTATTAAGCATGCCAAAAAGAATTAACAACGAAAAGACAACAACGGCAGAAATTAAAGATGCCCCCACTGCCCACAATGCCCTTTTCGGCCTGCTCTTATAATCTGGCAAATAAGCATCTTGAACAACTTGTATAACAGGCAAATTTTTTGCAGCATTGGCTTCTTCCATAACAATATTGCCTTCTACCATTTCAAGAACTGTAAAAAGCCTGCTCAAACTATTCTCCAATTTAGTTTGCTCAATAAGCTTCTCAACTGCCCAATCGGAATTTATATAAACAGAATTTCTGCTCGGCACATATTCTTTTGAAAAATCGCCTCGCAGCTTTTGAGCCTCTCTTTCCAAAATAGCTCTTCTTTTGCGAAGCTCCAACGCTGTGGAATTATCCGAACCTACTTTGCTTTCGCTGATTTTTAAATTTTTAATCTGCTCTTCATAACCAGCAAGAGCAGATATTGTAAGCTGCAATTGAGACTCTAAATTAAGCAAATTATTATCTCTATAAAAATTAACCAAAAGCTCGCTCAAAGAATCGGTTGATGTTACAACGCTTTGTTTAAAAGAATTTAATTGCTCTATTACTTGCAAAGCCCGCTCTTGCCTTAGCTTTATGTATTTTGAATTCGCCTCTTCGACAACAAAACGAACTATATCTCGTGCAAGCTCCTTATTTCTTGCCTCGTAAGAACAGGAAATAACCCCCGTTAAATCATCAGCTTTAATATTTATATCTTTATAAAATTGCTTTATCAGAGCTTCCTTATATTTTGCGCTTTTGTAAATAGTATCCAATCTAAATTTTTCTATGGTAGCTAAATGAAGATCTCTTCCATCTATTATTTCCAAATAAAGATCTTCATTCTCCGTGTTCCCCATGCCCATTGTTCCTAAAGTTCCCGCTAAATTAGACGGCACGGCATTTTTAAGCAAAGAACTTACGCTTGTAGTCCTAGAACCTGTATCTAAAACAATTCTAATTTCGCTTTTGTAATAAGGCGGAATAACCCACGATATAGCGAGGCCTAAAAGCCCAGCCAAAAAAGGAATTCCAATTGAATATTTTTTTCTTTTTAGCAAAAAAATCAAAATTTCTGTTGAAGACATAGTAATTACCGAGCCACCAAGTAAATTGTTATTGCCGTTGATGCTATAGCCAAAAGAGATGAAACAAAAAACGTAACATCTTTTACTTGCTCATATCTGGCTCTTGGAATTTCAATAATATCGCCAGGTAAAATTTCGCCTTTTGCCCAATCAACGGAAATTCTTTTTCCATTTCTCAAAACCGAAACTCTGGAAAAATCTCCAGTTATTATGGTTACCCCGCTGGCCGCCACATAATCTGCTGCATGCATTGAAGGATTATAAGGAACCTTTCCAACCATTGCTACCGCTCCGCCTACATACACAAAAGGCGCTTGTATGTGAAACTCTATTTCATTCGCCGGTTCAGGCACAAAACTGCCTATTTGGCTAATATCAAGCCACCTGGTAAAGCCATCAATTGGGTACCTTACGCTTATTGCGCTATATCCCCTTTCAACATTTACGCCAATTTCTCGCGCGTATTCTTTTAATGTGCGTTTAGGAACGTGCGGAATGGTTAGAATTTTTCCGGAATGGCCTATGTCTATGGTATGTAGCCACTCTTTGTTGGGAACCACTATAATGTCGCCGGCTTGCAAGAGAATATTCTCCGTTGTTGCAATGGTATCGCCTTTGCGATATATATATAGGCTGTCTTTATTAGCCCATGGCTGGAAATTCCCTGCCATATAAACCGCTCCTTTTGCTCTTGCCTGCCCGCTAACCACAACCTGCCCCGGATTCCACACGGCTCCCTGCACATTAACGGCAAAGCGGCGCAGTTGCACCAAATGCACACCTATAAATCTTTGGCCATAGCGACCTCTCATTTTTTCCAAAATTTCTTGCTTTGCTTTATAAAGAGGAATTCCGCTAACATTAACAAGCCCGCAATCTTGAATGGCCACTGTTCCTTCTGGAGAAACTTGCACCCCTACCGGCCCGCTTGGCAAAAGAATTTCAAAAAAATCGCCAGGGCCTATTATGTAATTTGAATCAATAGGAGTTTCCAAATACACAGGCGTTTGCGCAGCCGCATCTCTATGCCTGATAATTTGTTCTTCATAGAATGTTGGCACGGGAACAGAGGCAGAAAATCTCATTTGGGAAATAATGCCATCAGCAGCGTTTGAAACAGAAACGCAAGCTAGCATAAGTAAGAAAAATTTTATCATTTTACCGGCTCATAATATACAAATTTATGTTTTGGAAAAATCTCGGAGTGAAATATGAAAATCAAATCTGCCAAAACCAAATCGGGGTATGCAACTGCGGATTCGTAGAAATCCCTGCTACCGTTCTTGCCCGTGCGTTTTGAGCTTTGATAGACCTTGCCGCTTTGCCACAAAGGAAGCATGGACATTCTAGGCTCGTTTTGCATAATTTCCGCCTTGCTTGCCCACAGGCTCGGATGCAGCCAGAACTCCGCCTGCATGCCGCTTTGCAAAGCGGTTTCTATTCCAAGCGTTAAAATGCCTGTTTGAGGGTTATTTTCCCAAATATATTTTGCTCCTGCGTCTCGTAAAAAATTCGCAAAATAACTGTTGCCGCC
>JAITFT010000193.1 GCA_031281155.1 Candidatus Fibrimonadaceae bacterium
AGAAATTAAAAATCTCGTTAGAGCCATAGATGCTGGCAGGGCAAAGCTCGATGAACACGGAATTCCGCTCATTACGCCTGAGTTGTATGCCGCTTTAAAAGAGATTGAGGAAGATGCAGGCCAGTTCACAGCTCAGAAGGTTAGGTCGGGACAGGAAATGAGTCGCCGAAACGAACGAACAGCAGCCAGAGTTAGCCTTATTAGCTCAATACTGCTTTTGTTTATGGCTGTTTCAGCCATAGGCATAGGCATTTATATGACCTCTGCCATATTACGGCCTCTAAGAAGAGTTTGTGCTGTAATTAAAAAAGGCGAAGGTGGCGATATGACTATTCGCACAAGAATTGAACAGGAAGACGAGCTTGGTGTTATGGCAGAAAATCTGGATAAATTTTTTGCGAACTTGCAAGGCATAATGAAGAATTTAAAAACAAATTCCGAAACTGTCGCAGGTTCAGCCGAAGAGCTTTCTGCCGTTAGTCGCCAGCTTGCGAGCGGTAGCACGGAAACAGTTGCCCAAAGCACAACCGTGGCGAGCACAACCGAGGAAATGGCGGTAAACATAACCGCTATGGCAAGCGGTGCCGAGCAAGCTTCTGTTAATGCCAACGAGGTAGCGGGCGCAGCAGAGCAAATGTCTGTAAACATGAACACCGTTGCTGCAGCCATTGAAGAGATGAGCTCAAGCATTGGCGAAATAGCCGGCAATGCGAATGATGCTCACAAAGTAGCAGAAGAGGCAACTAAAAAGTCCAATGATGCAACCTGTGTAATGAACAAGCTAGGAAAGGTTGCAAAGGAAATAGGGCAAGTTACCGATGTCATCAAAAAAATCGCAGACAAAACAAATTTGCTTGCTCTTAATGCAACCATCGAAGCTGCGAGTGCAGGCGAGGCAGGCAAAGGCTTTGCCGTAGTAGCTGGCGAAATCAAAGAGCTTGCCAACCAAAGCTCAAAAAGCGCAGACGATATTGCCAGAAGAATAGATGGTATTCAAATTGAAACAGGCAATGCTGTAACGGTAATACACGATGTATCTGAAATCATTCTCAAAATAAACAACAGCATTGAAGCCATCGCCGGCCACGTAGATCAGCAAACGAAAGCGAGCAATGAAATTGCGAGCAATGTTGCTCAAGCCAACATGGGCTCCAGGCGCGTAGCCTGCGCCATCGCCGAAGTAGCCAAAGGCGTAAACGATGTTTCGAGAAACGCAGGCGAAGCCGCAACCGGAGCAAGCAATGTTAGCAGCAACGTATCCAACATGAGCCAGGTAGCCAAAGAAAGCGCCCAAGGTGCCGCCCAAGTAAACCAAAGCGCAACGGAGTTATCCAAAATTGCCAGCGATTTACGAGCCACAGTGAGTAGGTTTACCGTGTAGGGGCGTATTGCATACGCCCCTACACGGTAACATGCACCCACACGATTGCATACGCCCACACGGTTGCATACGCTACGCGGATTTTCTACATTACCCTCAAACAATTAACAAAGAGGTTTTTATGTCCATTAAAGTAGGTATCAACGGGTTCGGGCGCATTGGCCGCATGGTTTTCCGTTCAGCCATTCAAAATTTTTCCAACGATATTGAAATCGTAGGAATCAACGATTTGCTAGAGCCAGACTACCTGGCTTATATGCTTAAATACGACTCTGTTCATGGTCGTTTCAACGGCGATGTTAGCGTAGATGGCACAAATTTAATAGTGAACGGCAAGAAAATTCGCCTCACTGCTGAAAGAGATCCTGCCGCTCTAAGATGGAGCGATGTAAACGCAAATGTTGTTGTTGAATCCACAGGCTTGTTCCTTACAAAAGAAACCGATGGAAAGAGACCCGGAGCAGATGCCCACGTTCAAGCGGGAGCCAAAAAAGTTATTATGAGCGCCCCTTCCAAAGACGACACTCCAATGTTCGTTTATGGCGTAAACCACAAAGCCTACGCAGGCGAAGCCATTATTTCTAACGCAAGCTGCACCACAAACTGCCTTGCCCCGCTCGCAAAAGTTATTAACGATAAATTCGGCATAGAGAAAGGTTTAATGACAACCGTTCACGCTGCAACTGCAACTCAGAAAACTGTCGATGGCCCATCTAACAAAGATTGGCGCGGCGGCCGTGGAATTTTGGAAAACATAATTCCTTCAAGCACTGGCGCAGCAAAAGCGGTCGGCAAAGTAATTCCTGAACTGAACAAAAAGCTAACAGGCATGGCTTTCCGCGTTCCAACCTCCAACGTTTCCGTTGTAGATTTAACCGTTGTCATCAAAAAAGCCGCTTCCTACGACGAAATTAAAGCCGCCATTAAAGCAGCAAGCGAAGGCGATCTGAAAGGCGTTCTAGGTTACACCGAAGACAAAGTAGTAGCCACAGATTTCGTTGGCTGCGCCTTAACCTCCATCTTCGATGCAGAAGCCGGCATTATGCTAGATTCCAACTTTGTCAAACTGGTAAGCTGGTACGACAATGAATGGGGTTATTCCAACAAAGTGTTGGAAATGGCAAAAGTCATTGGGTAAATATTTTCTAAATTCACCCAATGCCAATAAATTTCCCTACCAAAAAAGACAACCTCGTTATAGAGGTTGTTTCCCCTTTGATTGAACGCGGCAAATACGCCGCCCACAAAGAACCAGGCGATACTGTAACCGTTCAAGCAGATATTTTCAGGCATAGCCATGAAAAATTCGATGCCGCCATAGAATTCAAGCATTCCTCGCAAGAAAAGTGGGAACGGACTTCTATGAAGTTCGTAGATAACGATTTGTGGGAAGGCACGTTTACAGTCCAAAAACTTGGCTTTTATCAGTATAGAATTATTGCCTGGACTATTAGCCCAAAAGATATTCCAACAGAAAGCGAAATCTTTGAAGTTCGGGTGGACCCTCTTTACGCAAGGGTGGGAACCTGGTATGAGATGTGGCAAAAAAGCCAGGGTAAAAATCCAAACAAATCCGCAACCTGGGCAGATTGCATAGGCCGTTTAGATTATGTTGTTTCTCTAGGTTTCGATACGGTTTATCTAGTGCCGTTTCACCCTATAGGCGTAACAAATCGCAAGGGAGCGAACAATGCGCTGAAAGCAAAACCAGGCGAGCCTGGTTGCCCTTATGCCATTGGCAATGAATTGGGCGGGCATTTTGCTATAGACCCAGAACTGGGCACAATGCAAGAATTTGAAGCATTCGCCGCCGCCTGCAAGCAACGCAATTTAAGGCTGGTTATGGACTTGGCGCTAAATTGCAGCCCCGATCATCCTTACGTAAAAGAGCATCCCGAATGGTATTTCCACGAACCAGACGGCACAATTAAATTCGCAGAAAACCCGCCAAAAAAATACGAAGATATTTACCCATTCGATTACTACAACGACAACTTCAAAGCACTGTGGGAAGAAATCAGAAAAATCATTATCTTTTGGGCAGATAAAGGCTTTGATATTTTCCGCGTGGATAACCCGCACACAAAACCTTTCCCGCTTTGGGAATGGCTCATTCGCTCCATTAAAGAAGAGCGCCCAGAACTGGTATTTTTATCAGAAGCCTTTACTCGCCCAAAAATGATGAAACGGCTCGGCAAAATCGGCTTCGATATGAGTTACACTTATTTCTCGTGGCGCACTGAAAAATGGGAATTGGAAGATTATTTCAAGGAGCTAACCAACAAACCTGTCAGTGAATATATGCGCGGAATTTTATTCCCCACAACGCCCGATATTTTCCCGGAATACTTCGCAAATCAAGGCCCGCCCATCTTCAAACTCCGCTATTTCCTGGCAGCAACGCTTTCCAGTTTAACGGGAATGTACAATGGCTACGAGCTTTGCGAAAATGAAAAGAGCCCAATAAAAGAGGAGCTTTACCACAGCGAAAAATATCAATATAAAGTGCATAACTGGAACAGTCCCGTTAATATAAAAGATTTTTTACGCAAAGTAAATTACGCTCGCCAACAGCAAAGCGCACTCCAGGAATACGATAACTTGCATTTCCACTATGCCGAAAATTCAAACATAATTGTTTATAGCAAACGCGACTGGAAAAACGGAAATACAGTGCTTTGCATTGCAAATTTAAATGTGAAAAAAATCGAAAATTCCTTTATCCATTTAAACCTCGCAGAGCTAGGGTTAACAGATGGCCAAGGTTACACAGTTAGAGATTTGCTGACAGAGCAAAGTTTTCTTTGGAATGGCTCAAAAAATTATGTTGAGATAAACCCAGAAAAAGAACCTTGCCATTTATTCCTTGTAGAAAATGGGCGGTGGTAGGGCAAAATGCTCTCAAAGGTTAAAAGAATAATAGCCATTGCCAGCGGCAAAGGCGGCGTTGGCAAATCTACTGTCACAGCAAACTTAGCAATGACAGCCGCACTTGCTGGCAAAGAAGTTGGTATTTTAGATGCAGATTTATACGGGCCGAGCATGGGCATTATGTTTGGCATAAAAGAAGAGGCCGTTATATACGAAGATAACACAATGCTCCCGGCATTTTCACATGGCGTTAAAGTTGCAACTCTTGCACAGTTATTTCCGGCTGGCAAAGCGAATGCTTGGCGAGGCCCAAGGGTTGCGGCTCTTGTTAAAAATTTGCTCGATTTTGTTCACTGGGAATCTTTGGATTTGCTTTTTATAGATATGCCGCCAGGCACAGGAGATATTCAACTTTCGATTATTCAGGGTTGCAATTTGAGCGGAGCTATTATGGTCAGCACGCCGCAAGCGGTGGCTTTGGCAGACTGCATAAAAGGCATTGACCTTTTTAAGGAAACCAATATTCCTATTTTTGGTTTAATAGAGAATATGAGCGGTTTTATTTGCGATTGCGGCAAAGAACATTTAATTTTCGGCAAAAGCGGAGCACGTGACTTTGCAGAAAAAAGCGGCATTCCTTTTTTGGGGCAAGTTTCAATTGAAAGTTCTCTAATGGAAGGCAGCGATCAGGGTTTACCAGCTGTGCTTGCAAATCCTAACAGTGCCACCGCAGAAACTTTTAACCAAATATATTACAAGCTCTCTACGCACCTTTCCCGCTAAAACATCGCTTTCGCCTGTGAACTCAGCCTTTGCGTCACTTGGATTTTGCTGTAACGTATTATATATTCAGCAGAAAGAGCAAAGTTATCGCCAAAAGTGATTTGGGCAAGAGCAAAGGCTCTTAGCGAAAAGCCCTCATTAAAGCCATCTACAGCCGAATACGGAGCTATTTTTGAAGGGATTTCTGCGAAAACAAGCGAAGCGCCTGTTTGTGCCAAGCCTCCCCTATCGCTACGCCATTTTCCCCTAAGGCCACCCTGCTGAAGAGTGGCATTCCAAGACTCATCTAAATAAAAACCCTCTGTGTATTTTTGAGAATAAAAAGGCTCAAGCGAAAAACCGGAACCAAGCTCCCTAAGCCACGCAAACTCACCGAACCAAGAAAGCCAATTCAAACCTGTCACCGGAAAATCCGCCTCCTCCCTTCTCGCCTTCAACGAAAAATCCTCTTTCTCCCTGCCCCTATAATGAGTTACAGCAGAAAGCCCAAAAAGATTTTCCTCAAAAGAAATCTGCGGCTCTCTATCCCATTTATTATTTACCGTAAACATAAATGAACCCTTATTCTTCGGATGCTCCCAAAGAGCGGAATTTTCCAGCAGCAACAACTTCTCGCTGGAATGCAACAACCACTCGCCGCTCGCAAAAAAGGTCACATCATTCAAAAAACCTCTCCTCGCAGAAAAAAACTCTAACATTATATTAGGATAAAAAGACAAATTCCACTTTAAGTTATTTTTATACTGCCTGCTCGCCAGGGAATCCACGCGACCCATCCCCTCATAAACAAAATTGCCGTTATCCACGCCGCTTATATACTGACCGCTCAAAGAATCGTAAAAAACATCGCCTGTGCCATCGGGAACTCTGCGGTAAATAGCCGCCCAAGGAACTTCGTTTGTGTAATTAAAAGCATAAGAGGCCTCGCCACGAAAAGCAGAATTCGGATTATAATAAGCAGCGCTTTGGTCTAAAAGCCAAGTTCTCTCGGCATCTGCGTCTCTAATCTGAAAAAGCGTGCTCGAACGCCAATCTTTTTTTCTCAAAGAAACAAAAGTCTTCCAATTTGAAAAACCGATAGTATCCATTTGGTCTCGCATAATTTCCGAACTGGCATAATTCCCCGCAAGCTCATTTCCCCACTCCAAGCCATAAATCGAACGCAAATTCTCCTCGCTATCCATGCGAAAACTTCCATAAGGGCGATAATCTCCCTTTGTAAATCGGCTTCTAATTTCCCCCTGCCATAAATAATCATCAGCAAGATACACATTCGCCAAAGAAATTTCGCTCTCCGTGCTTCCCGTTTCTCTGCGCAAAAATCCCTCGCTCCTAACAGATTCAAAATTTCTATGCCCAATAAAAAATCCTGGAAAAAATCCAAGAGGCAAACGCATCACCGCCCTAAATTCATCATAGCGAAGATCGCCCTCAGGAATGCTATCTAAACGCCACTTATCCCTCAAAATAAAACTATCCCAAGCTCTTTCGTTGCCGCTATATTCAGGCTTCGCAAAAGCACTATCCATAAAACCGCCCCAAAGCGAAACTTTGAAAAGCGATTTCTGCCTTGAATTACTATCATTTTCAAGGAACCAACGATAAGCCTTAGCTTCCTGCTCATTCATTGCAAACTCCATATCTGCAAAAAGCAATGTATTTCCGCTCCTCAAACGCGCACCGAGCATTTTATCGCTCTTCAAGGAGTCCCGCAAATTAAACGCCGCCAAATCCATCCATATAAACTTTGAACGATACGCCGCCTCCGCACCCCTCAGCTCGCTTGAATTCAGCGATGAATAGGAATCGTATTCAACTCTTATCTCATCTTCCGGCCCTGGTATTATCTGCCCCAAAAAATCTAAAACACCGCCTGCATAATTTATTTGATAATCCTTCCCGAATTTCAGCAAAACTCCATTCAAAAAAACACGCTCGGTATGCGGAGCTATAAGCCCAAAGGTGCTATCGGAAAAAATCAAATAACCTTTTTGCTGGCTTGGCTGCCCTCTAAAAGTCACGTTTTTTCTCTCGGTTTTATCCATTCCATAAATTGCGCTAACTTCAGCGTTATCGCCTTTCAATTTACCGCCCGCTCCGACAGTTTGGCGGTTTAATCCCCAAAGCTCATTTCTATTTATCTCATATTTCAAATCGCCAAGCTCTAGTTTTCCTCTTTTGCTTTCAATGCCAATATATGCGGCATCCACCTCTCTCAGCGTTGTTGTTATTTCCGTGCCCGCCGGTCTGCCTAAATCTGCAAGATATGCATCTATAAAAATTCCCTCTGCCGCCTCGCCCTGTATCGAAAGCCTCAATTCCTGCTGAATATCCGCCCCGCCGCTTCCTATTGAGGTTTGAAAACTCTTGCTGCCTGTAGTGTACAAACTTTCTTTTCTCTCTACCTTAGCGGTTTCTTCCGCTTGCATTTCCTCTGCATTTTCATAGCCTCTCCACACAGGCAGCGAATCGGGAACAATGCCTTGAATAGCAAACACATTTGCGGCTAAAAACGCAATAATTAACAGACACGCTTTATTCAACAATCGGAATAGCGAGATTCGAACTCACAGCCTTCTGGTCCCGAACCAGACGCTCTACCAGGCTGAGCTATATTCCGGAAATGGTGTTTTTGCGCAAAATTCGCCGATTTTTACCAATTTTCAGCACATTCCAAAAAGTCGAATTTTGGCTTTTGGGACAATTTTGGGACAGTAAATTTCTAACTCATCTACACAGTGTGTTGTAATATAGAAAAAAAGGTATAGGGCTTGTTGTGGCGGATTGTTTTATTGCGAAAAAATGATTCTCAATTAAATTCAAATACATCATTTCTTACAATATCTTTATAATTAGGGTTTAATGTTACTTCTAGGTCTGGCTACCCAAGCTCTCCATTTTCTATCTTCGGTAGGAGAGTACATGAAAGTATGAGTGAGTCCGTTTCAAACCATCTTATTGACAAAATCAATACAGTCTTGCAAAGTAAGCACGATTGTACAGTCAATATCGTCAATGACAAGCTAACATTATCGGTATTTTCATTTCTTCGTGACAATCTGCAAAATGTGCGTGAAATTAACTTTATTATCCGTGATACACGATCCTTACCTGAAACGGAAGAAGTTGCTCGTGAATTTGAGATTGACATAAAGTCCAAGGATATGCTGTTCAACCAATACGATATTATCGAAAAGAATAAACTTGCCCATTTCGCCACAGCCAAAGCAATGTATAACTTTATAAAGCAACATGTCAATGTCCGTATTACACGTCCACCACACAATATACGTGGTAATCTGCTAACAATAAATGATGATTTTATGGTTCAAGGTTCGTCGTCACTTGAAATATCCAACAAGGCAACTCAGAGCCGTACTATAAACGTAGATTTTGACGCTGTTCTCAACGATACTATGGACAAGTCTCAAATCGAGGGTGCAAATACCAAGTTTGAGCAATTATGGTATTCCAATGAACTTACTCGTGATTTCAAGGAAGAACTCTTAAAAACATTGTTATATGTTTACAAAGATCATTGCCCTGAGTTTCTCTACTATTTTACGTTAAATGAGATTTTTGGTAATCAGCTTGATTATGGAGTTGAACGTTTTGAACGGGATAATACCCAATTTAAAAAAACAGATATATGGAAGGCACTTTTTGACTTTCAAAAAGATGCTGTTTTGTCGGCAATTCAGAAGATAAACAAGTACAATGGTTGTATTATCGCCGATAGTGTGGGCTTGGGTAAAACCTTTGAGGCTCTTGCAGTCATAAAATACTTTGAGCTTCGGCAGGATAACGTGCTTGTGCTAACCCCAGCAAAATTGTTTGATAACTGGAATTCATTTCGCAACCCATATAAAGATAATATCATAAATGATATTTTTAACTATAAAATTCTCTGCCACACAGACCTTTCACGTTATGAAGGAGAATCACGAAGCGGTATTGATCTTTCTCGGATAGATTGGAGTAAATTTGACCTTGTTGTTATTGACGAAAGCCATAATTTTCGCAATCGTATTATGCACGAAGACAGAATTACTCGCTATGAACGCTTGCTTGGTGAGTGTATAAAAAATAATCAAAATACTAAGGTTCTTCTGCTTTCTGCCACACCAGTCAACAATTCTCTGAAAGATCTTAGGAACCAAATCAATCTGTTAGCCGGAGATTGTGATGATGCTTTTTCTGAACATGGCATAGAGAGTATTAGTGCAACATTAACTAACACACAGTCGATGATTACATATTGGTACAAAAATCGTGACCATGATAAACGCAGTTTGGTTGATACTCTTCCGCCGAATTTTTTCCGTTTGCTAGAAATGGTGACAATTGCTAGAAGTCGCAAGCAAATTACAACAGGATATAAAAGCAAAGAATTTGGTAAATTTCCCGATAAGCTCAAGCCACAAACTTTTGAGCCCGATATTGACAAGCATGGTAAATTGTTGATTTTTGACACAACAAACAAGATACTTGAAAGCCTAAAAATGGCTGTGTATTCTCCGATGAAATACATAAAAAGCGAACAAAAGCAATATTACCACGAAAAATTTCAAACTACTTACGGAGACAAGGTTATTTTTACGCAAGAAATTCGCGAACTTAACACAACTACTCTCCATCGTTTCAATTTGTTCAAACGACTTGAAAGTTCCGTTTATGCTTTTGGTGAAACCATCGGAAGGCTGATTAACCGTATTGAAAAGGCTATCAAGCAACTTGAAAGCATTGATTCGGATAAAATACTTGAAGTGGACGAGCTTGATGACGAGGATGATTTCCTTGACTATAAGTATGAGATTAATATCAATCACCTGAATGCTGCAGATTTTCTTGTTGATTTGCATTATGATAAAGAAATACTTGATGGATTGAATCGTGATATTCGTAGTATTCTTGATGAGAAGCGTGATTATAAACTAGAAGTTTTGCGAGAATTTCTGCACGAGAAAATTACTACTATGCCGTATAACAATGCCAATCGTAAAGTACTGATATTCTCGGCATTTGCAGACACGGCGGACTATCTTTTCAGCCAACTGAAGAATGAACTGAAAGAACTAGGTGTTTATACAGCTTTTATCAGTGGTTCAAGATTAGCATGTTCAAATAATAAAATCCATCAAGACTTTAGCTCTTTGCTTCATGCGTTTTCACCCATATCAAAAAGAGTTGAAAATGCTCAACCTGAATTAGGGATTGATGTGTTAATTGGTACTGATTGTATTTCCGAGGGTCAAAATTTACAGGACTGTGATTGTGTAGTTAATTACGACATACAATGGAATCCAGTTGTGCTGATTCAACGTTTCGGACGTATTGACCGTATCGGAAGCCGTAATGCACAGATTCAGATGGTAAATTTCTTCCCAAATGTAAAGTTGAATGAATATCTCAACCTTGAACAACGCATCAAAGGCAAAATGCTTGCTGTGAACCTTGCATCCACAGGTGAAGAAGATATTCTTTCGCCGGAAATGAACGATATTCGCTTCCGTAAGCGACTACTTGAAAAATTGAAACAGGAAGTTATTGATATTGACGAGGCGAATGAAAATATTTCGCTTACCGATCTCAATATGAACGACTATTTGTTTGAGCTTGTGCAATACATAAAGAAAAATCCCGATGTGAAGATAGTACCGAAAGGTATTTATTCCGTTACCGAAGGCGAAAAGAAAGGCGTTTTGTTCTGTTTTAAGCATAGCAATATTAAGCAAAAGCCGAATTCAGACAGTAGTTTGTATCCGTATTATCTTATCTACATTGGTGGCGATGGTGAAGTTATCTATGGCAATTTACAAGCACGAGAGGCATTAAAAGAATTTCGTAAGCTTTGTGTTGAGAAGGATATTGTGAATGCGCTCCGTAACTCTGCATTTCTTAAACGTACAAACAATGCAAAAAATATGGGTGTTTATTCTAAATTGCTGACAAAAGCAGTTGAAAGTATACAAGGTGATGAAAGTAAAAAGGCTCAGGAATCGATATTTAGTTTCTCTGGTTTTAATAATCCGTTTGCTAGTGAGACTGCAGATGATTTTGAACTTATCTCTTTTCTTATTGTTGATTGATGGAGGTACTAAAATGTTTAATATACCATCACGATATACTGCTAACAGCCTAATAGAGCCAAAGACTTTTATTTTACGAACAATGAAAAAACAGGAAAAAGAACGTATAAGCGAAAATTTGCTTGCGGTACAGCTTATGTGGCAAATTGCAGGCGAGGAAATACCATCGTTGAAAGATGAG
Source organism: Candidatus Fibrimonadaceae bacterium (assembly GCA_031281155.1). Classification (GTDB taxonomy): domain Bacteria; phylum Fibrobacterota; class Fibrobacteria; order Fibrobacterales; family Fibrobacteraceae; genus Fibrimonas. Next base: position 11,306 of record JAITFT010000193.1, read on the forward strand.
AATTACGATTGCTCTGTAGTAATGGGACTTGATATAAAGTTGAAAGCTATTAAGGATAGTACATTTTTTGCTGAATTGATACAACGTATGGTAAAAGCACCTTGTGTAGTGCGATTTTATGACCATGCAGAGGAAATTTATTCATTTGCTCATAAACGGTTGAGCCATACTGATGCTACGCAGGTTGTCATTGTGAACAGGGTGGAAACACCGCCATTGCCGCTCGTACTTCCAGACGAAACCGCCGAAAAACTAAAAAGATACCTTGCATTTGATGCGTTGCTGAATAATACCGATAAACTGAGCCTATACCTTGAAGCCACCGTCAAAGCGTTCATTATATCGCATCCAAAGCTGTATAATGGGATTGAGGACTTGCTTGACCAAAAATTGTGGTATAACCGAGAAAATTTTCTAGTTTTATTTGGTCGGTTGCTTGAATTATTACGATTGAATACTGAACTTAGAGCTGAAAAGTTGCCGAGTGAATGTGCGAAATTGAATGGAGAGATAAAGAAAATTATCAATTCAGTTAAAGGAGAATGAATATGGACCACAACAAATTATCACCAGAAATTTTCAATGCACAGGCAGACAACTTCGCTAAGCTTGCTGCTTTGTTTCCATCTGCCGTTAAAGACGGCGAACTTGATATCAATGCCTTAAAAGAGGAACTTGGGCAGTTTGAGGAAGTTGGGGCAGAAAAATATGAGCTCACATGGGCAGGTAAGCAAAACGCAAAGAAATTGGCACAAACCGATGTTGTTGGACGAACTTTGAAATATGTTTCAGAGGATAGCAAAGATGCCGATACTACACAGAACCTTTATATAGAGGGTGATAACCTTGAAGTCTTGAAACTCTTACGGCAGAATTATTATGGTGCGGTGAAGATGATATACATAGATCCGCCGTATAACACTGGCAATGACTTTGTGTATCGTGATGATTTTGCTATGAGTAAAGCCGAGAGTGATGAAGCCGAAGGCGAAACTGTTGACGGAGAACGTATGGTTGTTAATCAGAAGTCGGGCAATCGCTACCACGCGAACTGGCTCAACATGATGTACCCACGATTGCGGATTGCTAAGGATTTGTTGCGTGATGACGGTGTGATTTTTATTAGTATTGATGATAATGAGGTTGTGCGGTTGCGTAATCTTTGCGATGAAATTTTTACAGAGGATAACTTTGTTTGCCAATTTACAGTTGCTTCAAACTCAGCAAAAAACAACTCCAAATATGTTTCAATAACACATGAGTATATTTTATGTTATGCAAAATCAAAATTAGAGCTTGGTGAAAATTGGAGTGTCCCTAAAAGTTATGTTGATGAGTTTAATCAGAGAATATCAGCATTACAAAAAAGTGGATTATCAGAAACTGAAATTCGCAAAGAGTTATTATCACTCGTAAAATTTCCACGCTTTTATGAATTTGACCATTACACATACATTGATAAACATGGTGCTTTTCGTGCAAGTGACCTTACAGCACCGGAGAGCAAAAATTTTTATGATGTAATTCACCCTGTTACTAAAAAGCCTTGTAAAACCGGCAACAGGGGTTGGGCATATTCACAAGAAGGTATGCAGGATTTAATTGATAAAGACCTTATTTTATGGGGGAAAGACGAAACTGTCATGCCACAGTTGAAAAATCATTTGAATACAAATCAAAATTCATTACCTAAATCAGTTTTGTTTTTTGATTCGCAAGTTTCAACTAAATGGTTGAAAGCGGAAAAGATACCTTTTGATTTTCCAAAACCCATACAGTTACTACATCAAATATTGAATATGTGTACAGAACCACATGAAAACTCCATAATCCTCGACTTCTTTAGCGGTTCTGCCACAACCGCCCACGCAGTCATGCAACTTAACGCAGAGGACGGCGGGAAGCGGCGATTTATCTGCGTTCAACTCCCCGAAGTTACAGAAAAGGCATTCAAGGCAGGGTATGCGAACATCTGTGAAATCGGCAAGGAACGTATACGCCGTGCAGGAGAGAAAATAGGCAAAGGCGATGTTGGTTTTCGTGTCTTCCGCACCGCCGATACAAACATTCGCTGGACACACGAAGCTTTGAAAAGCGGACAGATGACCATTGATGAAGCCGCAATGTCCAAAAAGGAAATGCTTGACTTCATGCCTGGCTATACTGATATTGACGTAGTATATGAAATTCTGCTTCGCCAACGTGATATTCCGCTCTCTACTAAAATTGAAAAACTTGACATTGGCAAACGAACGTATATGTTTGCAGATTCTTATGTTGTTTGCCTTGACGAAAGTGTAACTGTGGAGCTAGTGGAAGCATTGGCAGCAGTAGAACCAACACCAATTAGATATGTTTTTCGTGATAGTGCATTTGATGATAATATTTCTTTAAAAGACGAAACTATACGCCGCCTTGAAGCCTATATCGCTCGTAATTCTGGTGAGAAGAAGAAAGCTTATACGGTGGAATTTATATGAGCAAATTGATGGACACAAAACTTTATAGCGCAGTCAAAGAAATCCTGGAACTGGCACGTTCACGAGCGTATGCTGCTGTGAATTTCGCAATGGTTGAAGCGTATTGGAATATCGGGCGGCTGATTACCGAAAATATCGGCAAAGATGCCCGTGCCGAATACGGCAAACATCTCATGCGTTATTTATCTGAACATCTTACCAAGGATTTCGGAAAAGGCTTTGATGAAAGCAATTTACGGTATATGCGTAAATTTTATATGACATTTCCAATTCGTGACGCACTGCGTCACGAATTGAGCTGGTCGCATTATCGCATGATTATGAAGGTCGAAAATCCCAATGCACGTGAATATTATTTGGAAGAAAGCACCAAAGGAGTTTGGAGTACAAGGCAACTTGAGCGACAAATTAACAGTTTTTGCTATGAAAGAGTGTTGTCAAGCAAAAATCGTGATGCTGTACGCGATGAAATTGTAAAAAAAGAACCGGGTATAATGCCACGAGATGTTGTAAAAGACCCGTACGTATTAGAATTCCTTGGGTTAAAGCAAAATAATGATTTATATGAAACGCAACTGGAAAATGCACTTGTTTCCCATATCCAAAAATTCCTTTTAGAGCTTGGGCGTGGATTCACATTTGAAGCTAGGCAAAAACGAATTTCTTTTAACGGTGAACATTTTTATATAGACCTTGTTTTCTATAACTATATTCTCAAATGCTTTGTGCTTATCGACCTAAAAACAGGTAAGCTAACGCATCAAGATATAGGACAAATGCAAATGTATGTCAATTATTATACACGAGAACTGACGAATGAAGGCGATAATCCGCCCATAGGCATTGTTTTGTGTGCTGATAA
>JAITFT010000015.1 GCA_031281155.1 Candidatus Fibrimonadaceae bacterium
AAAGGCAAAATCGGGAAAGGGGGGCTTGGGGTGTTTTCGTTAGGACATAAAAAGACTGGAAGAGGCTATTATACGCAGACTATTGAAAAAAGTAGTTTTTATATGGGACACTAGTGAGATTTTCTACATTCCTCTTATTCGGCAAGGACACTTTTATTATGCGATTATCATGGGAAGAAATACAGGCCAACGCCATAGCATTTTCTAAACGCTGGGCTGGCGTGACCAGCGAAAAGCAGCAAGACCAAGGCTTTATAGAAGCCCTTTTGCGTGTTTTTGGCGTAGAGGATGCCCGCGCCGGTGGCACCTTCCAGGAGAAAACGCAAACCAGCAATAGCACAAAATGGATTGATTATTTATGGAAGGCCAAAATAGCCATTGAGATGAAGTCAAAAGGCGAGAATCTAGATGCTGCGTTTGACCAGCTTAGGCAATATATGATGGGCATCTCCGCAGAAGATGTTCCCGATTTATGGATGGTATCTGATTTTGAAAACATCCGTCTTTCCCGCCGCTCCACCAACGAAACATGGGATTTCAAAACTAAAGAGCTTCGCAAATACATACGCCGTTTTTCCGACATTGCCGGGTACACCACCGAGCGTGTTCGCCCTGATCAGTTGAAGCTTAACGGTAAAGCCGCCGAAAAAATGGCCGATCTGTACGATGCTTTGAAAGCGCATGGCTATGATGGCCACGACCTCGAAGTATATCTTGTGCGTTTGCTGTTCTGCTTGTTTGCAGGGGACACAGGGATTTTTCCAAAAGGCAATTTTTACTACTACATCAATGATTCCAAAGAGGACGGTAGCGACCTTTCGCACAGGATTTCTGATTTGTTTGAAGTCCTCAATATGCCTGAAGATGTTCGGGCAAAGAAAACGTTGCTTTCTGAAGAATTGAAGCAATTCCGCTACATAAACGGCGCTTTGTTTGCAGGCCGTCTGCCGCCCGCCAGCTTTGATGCGAAAATGCGGAAACTTCTTTTGGAATGCAGAGAGTTTGACTGGAGTGAAATTCACCCTGCCATATTCGGATCCATGTTCCAGGGCGTTATGGATAAAAACAAAAGGCGTGAGTTGGGTGCGCATTATACGAGCGAGGAAAATATCTTAAAGCTGATAAATCCGTTGTTTATGGATGAGCTTTGGCATGAGTTCGACCGCATAAAAACCGACCCATCCGCCCTTGAGCATTTCCATGATAAAATTGCCGGGTTGAAATTCCTTGACCCAGCCTGCGGCTGCGGAAATTTTCTGATTGTAACTTATGGAAAGCTGCGTGAATTGGAATTTGAAGTGCTGAAGATTAAATCTTCTACCCGTCAGATGGTCATAGACATAAGGCCTATGCTCAAGGTGAATGTTGACCAGTTTTACGGCATTGAAGCAGAGGATTTTCCTTGCCAGATTGCAACCGTTGGCATGTGGCTGATTGATCATCAGATGAACAATCTTGTTGCCGACTATTTCGGTATTCCGTTTGTCCGCCTGCCGCTGAAAAACAGCGCAGTGATTGTTCACGGAAATGCGTTGCGCATGGATTGGGAGAGCGTTGTGCCGAAGGCGGAATTGAGTTATGTGCTGGGGAATCCGCCGTTTGTGGGGAACAATAATTTATCTGTCTCACAAAGAGAAGATTTAGCACCATTTTTCCCAAATAACAAAACAATGGATTATGTAACAGCGTGGTACGTGAAAGCAACTGATTATATGCGTGATACAAATATAAGATGTGCATTTGTATCAACCAATTCAATATCTCAAGGTGAACAAGTGGCATTGTTGTGGAAACCATTAATTGAAAAAGGAATCCATATAAATTTCGGCATACCCACATTTAAATGGAGCAATGAAGCAAAAGGCAAGGCAGCGGTACATTGTGTTATTGTAGGATTTGGTTATCAAAAAAACATACCGAATATAAATCCTTATTTATTTGAAGGGCCTACTATTTTTATTGAAAGTAGAACAAAGCCAATTTGTGATGTACTCGAAATACAAAAAGGCAATCAACCAACCGATGGAGGAAATTTAATAATAGAAGCTAATGAATTTGATGATTTTATCAAAAAAGAACCTCTAGCAAAACCATATATCAAACGTTTGGTAGGGGCACAAGAGTATATAAATAACCTAGATAGGTATTGCCTTTGGTTGGTGGATGCACCTCCTGATGTTTTACGGAAAATGCCGCTTGTTTTGGAGAGAGTAAAAAGAGTTCGTGAAATGAGGCTTGCAAGTCCAGATAAAGGAACTCAAAAACTTGCAGGAAAGCCAACACTTTTCAGAGAAATTTATAATCCTGAAACTTTTATTATTGTGCCATCTGTGTCATCTGAAAAAAGAGAATATGTTCCAATAGGGTTTATGAATAAAGATACGATTGCAACAAATCTTGTTCTTATAATTCCAAATGCAACTTTATATTACTTTGGCATTCTCACTTCTAGCGTTCATAATGCTTGGATGCGAGCAGTTTGTGGACGACTAAAAAGCGATTATCGTTATTCAAAAGATATAGTTTACAATAATTTTCCATGGCCAGAAACTAAAAAAGAACAAGAAGCTGAGATTGAAAAATTAGCACAAGACGTTTTGAACACAAGGGCAAAATTTCCAGAAAGCTCGCTTGCAGACCTATACGACCCCCTAACTATGCCACCAGAATTGGTTAAAGCACACAAGGAGCTTGATAGGGCGGTTATGAAGTTGTATGGGTTTGGTAAGGATATGAGTGAGGCTGAGGTTGTGGCGGAGTTGATGGGGAGGTATAGGAGAATTATTGAAGATGTGTAGTAGTATTATAGCTTGCAATAGAAGGTCTTGGACTTTGAAAGAAAATTATTTTTCTATATTATCATTGAAAAAGTTTGATCATATCCTATTTTTGGTTGTCAAGCATATGCAGGAGAAGATAGTATAATGAAAAGTTTGCTACATAAAACAAATTTGGGCAAATATTACATCGGTCGATGTGAAGATATGATAGGAAAACTTAACCTTAAAGGAAAAGTTCAGCTTATTCTCACTTCGCCTCCTTTTCCATTGAATCATAAAAAACAATACGGCAATTTAGAGGGTGAAGAATATCTTAATTGGTTTTCTAAATTAGCAAAATTATTTTCAAAATTGCTAAAACCAAATGGTTCCATAGTTATTGAAATGGGAAATGCATGGGAACCTAATAGACCTGTACAGTCATTATTGACTTTTAATTCATTGCTAGCATTTACTAATAGCCCAAAGGCTAAATTAAGACTTTGCCAAGAATTTATTTGCTATAATCCTGCTCGTTTACCATCACCAGCTCAATGGGTTACGATAAATAGAATAAGAACCATAGATAGTTTTACTCATATATGGTGGCTGTCTAATTCCGATTACCCAAAAGCAGATAATAGAAAAGTCATACGCCCATATAGTAAAAGTATGAAAAATCTTTTAAAAAAACAAACTTTTAATGCGGGCAAACGACCATCACAGCATATAATTAGTAAAAAAGGCTTCTTAACTGATAATGGCGGTAGTATTAGTCATAATGTACTGGAGTTGGAGGCGAATGAAAATGAGGAACTTCGATATCCCCATTCTATGTTACGTTTGGCGAATACAAAATCAAATGATTTTTTTACGAAAGTTTGTAAACAAAGGGGTATAATTCCGCATCCTGCAAGAATGCCACTTGAACTTGCAAGTTTTTTCATTAATTTTTTGACAGATGAAAAGGATTTAGTTCTTGATCCTTTCGGAGGCAGTAACACTACTGGTTTTTGTGCAGAACAAGCAAATCGTAAATGGATTAGCATTGAAGCGGATAGGGAATATGGTGAACAATCAAAAATTCGATTTGAGGAATTATTGAGGAAAAAATAATGAAAGATTTGCCAGAAAAAGAACTTCTTATGAATAAGATTATGAAAACTATAGAAATTGCATGGGATATTAGAACTGAACTGCACAAAAAGGATATTGACAATTGGCTGACAAATTTCTCTGGACACGCCCTATGCAATAATCCGAATAATGGGCAAGAATTAAGTGACTCTCAAAATCTTGAACAACATATTGCTTTATTTATGTTATGCAATTTTGTGTTTTATAGCAAAAATGAAATTAAACGTCTGCTTAAACTAATGTTTGAAAAATACATTCATTCTGTTTTCACAAGGGAGAAAAAGAATACAGCAACTGACGATGATATAAATGACTTGTTAAGAGAAACGCAATTTTCGCCGTTAGGTTCTCCTAGTGAAAGTTCGTCATATCTATTATATCATTTTCGCCAAGAAAACGATTTGTCTAAAAAGAGTTTTAGTGAAAATTTGAATATTAATAAAACGAATGTAGTATTTGTAGATGATTTTTCGATATCCGGTAGTCAAGCTAAAGAGCGTTTTGAGGAATTTGTTACTAAATGTCAAAAAGAAAAAAAAGATGTTAGCGGTAAATATTTTTATATGCTTTTGATGGTTACTACGGAAGAAGCTATGAAGTTGTTAACCGAAATACCAAATATGACTGCTTTACCATGTATTATTATGGACAATAAATCAAGAGTATTTTCTGATTCATCTATAGTTTTTGAAGGATATAAAGAGAAATATAAAACTCAAGCCAAAAAAATGTGCGAATACTATGGAGAAAAATTAATCGACGAAAAGAGTAAAAAAGAAGGCATGAATTCTTTGGGGTTTGGCGGCGACGGCTATATATTCGGTTCATACTATAATATTCCAAATAATACTTTGCCAATATTTTGGTCTGAACAAAATAATTGGAAGCATTTATTAAAAAGGTATGACAAGAAATACGGGGATAATAATTTGATTTTTGGAGGGCGATATGTATAATTTTGTAAATCCATTTGCAAGTTGGAATGCAATGAATATGTCTTCTGAGCAGGTTCTAAAACACTTCATTTCTCCATATGCTTTTTTGGGAATAACAGAGAATGAAATTATCTCAGATACGCAAGCTATAATACTTTCTGGGGTACGTGGTTGTGGCAAAACAATGCTTATGAAGCAATTTTCTTACAATGTACGAAAATTGATAAGCAATACAGAGTCATATTATGAACATGTAAAAGAAGATAAATATTTGGGAATCTATTTTAGATTAGATGATGACAGGCTATATTCATTAGCCTCATTCAATCTTAAGAATAGTAGTAATTCTGAATATAATATTTTTACTCATATTTTTGAATTATCTATCTTTAAAGAATATATAGAGGTAATGACTATTTTCCTTGATGAAGAGAAAAATAAAATATCTGAAGTTGAAATTGTTAAAGAATTATTAAGTTTATTTTCGTCAAAGGAAAGGCCAGACATTAGTAACATTGATGATTTACTTGATTTTGTTATACAAGAAATAAATTATGTTTTTGATTTTAAATCTAGTAAAGCGATTGACATAAATGATGAGATTAAGTTTGAACCAAAATGCGGCTTAATTTGTAATGGGCAACTTATTAATGGATTTGTTAGAGCAAAAATTTTAGAAAAAATTGATTTAGGAGAAACCAGGATATTGCTTTTTATTGATTCTTTTGAAGAATTTTCAAAAGAACAGCAAAAAGTTATAAATACTATGATGCGTTTTTCCAATGCAAGTAGTGTATTTTTGCGAATAGGTATGAGACCGTATGGATTTAAAACTCTTGAAACAATTAATAATGAAGAAGTAAAGTTAGGGAGAGAATTTAGACCTATAGAATTTAACAACCCACTAGTGTTTAAAGAAGCAGAGTATCTTAAATTTTGTAAAGAAATAGCTCATCAAAGATTATCAAGCACTGAAATGTTTAAAAAGCATGATATTATAAATATTCTTGGAGAAAGTGAGAGTTTAGTCAATGAAGCGAAGAAAATCGTCAAAAATGGAAAACGGCATATTGAGGCGTATCTAAAAAAAATAAATAAAAAATTTCGAATCGAATTAGATATCGATAAAGTATCTTATCTAAAAGATGATAATCCATTGATTGAAATGATATGTTTACGTTTACTTTTAGCCGGCAAAAGCAAAGAATTCGTAGAGAAAGCTCTTAATGATCATAAAGCGAATATAAAAAGTGAAGAAAGTAAAAAGTTTGCTAACGATTACAATAATAAATATAAACTTTCTTTTGTGTTTGTGCTGTGTTCTATTTATAAAAAAGAAAAGAAAGAATATTATGGCTTTAAGGATTACTGTTTGTTATCTTCGGGTATAGTAGGGCAATTCGTTAGACTTTGCTGTATAACCTTTAACTTGGCTTCATTTAAAGGGCGAGAAGATTTAATTGAAGGGAAAATTTCTTCAGAAATACAAACGGAAGCAGCTTATGTTATGTCTCGTGAAGAGATGGATTACATTAATAGTATACCTGAATTCGGAAGAAAGTTGTCAATTTTTATTAAAAATATTGGAAGTGCATTTAGGGCATTACATTCAGAAATAGAAACTAGATACCCGGAAACAAATCTATTTTCAAAAACAACTTTATTGCCAGAAAATGAGAAGTTGTTAGAAACAGCTCTTAGATGGTCTTTAATCATTAAAAAACCTAATTCTCAAAATATTAACGGAAAAGTAGAAGATATATTCTTGTTGAATAGAATATTTGCTCCAAATTATAAAATTTCATGTAGAACAAGAGGTGGTTTCAATCCTGTTGTGGTTGATGATAATTATTTCAATAATGATTATAAAGATCCAAAAGTATTTAAAAATACGGAAGATAATTATTTGACCGAAAATACATTATTTAATTTAGGGTAGGTTATATATGAATTATGAAGTATATAGTATGAATAAATTAGATGAAACGAACACACAATGCCGTCAGATAAGTTGCTTTATTTTCTTATTTACAGATGAAGAGCGTGCTACTTGTACAAAATCTTGCCTTGAGAAAAATAAAACAATGCCGCAAAATATTATAATACTCTACTTTAACGATGATGATACAAAAAAAATAGATGAATTATTTTGTATGAACGAAAATTTACGAATAGAGAAAATAAAAATTAGCCATCAACTATCGGAAAACTTTTCGCCATATTTGACAAAAATAGCAGAAAAAGTAACTGATATTAAAGAAGTAGGATTAGATATTACATGTATTCCAATACCATTTTTTGTGCAAATTATTAATTATCTATATAATAACGACAAATCAATCATAGCTTATTATTCTCAACCTAATCATTATAGATTAAATGAAATGTATGAATATCTATCGTTGAATGGAGAATTAAAGATAAATCACATCTCTGGTTTTCCTGGTAAAATAGTTAAACGTTCTGAATCCGAGAGATTGTTAATTTACCAAATAGGATTTGAAGGTAAAAATATATTCAGACGAATTATAGAGGATATTGAGCCGAAAGAAATTATCCCCTTAAATGGTTTTCCTGCATTCTTCCCAAAATATAAAGATATTAGCCTTGTAAATAACGATAAAAACTATTATGCTGATGGAAATGACATTTCATTTGCTGAGGCAAATAATCCTTTTGATACATTTAATCAACTATTGAAAATATGTAACGAACCGAAAAGTTCAAATTATTGTATTGATATAATGATATCTAGTACAAAGCCAATGGCTCTTGGAGCTTGTCTATTTGCATTAAAAAATACTAAAAATTCAGTTAGGCTTTTGTTTCCATTTCCTGCCGAATATGAGCCAAAGCAGAGTACAGGTGTGGGAGCGATATGGGAGTACAAATTGTAATGAAAAATTATAACTGGAGGTTCACTAAAGTATGAAAGTGATAAACGCATCATTTACGATTATGAGCAATATTAATTCGCAAGAATTTCTCAGCAATATTGAGAAATTCGGAAGAGTTTGTTATAAAAGTGAAAATAGCATTACAGCTACATCTGCGAAGTCATTCATTGCTCGTATTATTAAAAATGGACACGAATCTGTTATAGAACACGAAAAAATTACAGTAAAAATAGTATGCGATAGAGGAGTAAGTCACGAAATAGTAAGACATCGTATTGCAAGCTATAGCCAAGAAAGTACTCGTTATTGTAATTATTCAAACGATAAATTTGGCAATGAATTAACTTTTATTAAACCTGTTTTTTGGGAAAAAACTTCTACAGAATATAAAATATGGCGTGAAGAAATGCAAAGAGTTGAAGATAGTTATCTAAAACTTATTTCGCTAAATGTTCCACCAGAACAAGCAAGAAGTGTACTGCCCAATAGTTTAAAGACTGAAATAGTTGTAACGATGAATTTGCGCGAATGGAGGCATTTTTTCAAATTACGTACATCTAAACGAGCGCATCCTCAAATGAGAGAGATAAGTATACCATTACTTAATGAAATGAAGGAATTGTTACCTCCAATTTTTGAAGATATTGTCGTTGAATAAATATTCTCAACTCGAAAGTCTATTAATCTTATTTTTAAAACTTTACATAAAGAGAGAATGTAAAAAATAAAAATGTAGCTTCACCACTGGGGCGTTACGGGGTGTTAGGGAGCGCAGCGAACCAACCCCGTTCTGAGGGTGGCGGAAAACGCCGCAGGCGGTTGAAGCGAGGGAGAGACTTCTCCCTTTTTATATATTACACATAACAAAATGCAAGCAAGGAGCAAAAAATGAACAATAGCGAAGAATCTGCGGTTGATAATCAAGATTATGACAATGCTGTCAAATATCACAAATTGGGACTTTTCTACCCCAAACTCCAACCATAGTCAGCGTGATACACCATTAGCTTGCTCATCCCGCCGTCAACAGTGATGTTTTCGCCAGTGATAAAACCAGCTTGGCTGCTACAAAGATATAACACCGTCTCCGCAATATCCGCCGGAGTGCCTATGCGCCCAGCGGGATGCTGACGTTTGTCCGCTTCGGAATGCTTTGGGGTTTCGGCAGTATCAATCCATCCCGGACTGATGCTGTTTACCCGCGCTAGCCCGGCAAGACTGACCGCCATTGCGTGGGTTAGAGCGACAATACCGCCTTTGGCGGCGGAATAGCTCTCGGTGTCGGGCTGTGACTGGAATGCTCGCGTAGAAGCGATGTTTACTATAGCGGCATTCGGGGCGAGCAATTTGTTTTGAAGCAGCTGAGTTGTCAAATAATACGGTGCGATAACACCCACTCGCTGAACGTACTCAAAATCTTCATAAGAACACCCTGATAGCAATCCGCGGCGACCGATACAGGCATTATTTATAAGATAGTCAACGGGTTGTGTCAGGCTGCAAACGAATTTTTCCAATACAGATTTTTCTGCAATATCTCCATGAAAAAAGTTGACATTTTGCATTTTTTCACCCGATGTTTTATCCACGTCAATCACAGTGACAATTGCACCTTCTCTCAGAAAAGCTTTGGCGATACTACACCCAATGCCGTTCGCGGCACCTGTTACAATTGCGTGTTTGTTTGCAAACTCCATAAGCTCACCTCGTTTTCTTCGTAAAAAATTAGAATTTATACGGGGAATGTAGTAAATTCTTTTTTCTATTAATGTACTACCCCATTCAAATCCTCGCAATGCTCCAACCCCTCAAGCTGACCCGTGAGGGCATTAAGATAGAGCCAAAAAATGGAATAAGGCATTATGCTTTTCAAAGCTCGCCAGCTTGCTTCTTGTTCAATGTTTATGGGACAACTTAGTATTTTCTATATTCCCCTCAAATAACACAATAGAGGATTTATGCCAATTTTTCCGCACGGAGCAGAACTGCTTTCCACTTTGGAAAAAGAGTCCAGGCTGCCAGGCCCTGCTGCCAATTTAAGCCTTTTGAAGCAATTTATCGAAGAAGCAACAGCAGAGCAAATCGCTTTATGCCTAGAAGCTCTAGATAATAAGCCCGATGCCAACGCACCAGCAACATTTGTTGCTATGTGCGGAGTAGCTGCATCTGGTAACCCGGAAGTTTTCAGGAAAGCTGCTAACAGCGATAACTGGCGGGTTCGTGAGGCAGCAGTCCTAGGCTTGCAGGCTCTTGGGTTGAAAGATCTAGATTCTATTTATTCCATTTTTGAGTCTTGGGAAAATGCAAATCTACTGGAAAAAAGATGCATAGCGGCAACTCTGTGCGAGCCAGATTTAATTAAAACCACAGAAAGAGCCGAAAGGCTTTTAGGCGTATTGAATGGGTATATGGAGCTTATAGAGCTGGAAAAAAATGTTAAAAACGAAAATTACAAGGCTTTTAAAAAAGCAATGGGTTATTGCATAAGCGTGGTGATTGCAACGAGTCCTGAAAAGGGAAAGGATTTTTTTGAAGAGTGGATGCGTTCTCCGAGCCTTGAAATACGTTGGGTTTTGAGCGAAAACCTAAAACGCGACCGTTTGCGCAAGGTTGATTCCAAGTGGGTAGATGCTCAAATAGAAACCCTTAGCGATGTGGAATAGTTTACTATATTCCATATACTTGCGCTTGTAGCTCAGCTGGATAGAGTGTTGGCCTCCGAAGCCGAAGGTCGCGCGTTCGAATCGCGCCAGGCGCATTAGCCTTTAAGCAATGAGCAGAAACGCCGAGTTTCTTCCTCAACGTTTTTCGCACCGAAAATCGCAGAACCTACAACAAAAACATTCACGCCGGCTTGCTTTGCAAGCGGCAACGTTTCTAAATTCACGCCGCCATCAATCTCAATTTGCAAATTTGGTTTCATAGCACGCAAACGGCGAACCTTTTCCAAACAATACGGAATTAGCGATTGCCCGCCAAAGCCTGGATTTACGGACATAATCAGAACCAAGTCTGCTAAATCCAAAACTTCTGCTATATCTTCCAAAGGCGTAGCAGGGTTTATTGAAACGCCTGCTTTGCAGCCCAGCTCTCTAATTTGATTAAGCAATCTGTCTAAATGCTTTGTTGCTTCAGCATGAACGGTTATATATTGAACGCCTGCTTTCGCAAATTCCGCAATGTGCTGTTCGGGGTGTTCTATCATTAAGTGGCAATCTAAAGGAAGCTTTGTGCATTTGCGAATTTGTGCCGCTATGCCAGGCCCAAAAGAAATATTTGGAACAAAATTTCCATCCATTATATCTAAATGAATCCAATCTGCTCCACCTTTTTCGGTTGCTTTTATATCTGCTTCTAAGTTTAAGAAGTTAGCATTTAGAACACTAGGCGCTATAATCATGCGCAGGAATATAGAAAAATGCTCAATGGGCGAAACTCCCTACGGGTTGACTGTAAGCAAAGTCAAAGCCCTAACAACCGTATCTGCATACAAAATCTCCGGCATAAGAATAGCCTCTCCGCTGGGGCTTAGCAGCAAATCAAAAGGAACGCCGCTGCGCCCGTAGGCTGCGAATAATCTTGATGCTTCTTTATTTGGGTTTGTATAATCTGCCTGCATTTTAACCACAAAACTCTCTTCGAATATTCTTTTGATTTTTTCATTCTCAAAAATATTTTTCTCATTTACTTTGCAAGTTATGCACCAATCTGCTGTGCCATTTACCCAAACCGCTATGCCTTTGCTTTGCAAGCTATCAAGTTTTTTTTGCGAGAAGGAAAGCCATTCGCTGGGCGTTCTTTCTTTGTTGGTTCCTATATTAATTTGCGGCTTAATCCACAAACTCCACGATAGCAGGTAAATCAACGCAAAAACAAGCCACAAAAAGGCGAAACGCCACCAAGGTTTGCCGGGGTTCGCGAGTATTCCCGCAAGCCACGCAAAGAAAGCCGCTGCACAAATTATTATGCTTAAAGAAAGTGCCGCATCTATTCCCGCTTGCCTGTAAAAAACCCAAAGAAGCCAAACAAAAGTTAGCAAAAGCGGAAAACCAAGGAATTGCTTGAACACCACCATCCACTCTCCGGGGCGCGGAAGTTTTTTTGCCCACCCAGGAAATGCGCTCAAAAGCAAGTATGGCAAAGCCAAGCCCATTGCGAGCGAGAAGAAAATTACCAACAACTCAAAATTCGATGCAGCAAATGCAAAGCCAACTGCCGTGCCGAGGAAAGGCGCAGAACAAGGCGTGGACAAAAGCACCAGCAAAATTCCATAAGCGAATGCGCCGTAAAAACCTTCGCGTTTTGACTGGTTCTCCCACGCTTTTAGAATATTGCCGGGCATCCATATCTCAAAAACTCCCCAAAGATTTAGCGCAAATAAGGCAATGCACAACGCCATTGCCGCTGTGTATGCCGGGTGCTGAAATTGAAAACCCCAGCCAACAGCATCGCCGCCAAGGCGGGCCGCCAAAACCACTGCCGCTATAATGGCAAAGGAAAAGAGAATGCCGCCCGTGGTCGCAAGCCCCCATTTGAACATATTACGCCGAGTTTCACCGGTGCGCCGCATTATGTCAAAAATTTTAATAAACAAAACAGGCAATACGCATGGCATTACATTCAAAAGCAAGCCACCAAGGAGAGCGAACAGAATGTATATCAGCAGAGATTTAGAGTTTTTTTTTTTTTTTTTGGTTTCGTTTAAACTACTAGTATTGGTGCTGCCAGTGCTAAAAGATTCACCGAAAGATACTTCTATGGTTCTAGGAGCAAGGCATATTCTTGAGCAGGCCTGGTAGGTGAATTTGAGTTTTGCGTTGTAGGGGTTATAGCCTTTTGATATGGCATTTATGGGCAAGGCAACGGTGAAGGAATCTTGCAGCAAGAGCAATTCTATTTTTAGAATCTCGTTGTATAGCGCAAAGGGTTCCGGCCATAAGGCGGCACCGAACTCAATGCCATCGGCTATGGGCTCCACGTGGCTGGGAATTAAAAAATCATCTTGAACTTTATCTGAATTTATGCTCCACCCCTGCGGAATCACGATTTTCATGTAAAGCGTGTCGCCTGCTTCTGGGAATTCCTGTGAGTAAAACAGCTCCGTTTTTGGCGGTGCCATATTGCTGAGAGATATGGAAGCTTCCTCTTGAGCTATTGCAAGGCCAGTAAGGAATATGGCAATCCAGAGGAAAGGCATATCACTCCACCAGCTTTTTAGCGAGCCTAAGCGTGGCTCTGTCCACCATTCTGCCATCTACAGCAAAAGCACCGCGCCCTGCGCTTGCCTTTGCCGCTTCTATAATACGTTTGGCTCTGTCGATTTCTTCTTTGGTTGGAGAAAATACGTTGTTAATTGTTTCTATTTGGCTTGGGTGAATTGCCCACTTGCCGTCAAAGCCGAGAGCGCATGCTGCCTTAGCATTTGAAACAAGCCCTAGCAAATCTTGGAAATGCCCGTAGGGAGCGTCTATGGCCAGCAAATTATGAGCCTTTGCCGTTTGCGCTATTTTTGACATAACAAAATTCCACCTGTGGCCGGGGTAAATTTCCTGCTCGTTTTCGCCGTGCCCGCTAATGCTGTTTAACCTCGCTCCTATGGAGGCACTGTAATCTGCTATGCCGAAAATCAGCGAGCGAACCCTTGGCGCAGCGGCAATTTCAGCAATGTTCTCAACTCCAATCGCAGATTCTATGGTTGCATCTATGGCTATGGGAGTTTCTATGCCTGTTTCCAATTCAATGCCATCTAGCAAGCGGGAAAGAAAATGCACATCGCCTGCGTTGTCCACCTTCGGCAATACCAGAGAATTTATTTTATTACCAACAGCTTGCGCAACTTCTATAACATCGCGAAAACAATAGGAGGTATCAACGCTATTGACTCTAACGGAAATTCCATAACTGCGAAGATCTGCGTTGCCGAGCGTTGAGATTACCTGGGCTCTTGCAGCTTGTTTTGAATCGAAAGGAACAGAATCTTCCAAATCTAGCATAATAACATCTGCTGCGAGTTCAAAAGCCTTTCGATGCATTTTTTCCGAATGCCCAGGCACGGATAATGTTGAGCGTTGGCGGGTAATCATCCCATCATGCTCCCTGTTTCCATTAGCCTTTTGTGGAAATCGAAAGCTTTGCTCAAAGTATGCGGCGCATGGAGAGCGGAATGTTTTAGGCCGTAATCTAAATATTCCTGCAAAAGCGGGCGGTAACTTGGGTGAGCGCATTTCTCGATAATCAAGCGGGCGCGTTTAATTGGAGCGAGTCCTCTTAAATCTGCGAGACCCTGTTCGGAAACGAAAATCATTGTGTCGTGCTCGGTGTGATCTGTGTGGCTTACCATTGGAACTATCGCGCTGATTTTGCCGCCTTTTGCAATGCTTGGTGTCATAAAGAAACCGAGCAAGCAGTTTCTGGCAAAATCGCCGGAACCGCCTATGCCGTTCATTATTCTGGAGCCATTCACATGAGTGCTGTTCACATGCCCGAAAATATCTGCTTCTAATGCGGTGTTCATTGAAATCACGCCAAGCCTGCGAATAACTTCGGCGTTATTGGAGATTTCTTGCGGGCGCAAAATGAATTTGTTTTTCCAGCCTTTGGTGTAGGCATTCGCTTTGTATTTTTCCTGCCCGTCGAGGGTGTAGCTAACGGAGGCACCGCTTGCGATAATCAATTTATCTGCTTCCAAAATATCAAAAACGGAATCTTGGATAACTTCGGTGTAGAGAGCCACGGGTGCTTGCGTTGGGTCTTTTGCCATTGTTGCGAGAACGGCATTTGCAACATTGCCCACGCCGCTTTGGTAAGGGACATCGGCTGGCAAGCGGCCTTTTTTGCGTTCGTGCGCTAAGAATTCCAGAATATATGCAGCTATGGCGTTTGAATCGTCGTCTGGTGCGGCGAATGCTTTTAGGGAATCGGGCAAGTTTGTTTCTACGATAGCCACTATTTTTGCAGGGTCTATTTGTACATAATCTTTGCCTATTCTATCGCCTGCAAAGTGTATTGGAACGGTGCCTTTAAGTTCTGGGATAAAGATATCGTGCGAGCCGATTAGGGTATCGCCGTAGTGCGTGTTTAGTTCAATGATTATGCGTTCTGCTGTTAGCAGGTAAGTGGGCGTGTTGCCGCCATTGCCGGTGAGGTAAATTTTGCCGTCTGGGGTAACTTCGCAAGCATCGACAATCGCGACTGTTGGCTTTGGGACAAAGCCCATGCGAATTAGGCGAGCGGAGTGCGAGAGGTGCATATCGATATACTCTGTTGTGCCTTTGTTTATGCTGTTGCGAACATCTGTGTGGCTTTGGTATGGCAAGCGCATTTTCATTATGCCGGCACGAGCCAAAACGCCATCGCATTCGTCTCCTATGGAAGCACCTGTGTATAGCGATATGCCAAATTCCTGCCCTTGGGCCCTGAGTGCCTCTCCTCTTTTAGCCAGCTCCGCAGGAACCACTTTCGGGTAGCCTGCGCCTGTAAAGCCGCTAACGCCTATAACTTCGCCATTGTTAATCAAAGCTGCCGCTTCTTGCGCGCTCATAACTTTGCTTTTTAGATTTGGATGCATAACGTACCTCTTTTTGAAATGGTTAGGGTAAGATAGAAAATTTCCAATAGCAATATTTTCCCTTGACAAGGTCTCTCAAATTTTCTATATTTACAACAAACAAGCGGGAATAGCTCAGTTGGTAGAGCATAACCTTGCCAAGGTTAGGGTCGGGGGTTCGAGTCTCCTTTCCCGCTTTTAGTCTTTGTAATGAAATACGGTCGAGTAGAAACGGAAAAGATTTACTTTTCGAGCAGCGAGGCAGCCGAGCAAATAGGCGTGCCAGTTTCGCTCTTGCATTCTTGGGAAAAAGAGCATGTTGCATTAAAGCCGAAAAAAGATAGAGCCGGCAAACGATTTTATAAACCAAACGATATTGAAATAGCAAAGAAAATCAAAGAAGAATTAAGCAACGGCACGCCATTCAAGGAATTAACAGAAATTAAACCGAAACCAAAAACTTCCAAAAAAGCAAAAAATACAAATAACGTAAGCAAAGAGTCTTTATTGAAAATCAGAAACGACTTACAACAAGCACTTCTCCGTATCCATCGCAATTAGCAACTCACCTTGACAACGCCTCATTTTTTTTCTATATTTATAGTCCTATGAAAAATATCGAGAAACACCGCAATATTGGAATCTCTGCACATATAGATTCCGGGAAAACTACCCTAACCGAGCGTATTTTGTTCCACACAAAACGCATTCACGCAATTCACGAAGTCCGCGGGAAAGACGGCGTTGGCGCAACCATGGACTCCATGGAGCTGGAGCGCGAACGCGGCATTACCATACAATCCGCTGCTACTTACGCAACTTGGGGCGATATTACCATTAACATAATAGATACTCCCGGCCACGTTGACTTCACCATCGAAGTAGAACGCTCCCTCAGAGTGCTAGATGGCGCAGTCCTCGTTCTTTGCGGCGTTGCCGGCGTTCAGTCGCAATCCATCACTGTGGACAGGCAAATGCGCCGCTACAATGTTCCGCGCATCGCTTTTGTAAACAAATGCGACCGCTCCGGGGCAAACCCGCTCCGCGTTGCCGAACAGCTCCGCGAAAAGCTGAACCTCCTGCCATGCGTTATGCAAATTCCCATTGGCTTGGAAGACCAAATAAAAGGTGTTGTTGACTTAATAGAAATGAAAGGCTACGTTTTCGGCGGGCAAAACGGCCAAGAAATAACCGTAATAGAAATTCCCGAAGACCTTAAAGCCCAGGCTGCTGAATATCGCGCCAAAATGATAGAAACCATCGCCGATTTCAACGATAGCGTAATGGAGCTTGCACTAGAGGGTAAAGATGTTCCCGAAGACTTAATCAAAGCGACCATCCGCAAAGCAACAATAGATTTGAAAATCACTCCAATATTTATGGGCTCCGCATACAAGCACGTTGGCGTTCAAAGACTCTTAGACGGCGTTACCGCTTACCTCCCAAACCCAACAGAAGTAAAAAACATTGCTCTCAACATAGAGAAAAACGAAGAGCCAACCGAGCTAGAAGACAAAGACGATAAACCCCTAGTTTGCTACGCGTTCAAACTAACCGACGACCGCTACGGGCAGCTCACTTACGTTCGCATTTACCAGGGTATGCTGAAAAAGGGCTTGGCCATTACCAACATGACAACCGGCAAAAAAGTAAACGTAGGCCGCCTCGTTCGCATGCACGCAGACGACATGCAAGACATCACCGAGGCCGGCGCAGGCGACATTGTTGCTTTGTTCGGCATTGATTGCGCAACAGGCACCACTTTCACAGACGGCACGCTCCGCATGAACATGACAAGCATGCACGTTCCGAACCCCGTTATAGAGCTTGTTGTAGAGGCTAAAAACAGAGACGATCTCGCAAACCTTTCCAAAGCACTCAACCGCTTTACCAAAGAAGATCCAACCTTCCAAGTTTACATCGACAAAGAAAGCGGTCAAACTGTTATCAAAGGCATGGGTGAATTGCATCTCGAAGTTTACGTAGAGCGCATGAAGCGCGAATACAAAGTTGAAGTTCAAACCGGCGCGCCGCAGGTAGCCTACCGCGAAACCATAACAAGGCCCGCTGCTTACGACTACACCCACAAAAAGCAAACAGGCGGCGCAGGCCAGTATGCAAAAATGATGGGCGAAATGCGCCCAATGCCCGTTGAAGGCGATATGGAAAAGGTTTATAACTTTATGAGCTCCGTTGTTGGCGGCCGCATTCCAAAAGAATATATCCCCAGCTGCGATAAAGGTTTCCAAAGCTGCATGGAGGCAGGCTCTCTTATTGGCTTCCCCGTTGTTGGCATAGAAATGGAAGTTAAAGATGGTCAATATCACCCCGTTGATTCTTCCGATATGGCTTTCCAAATTTGCGCTCGCATGGCATTCCGCGAGGCTTACCAAAAGGCAGGCCCTCAGGTTCTGGAGCCCATAATGAAGGTTGAAGTTCAAACACCAACTGAATTCCAAGGCAGCGTTGTAGGCAATCTTTCCCAGCGTCGCGGCACAATACAGGGCACCACCGAGCAGCAGAACTACACCACCATAGTTGCAGAAGTTCCGCTATCTGAAATGTTCGGCTACGCCACCGATTTGCGTTCCATGACTCAAGGCAAGGCAGAATTCACAATGGAATTTGCCAAATATTCTGCGGTTCCACGCAGCATACAAGAAGAATTGGTGAAGAAATACGGCGACAAAGCAAAGGCTACCGGGCGGTAAAATAACAAATTTTTTCAAAAAAACAACAATTTTTGAAAAAATCAAAAAAAAACCTTGACTTTTGTTTCAAAATTTTCTATATTTGCCTCCAAATGCTTCGTACGAATAAGCACAAGTTGATAACTCCCGATTTCCCGCTGGTGGCCAGCTGGGTTGTCGGGTTATTCAGCTCCTTGCTGCTTGCCCCGCGCGCGTTCGAGCGCAAGATGGTGCTAAATCAGAGTAGCACCCCCCCCCAATAGCATTTGGGATTTTTTTTACAGACTTTCGCTCTTTTACAAAGGGGGTGTTTAAAATGAATAACACATTAAAATATTGTTTTACGGGTTTATCCATTGTGATACTTTTTTGTGCTTCGCCTGTTTTTGCCGCTTGGGATTATTTCCCTTTGCGAGGCCTTAACAAGGGGCAAGCGAAAATTGACTATGAAACTGGTTCTAAAACCACGCTTGCGGGAGTTCGCTATGAACCTATAAAAAATCTGGAATTTGCGGTAACGTCTTTAGCTGATTATACTTCAGATAATTACGCTATAGGTTTCCGCTGGCAATTGCCTTGGGTAGAAATGTTAAGAATATACTCCGATTTTAGCCCAGCGCATCGTTTATCTGGCAATAACGGGCCTATGTCTTTATATTCTGGAATACAATTTTCGCATGATTTTAATTCGCTTTTTGATTCGTCAATAGATCTTGGCTGGGGAAATCAAATTGGAATAGCCATAGCAGACGATACTGATTTTAATTGTGGAACGCAATTGGAATTATATATCACAGCAGAAAACGCTTTTTGGCTTAGCGTAGATTTTTCGACTAAAGGGTTGGCAACTGAAACTAAAGACTATGGGCTTATACCTGCTTTTGGTTATTTTGCTTGTGGAAAAGAATTTTCTGTTTGTGTAGGTACATATTTAAAGCGTTATAAATATTATAAAAGCGATATAAAAGATTTTGATTGGGTTGCTGGAATAGATGTTTCATTTCTTTTTTAAAGGGTAAAATGTTATGTTAAAATTTTTGTTTTTATCTATTATGCTTATTTTCAGCCTTTTTGCTTGCAAAGAAAAAGGCTCTGTTGCTACAGAAGAAAGTAAACTAAATCCCATAGAAGAACTGCCTGAGATTGTTTTAAAGGAGCCTATTATTCCAACAATCAATGTTTATCTTGAAACCACAAACAGAATGGAAGGTTATCTTCGCGGTAAAACTGATTTTAAGGGTGTTGTTTTAGATTACCTAAGCGCTGTAAATGGGCTGAACTTTCCTATGAACCTTTATTTTCATACAACTAATAGTATTCTGCCCATAAGAGACTTTACAAATGCTATAAAAAACACTTTTAAAGGGGTAAAAATTCATAACTTTACTTCAGATTACGCTTCAGGCTTAGATTTCATACTTTCTCGGCAAAACAACGACTCTGCCGTTTCAATTTTTATTACAGGAGGAATTCTTTCGGGCGAACATCAACATCACTCAGTAAGAGCTAGAATAAACGATTATTTAAAGCAAAACCCAAATTGGGCGGTAAAAGTATATAAGCTGAGTTCAGAGTTCAGGGGCACGTATTATTATATAGACGATTCTGCAATTCACTTGCCTTGTGAGCTAAGGGCTTCGCCCGATAGATATTGCCATTGGCCAAAAGGTGGCGGTAAAAGGTATGATATTGGCGAGATAGCATGCAGAAATATGGTGGACACTGTTGAATCATACCCAGAGTTAAAAACTGTACGCAGTGCTTCGTGGAGGGTAGATCTGAAGCCTCCTTACAGCGAAAAAGCATGCGTTGGCAACAATATTGAACGGCCTTATTATATTTGGGTTATTGGAAATGAAAAAAATATTTCAGAGATAAGCAAAGCAACAAGAATTGCAGAACGCAGCAAAGAAGAACCTAATACCTTCTTTGCTATGAATTCAAATATTGCCTTTGAGTACGGCTTTTTAGATCTTCAAAAGCCTAAAAGAGACCCTAAAAACAGTGCTTATGACATTTCTGAAGATAAAAAAACGTTAAGCAAATGGAAAACTTCCGTTCAGGGAAAAAAGAGAAATTTCGCTATAGGAATGGATTTGAAAGCTTTTATAAATATTAAAGGAAGAGAGTATATTGAAAGCCCCAATAATTATGTAGTAAAAATTAATGGAAAACCAAGTTCGGAATATGAATTAGAGATTAGTCCTATGGAAGACAATCTCTATACTCATCAATTTTTAGTCACTTCTAACTCTAGAAAATCTGAATATGGCAATATTGAAATAATTTTAAAAGGTAGCATTCCTGGCTGGGTTGAAGAAATTAATGATGCTAACGGAGCTGAGTTTAGAAAAACTTTTGGCATAAAGCCAATATTAGAGTCTTTCGGTACAAATAGAGAACTCTTTACAGCGAAACTTTCTTTAAATAGGTGAGGTAATAAATGGAAAAAATCTACAATTTATTTGTTCCAAGATTAATCTGTGAAGATTTGCACAATGAAATGTATCAATTTGTCGAAGGCAGCGAAGGCTGGGCGTATTATGACATTCTCGGAATAATATTTATTCTGATTTGTTTTGTGTCTGCCTTGTTTTTTTATAAAATTTTTGATAAAGCTAGTGGAAATAGAACGACAGCTTGGCTTACTCAGCTAATTATTACTGCTGTTATAAATTTTGCAATTGCAGCCTTATGGATACATGGCCGGAATGGAGATCCGCATAACTGGGATATAGAAACATTTTTTATCTTTGGCTTTGGCATAGTAAATTTTACGCTCGCAGCGGTTTATTTCCTTATTTTTTCATTTATATTCAAGAATATTAGCATAAACAATATTCACACTCCTTTTAAATTTCCCAACAAGTAAGGTGCAAAATGGCAAAGTTATATTTATTCGGAATAGGCGGAACTGGAGCGAGAGTTATTCGTTCCTTAACAATGTTGCTGGCTGCTGGCGTAAAATGCAATGCCACGGAAATAATACCCGTGCTTATTGACCCAGATAGAGAAAATGGCGACTTACGAAGAACAGAAAAGCTTTTAAATAAGTATTGCGAAATTCGCAGATACCAAAAAGAAGATAAGCAAACTGGAGAAAAAAAACCAGCGCTAAGTTTTATTAGCAGCAAAGACCGCCTCAATGCTTTCTTTAAAATGCCAATATTAGAATCAGATTTTGGCATTAATGAACCCAAGCCTGGTTTTGTGATGCCTATAACCATTGTCAATGGCGACAAGCAGAGCTTCAAATCGCATATAGATTATGATAATTTGAGTGAAGAAACAAAGGCTCTGGCAAATATGCTATTTTCACAGGCAAATCTAGATTTACAACTGGAGTTTGGGTTCAAGGGCAATCCAAATATTGGAAGCATAGTATTGAATCAGTTTGAAAGCAAAGATTCTGTTCTAAAAAAAATATTTACATCCTTTCAGCCAAATGATAGAATATTTATAGTAAGCTCCATTTTTGGCGGAACTGGTTCTAGTGGCTTTCCTTTGCTACTCAAAACTTTGAGAAAAAATTGGGCAATGGATAAAAATTCCGAATTGGCATTTAGCGAAAATGTAAGAAATGCTTGTATTGGCGCAGTAACAGTGATGCCATACTTCCAAATATCCGGCGGCGACAGCAAAACCATGGTTAATTCCCAAACCTTTATTTCAAAAACCATAGCAGCAATGGATTATTACCATAAAGATATAATAGGCAAAGAAAAAGACCAAGACACTTCTTCTTGTTTAAATTATTTATATTCAATTGCCGATTACGATCATACAAAAGAAAATGAAAGAAATGAGGGTGGCGAAAATCAAGTTAACAATGCTCATTTTGTAGAGCTTGCCTCTGCGCTTGCTATTTGCCATTTTATGAATAAAAATATTGTGCAAAATGATAGCGAAAAACATATCACAAAAAAAATGCGTTTTGGAATTGACAGCCAAGGCGAGACCGGAGAAATAATTTATAGTAATTTAGCTAGAGATACACTTGAAGCTTTAAGAAAGCCTTTAACTCAATTATGGCTATTCTCTAGGTATATCCACGAAAAAGGCGGTTCCGAATTTAATGGCACGCCAGCAGGCAGTTTGTTTGAAAGCAGCTTTTTCTCAGAAGACCATGGCTTTTACAAAATAATTAAGGAATTTCTCAAGGAATTTGATAATTATTTATATGAGATGGAGCAAACAAGAAGTTTTGTTCCATATACTAGCCATAAAGATGAAGATATATTTCTGCGTATTCGTGGCGTGGGCGAAAAGAAGAAGAGATTTTTCGCTGCAAATGAAACTGGGTGGGATTTGCTTATAACGCAATTAAATAAACAAAGGGAAGTTTTGAAAGGACAATACCCAGAAGAAAGATTTTTGGAAATATTTTATAGAGGAACGCTTAATTCTATGAAAGAAAGGTTAACTGATTGGTAAAAAGGAGAGTATATGGCCATTGTTAAAAGTTTGTACGATAAAACTGCCAATGTAAGTCATTGGGATGAAAACGACAAAGATTGGACATTTAATGCAGGCGGCGCTATTGAAGCTGTAAATGACCCTAGTGGCGCCAAAGCAAGTTTGCAAATCACATCTATTCCATCTCCATGGGCTAGGATCGATTTGGTAAAAACCGCTTTTAGCAAAGTGAATAAAGATGGGCACCAAATAAAAGAAGATGGTACTGGAAATATTTACGATAAAATAGTTTCTGATACCCTTGACGTAGGCCAGCTTTTTTTCAGCTATTCCACTATAAGCGACAAAGTTGAAATAATTGAATGGGATAAGGAAACAGAACTCGAAAATCTTATAAAAAACTCAAATCACGCACACCGAAAGTTGGGCAATACTTTAAAAATGTATCTGGAAGGGAAGAAAGACCAGTATAAACACGACCGTTTTAAAAAGCTGTATATGCTGAGGTACAAAAATGCGCCTCGGGATAGTTCTAGCATTATAGGCATGACTTCTCCGGTATCCTTATTTTGCAGTTCAGCGAATAACCAGTCTTTTATAGACGATATATTTTTTGGGCAAGATAAACCGTTTGACTCAAGCTTTACTCCTTTACGCAAAAGAGACCCTGAATATATAAAATGGCTTTATGCTTTAAGCAAAACAGAGGGTTTCTCGGTAGATTTCCCAGAAATATATGAGTATATAGAAGAAGAAACTGGCAGTTTCAGCGTAGGCTCCACTCTATACAATGAGATCCAGGAATTTGACGATAAAAAAGCTACTTACGAATCTAAATATCCGTCTAAGCTGAAAAAAAATGATAACGCTCAAGATAGCGTAACTATTTTAGATAAATATGTATTAAGACAAAGAGATACTACAAGCGGTCTTGGCGAAAGCGATTTTGAAATAGTTAACAGCAAATTTCCTTTTGAAGCGGAAGGCTTGCCAAAACCGCTAATTTTGCCCGATGTTGCGGGCAATGATTATGCCAACTGGAAATATACTTACGACAAATGGGGTGATAAAAGCAAGGCACCCGAAATGCCCGATGCTAAATGGCAAGATAGAACTTTGCCTTTCCAGCACATAAAACATCCATACCTTACGTTAAGCGATTTTTTGGAAGATGATATTATTCGTCCTAGCAAATTATCGGATACATTGTGGAACGATAAAAATTTCTTTTCTGGAAATTATGAACAATCGCAAAAGGACTCAGGCTATCTTTTGCCGCTCAAAGACTTGTTTTTTAAATTCTTTAGTATAAACGATTTGAAAAACGGATTTAATGGCACAAAATTTATTGAAATGAAAAAAGACGGTGATAATGTTCGCGTAACTTTGCGGGTTCCTGTTCGTAGGGGATTTGTAGAATTTATTAGAACATACGAAGGAAAACCTGCTGTTGCAAACGATTCCAAAAAACATTTTTATGTTATAAACGAAGACCAGTTTGATTTCTTTCTTTTCCCGAATATTCGTTTTGAAGATGGAATAAAAGGCCATTACAGAGCGGCAATAGCACAAGATGTAGATATGGCGGAAGGAAATAGAGCTTATAGTTTGGAATTCTGTTCTGGCAATGGCTACCCTCTTGATAATAATGAGCCTTCAGTTCGAGATGACAAAACCAACGATGAAAAGATACTTACCTGGAGATATCATCCGAGTAAAAAAGATGAAGAATTTGAATATATAAGAATATATCGCAATACCAGTAAAAAAAGGTATTCTGGCGTAATAATTCCTATTTTCAAAGAACAATCTAATACCGACAGGAAAAGATTCATTTTTGCCGTAGACTTTGGAACCACCAACACTCATATTCAATATTCGGTAGATGGTGGATTAACCCAGCCTTTTAACATTACAAAAGAAGATAAACAGCTATCAATGCTGTTTTACAGAAAAGATAAAACCGGCACAAAAGAGGATGCATTCTTTGAAGACGCAATAAAGAATAAGATTTTTTTTGATTTTATCCCAACCATTATTGATGGAGATTATTATTTTCCGTTGCGCACTATTTTGACTGTTGCAGATAATTGTGATTATGAAGCTGCCCAACCCTATGTTTTTACCGATGCAAATATGGCATTTAGGTATGGAAAGGAACGAAAGCCGCCTTATGATAAAATAGAATCTGATTTAAAATGGCTTGGCAATTCCACCAAGAACGCTAATGAGCATCTTGTTAGAAGTTTTATTGAATCCATTTTGTTTTTAATTCGCAATAAGGTTATTCTAAATGAAGGGCGATTAAGCGAAACCAGAATTGTTTGGTTTTACCCTGTTAGCATGGCAGCTCCCAGAGTCGAGGCTTTTTCTAGAATATGGGAAGATTCTTTCAAAAAATATTTTGGACAGCACAATCCAATAGATAATTTGATTAAGATGACAGAATCTGTCGCTCCTTATTATAATTATGGAAGAATAGCTGATGTGGATATTATGGCTACTGTTGATATTGGCGGCGGTACAACTGATATTGTGCTGGCAGAGAATATTGCAAGCAACGGCAAGATAAATCACATAGCCTCTTTCAGATTTGCGGCAAATTCTCTGTTCTCAGATGGCTTTAATGAACCGCAAACGCCAGATGAGAAAAGCGGCATAGTTAGAAAATACGCTGCTGAAATAGAAAACGTTTTGAAATCCGATCAATTAGGCAGCAAACACCAGCATCTTAAAGATACTTTTGCCGAAATTAATGCCGGTAAAAGCACCAGCAATTTTGCGGCGTTTCTATTTTCTTTAATTGAGTTGGAAGGAATTCCTGCAAACATACAAGGATCTCTTGACTATGAGAAAATGCTGTTTAAAGATAACAAAATGAAAGTATTGTTTGTTATTTTCTATTCTGCGATAGTTTATCATTTAGCGCAGCTTATGAAAGCAGCAGGCATGAAATCTCCGACTCATATTGCTTTTAGCGGAAATGGCTCTAAAACAATACGTATTTTGAGCAACAAAGACAAGCTCGGCAAATTTGCCAGCAAAATTTTTGAAAAGGTATATGGTGAAGAAATAAAGAGCGAGATTGTGATTCTGCAAAATGATGAGCCAAAAAAAGTAACTTGCGATGGCGGAATTACATATATAAAAAACAAGCTCAACGCTGAAGTACGTAAAGAGGAAGACAGAATAGAAAAACTCAAAATTGTTTTGAAAAAATCTGGAAACGGAAAAGAAAAGGGCGAGTTTTTTAGTGATGAAAAATATGGTGATATCAGGAGTTGCGAGGCATATAAAAAACTTGTTCTAGAAGATGTGGAACGATATTTTAAGATTATTTTTGACGATTTGGGAGAGTTAGTGTGCAATGATTTATTAGACGCTACAGCCCATAAAACCTTTGAAGCTGCTAAAAACGTATGTTTGGGCGATGCAGATAAGCTTCGCATTTGGCTGAGCAGAGGGATTGGAAAAAAACTAGATAATGGCGAAACTACTGATACAAGCAGAATTGAAGAGCCTTGGTTTTTCTATCCTATAATTGGGGTTTTGAATAAATTAGCCAATAGTGTTTGCGATGGTAAAATTTAACTTATCCATAATAATTTTCTTAGCTTTTTTGCTATCGCCACTGTGCGTTCCAGAGGCTTATGCGCAGAGAGGGCGGGCGGATCGGCATGGTTCAAACGATCAAACGCCTGGATCTGCGCCCGAACAGCCTACACTTGCGCCGCCGCCAGCGTCCGTCTCTACGCCGCCAGCGGTGCAACCACCACCGCCACAACCACCGCCGCCGCCATCACCACCGGCAACCGTCCCTACATCCGAACCACCACCGCCTGCGCCACAACCACCACCGCCGCCATCACCACCGGCAACCGTCCCTACATCCGAACCACCACCGCCTGCGCCACAACCACCACCGCCGCCGCCAGTAGCACAACCCACACCACCACCAGCTCCCAAGTCAGCGGCAAAGGCAGGTGCAAAAAAAACTGCAGAAAAGAAGGCAACAGAAGAAAACCCAACTTCCTTCATTGCTAAAGAAGAAGAAAAACCAACTCCCAAAGCGCAAGATTCCACTCCTGAAGCTAGTGAAGGGCAGAAATCGCCAAAATTTTTTGGCCCTTTATTAGATAAAAAAAATAGAAGATATATTGTTTTTGCCATAACTTTAATTTTACTTTTGTTAATATTTATCTTTAGGCATTTATTTAAAAAGAAAGACGAGGAACAAGTTCCATATGTGAATTTAGAAGAGATAGCTGCAAAAGCGGCAGAAGCGGCTTTTGCAAAAGTGACAGCAGAGAAAAAGACAAAAGAAGATGCCGAAGCAAGAGAAAAAGAAAGAGCACGAATGGCGGAAGAACGAAAAGCAAAAGAAGCGGAAGAACGAAAAGTCAGAGAAAGAACAGAAGCTGAGCAAAGAGCAAAAGAAGCAGAAGAACGAAAAGCCAGAGAAAGAGCAGAAGCTGAGCAAAAAGCAAAAGAAGCGGAAGAGCAAAGAGTCAGAGAAAAAGCAGAAGCTGAACAAAAAGCGAAAGAAGAAGCAAGATTAGCTGTTGAGGCGAAAATAAAAGCCGATATTGAGGCTAGAGCAAAAGGAAAATACCTTAAAGCTATAAATAATAACTATTTTGGAAATGTTTCAGAAGATCCAAAAGGCGCATTCTATAAAATGTTCTACGAAGATGCAAATACGGCTTCTGCGCAATTTGAATTTTGCGGAAATTCAGAAAGAGCATTAAGAAATCCAGATGCTACTATTTTCAAATTCTGCGATTTTGAAGGAAATTTAAATAACGCAGAAACAATAATAAATGTAAAACCAGGAATTCTTATAAACAGAGATGGGTATTGGACAGTTTCTCAAAAAGCTCAAATAAAATTGGTATGATAAAACTGTCAATAATAATTTTCTTAGCTTTTTTGCTATCGCCACTGTGCGTTCCAGAGGCTTATGCGCAGAGAGGAGTGCGGGAGCGTTCTAGTTTAAACGATCAAACGCCCGAACAACCTACACTTGCGCCACCGCCACAACCACCGCCACCGCCACCGCCACCGCCACAACCACCGCCGCCGCCTGCGCCGAAACCGCTACCAGTAGCCGTCCATACGCCTGAACCTACGCCGTCCGAACTCACAGAAAAAGCGAAAGAATACATCAGCGCAAATACTCCTTATTATATCTACTCAATGCGATCTTGGCAAAATACAGTAACGGCCCTCCTTATTCTGATTTTGTTAGCATTTGTTTCTGTTGCATTATTTTTATTTAAAAAGGAAAAAGAAAAAAAATATACTGAAAATTTGAAGGAAGCACAACTCAGAAAAGAGCTAAACAACCAACAGCGAAAAACGAGAGAATTGGAAAAAATACTTTTAGATATGCAAAAAGAAAAGAAACAAAGCTCACCGCAACAAGCAACGAAGGAGTCTGAACAGCAATCATCGCTACTGCCAAAGGAATACAAATATCTTAAATCTATAAGCGAAAATTATTTTAGAGATATTTCAGAAGAACCTAAAGGTACATTTTACAGAATGTTCAATGAAGACACAAGTGCTGCTTCTGCGCAATTTGAATTTTGCGGAAACACGGAAAGGGCATTGAGCAACCCGTATGCAAATATTTCCGAGTTCTGCGAAATTGAAGGTGATTTAAGCACCGCAAAAGGAATAACAAGCGTTGAGCCAGGAATATTGATTAAAAAAAATGGATATTGGACGGTTGCTCAAAAAGCGAAAATAAAGTTAGAAAGTTAATTTGAGTTAATAAAAATGCAAAAAAATACTTTATTTGTAGTTATATCGTTAATTGTATTAGCTATAATTATTTATGCTTTAATCGGTGGCAATAATTCCAACCGAGGTTATAATAATAAACCAAGAACCCCACATAATCAATCAAAAGATTTCACTTTTGAAAGCAAGCAGCTACCTATAGAAGATGACACGATAATAGAAAATAGTGAGGAGATTCAAATGGAAATTTTCGCAGAACAAATAGTAATTTTCTTTTCCAGTGCAATATCTATCGAAAAGGCCAATAAAAAAATAAACCAGATGGGTGGCAAAGTAATAACGCAAATTCCGGATATGCGCTATTTTTTAGTTGAAGTTCCAAAAGGCAAAGAAGCAGAATTTATATTAAAAGCAGAACGCGATAGATATGTTAATCATGTATCTCAAAATATGCAAAGTTATCCTATGTTTATCATTGATGATTTTACTGAATCCATGCCCAATAGTAAAATTACACACGGGCACGCAGTTTATAATGCTGCTAAAAAATGCTGCCCAGAATGCACTTTTAAACCAGATATTTTTGATGTAGGTCCAAAATTTCTTACGAAAGATATAGTACAAGGCATTCATACCGCTTTTAATCAAGACAAAAATAAACCAGTAGTGATAAATATGTCATTTGGAATGCCTCTTTGTTCTTTGAAAGTTAATATCCGCATACGAAGCTGTAAAACGAATAGAGAAGGAGACATTATAAAAGCAAAATGGACTGAAGCTGATTCCGATGCGCAAGAGTATTGGATTCGCAGTTATAAAAGATTTATTGTAACTAATGTCCTTGCGCCATTGCAAGCATATAAAGAGAACGGCAGGGATTTTGCCATAACAGTAGCTGCCGGCAACAACGGCTCTCCTGTGCTAGGCGATAGAATATTAGATCCTCTGAGAGAGTCTTTGAAAGATGGGTTAAGAAACGCTAAATTAAGAAAGGATAAAATAGGAGAGAAAAAATTTGAGACTTATCTAGAGATTCTTAATAAACATGTATTATTTGTTAGTGCATACGAAAAAAATAAAGATTATAGCGATAGGCCAGCCAAATATCATGACTTGGTAACAGCAGCAGATATTTCTAATAAAGCTGTTTTTCCCTATCCTGGTAGTTCCTTCGCAGCACCTGATGCAGGATATTGCCATATACGTCGTGCTATGGAGAAAAATGAAATTTCTGAATCAGAAGCTGTGCAAGCGATTAAAAACGCAACAAAGGAAAATGCCGGGAGAAACGGCGATTTATATACGCCTGGTATTTTAGAAACTTCTATGTTAGATCGAGAAGCCCGGCTCATTGCCATAGATAAAGAGCCAAAGGAAGAACTAGATCAAATGGATCAATTAGCAAAAAAAGATACTAATCGTCACCCAAGTTACGATGAGCAAAAAAAACTGAGCAAAGCAGCAAGAAAAAGTAATCGTCGCCCAGGTTACGATGAACAAAATGAGCTGAAAGGACAAAGAGCAGAGAAAAGCAAGCAACATAGAGAAGAACGGGACAGAAAAACAGTAGAGGCGATGAGAAGGAAGCAAAAAAAACAAGAACTGGCTGCTGCTAGAAGACAGCAGCGAGAACAAAAAAAGGCAGAAGCAAATAGAAGAAAACAGGAAGAAAGAGAAGCAGCAAAACGGCAAAAAGACCTTGAAATGGCAGGAATGGGATGCTTTCCGTTTATAATTGCAATGGTGTTTTTAATTTTCTTGTTTTCATAAGACTCAGGGAATGGGTGAATGCAGCTAGCCAGCTAGCACTTTTCCTTCGCAATAGCAAGCAAATATATAGCTTTGATTTTCATAATACAAACTGCTATTGAAATTCTCTATTTTTCTGGAAATCGGAGAGTTATATGCTTTTATAAGCGCTTGCATTAAACCTATCTGCTCATGTTCGGCTATATCAATAATCAGCCTTTTATATACTTTGCCAATATCCCAATGCGAAGGAACGGCATATTTGCAAACTATTTCAAAATTCTCACTTGCTATGGAAAATTCAGTTATCAGCTCATCGCTTACTTTATCGATATTTTCCGAATGATAAACATCTGCTAAATTGAAAATTTTGCTTATTTTTTTTTCGCCAATCGCATTCACAACAGAGTCTCTGTGAGCTTTGATTTTGCGAGAAATATATTCTATTAAACTGCACACAAAAAACAGATTGTTATGTTCTTTTATTTCCCTGCCTATCATACAAGCTCCTCACTTTGTCTAAACTTTAAGTATTTCAGAGCATCTTCATTGCAAAAATTTATTTGATGCGTTGGGCGTTTAAATTTTGCCAGAACCCAAAATTGCTCCCTTGTTATTGCTCCGTTTATGTAATCACTTATGTAATTATATACCTGATCATTTGCCATTGGCCCATCAACAACATCATAATCGTGGCTTTTCCCGTTTCTGCAAAAAATTATGAAATCCAGCCATTCTTCAGTCATTTCTGGAAAATTTCTTGCTTGCAAAGAAGCATTTTCTTTGTATTCATATACATTGAGAATCGGAGCTTCGTAACGGCTCGCCCAGCGTATCGCTTGCTGCTTTAAAACTGTGCAATAAAAACCCTTGCCGAAATCTTTAGCGTATTTTCCTATTAGTATTTGCGGAATTTCAATTTCTGTATAACTGCCGTGATAGAGGATCATGTGCAACAAGATAGAAAATTAAAATTTTTCTATATTCCACCTAAATGTTTCGGCTCATCTTCCTAATTACCGCTCTGGTTTTCGCCAGGGATTGGGCAAATTATTCCGGGCAGGGTGAAGTTCGAGACCTTGCGAGCGGTAGCGATGGAACTTTGTGGGCTGCTTTGGCTTGGGGCTTGGAAGAACGCTCTGCCAGTGGGCGAACTACATCTTATATGCCAGGGAGCAATGGGCTTGAAGCAGCAGATTTTATGCAGATTTTCGTTTTGCCGAATGGAGATATGATAGCAGGTTCGAAAAACGGAACTTTGGTTCGCAAAAATAAAAATTCAAATCGATTTGAAACCATTAGCACTTCTTTTGTAGGAAGAAATCGAAATCTTGAACAGGGTTTGGGAGAAATTGCCGGGAATATTCTTATATTGCCTTTTAAGGGCGCGTTGGCTTTTTTTGATATAACAACAAATCGCTCTATTATCACCATTTCGCAAATAGGCACAAGCTCACTTGAAACAATAAGAAGAGTGGCTGTAGAAGATACTACCGTATGGATTGATTTAGGCACTTTAGTTTGGAAAAGGCATATCAATTGGAGCAATATTCACAATGATAATTTTCTAGCAGATCCAGGCTCTTGGGTAGAAGCAGAAGATATGCCTGCTGAAAAAAACAAACCTGCATATACAGCAAGCGGTTTAAATTTTCCTATGGCAAAAGTAGAAGTAGTTTCTTTAATATCAGGAGGCGATGCTATTGCTTGGGGAAACGATTTTAGTCATTTTTCTAGAATGCAAAACGGCAATTGGGGTGGAGCTTTTTGGGCAAATACAAGCGGTTATGGAGATGACCAGGATATTTTTAATTCTAAATCTCTAGCAATGCAGCCTAATGGTAATTTTGCCGTTGGAATGTGGGGGCCAGGACTTTTGGTCTTCAATAATCAAGCGCAATTGACAAATTGGTTTCATTCCACCAACACAGGAAATACTTGCCCAACGAAAATCACAGACGCAAACGAAGGCTGGACAATAGTTCAAGGTCTGGCTCCTGCCCCCAATTTTTCAGGCTATATTTTTTCTTATGTGAGCCAGGATAATTATGGGCTTGGTTTTGTGGATAATAATGGAAATACCAAATGCATAAAGTCAGCAGAAGCATCTTCATCTATTGCATTCACTGTTATAGCTCGCGAAAACGAAATGAGAGAATGGGAAATTTACGTTTCATGGAAAACTTCTCTGGATTTGGGTTCAAAAGGCGGTGGCGTTGATTTTTATAAAGTTTCTCCATTTCAAAATACAGGAAATTTTGCGCCTTTGCTGCATAAAAAATGGGCATTGCCTTTTGGTTCGCCAATAGAATTTGCCTTTGACAGCCAAGGTACTTTATGGGCAATTTCTTCTTCAAAAATTTTCTACTTAGATAAACAGGAAGATGAGTGGAAAGAACCATCTCATATTCGCAATTTTAATAGCATCAATATTTCTGCCTTGAAAACAGATGCTCAAAACGGCCTGTGGATTGGCACTACTGGCGATGGTGCATATTCGCTTTCGCAAATAAATAATTCACCAGACAGTTTAACAGCAAAGCATTTCAGAGTTAGAGATGGTCTTTTAAGCGAAGTTATTTACGATATTGCCATAGACACAATTAGAGGCAAGGTATATTTTGCAAACGAGCTAGGCCTTAGCGTTTACCGCACTGCACTGGTTCGCAATGCGCATGGCTACATGCAAAGCAACGCTCCAAAACCAATAGCCTGGCCAAATCCCTTTCGTCCCAGCTTGCACAGCGCAGTAACAATAGACCACATAAGCGAAAATTCCACGGTATATATCCTTGATTCCTCTGGCAAACGCATTCGCCTATTCAGCGGCAACGCCTTGCGCGGAGGCGCAGTAAAATGGGACGGAAAAAACGAAAGCGGAAAACTGGTAGCGCCAGGTTTATACCATTATGTAGCCAGAGACGGGAAAAATACCGCCAAAGGAAAAATTATTGTGGAACGGTAATATCCCTATTTTTCAAATACCACCTTATCAAAGTGTTGGTGCTGGAATCGTGGTTAAGCTCAATGTCGGGGTTGCTTTCGCCTTTTTCCAATTCGGGCAGAATTTTATTGGCCAATTGCTTGCCCAGTTCTACGCCCCATTGATCGTAACTGTTTATATTCCAAATAATGCCTTGAACGAAAATTTTATGCTCGTACATGGCTATCAAGGAACCTAGAGTTCTCGGATCGATTTTTTTCACCAAAATTGAATTGGAAGGCCTGTTGCCTTCGAATACTTTGTGAGGGGATAGAAATTCTACCTCTTCTTCGGTTTTGCCTTCTTTGGTTAATTCGTCTTGGGCTTCTTCGAGGGTTTTGCCGTTTAGCAGAGCCTCGGTTTGGGCGAAGAAATTGGAAAGAAGTTTGCGGTGATGGTCGCCAATTTTGTTTAGGCTGTTTACCGGAGCGATAAAATCGCAGGGAATAAGTTTTGTTCCTTGGTGGATAAGCTGGTAAAAAGCATGCTGCCCGTTGGTGCCAGGTTCGCCCCATAGAATTGGGCCCGTTTGGTAATCTACGCGCTCGCCTTCGCGGTCTATGGTTTTGCCGTTGGATTCCATATCTGCCTGCTGGAAATATGCAGCAAAGCGGTGCATGTATTGGTCGTAGGGCAAGATTGTGTAGGAATCAGCATCCATAAAGTTATTGTACCAAACACCCAAAAGAGCCAGGATAATGGGAATGTTCTGCTCAATGGGCGCAGTGCGGAAATGCTCATCCATGTCGTAGGCGCCTGCGTGCAAAAGCATGTAGTTATCGAAACCTATTCTCAACGCTATGGGAAGCCCAATGGCAGACCACAGGCTGTAGCGACCGCCAACCCAGTCCCAGAATTCAAACATGTTTTTCGTGTCTATGCCAAATTTCGCAACTTCTGCGGCGTTGGTGGAAAGCGCTATGAAATGCTTGGCTATTGAAGAAGCATCGTTGTTGAATTTCGCAAGCACGGCAGTTTTGGCGGTGTTTGCGTTGGTCATGGTTTCCTGAGTGGTGAAGGTTTTGGAAGCCACTATCCAAAGGGTCTCTTCCAAATCCACTTTTTTAAGAGTTTCAGCTATGTGCGTTCCGTCTATATTTGAGACAAAATAAACTTCGGGGGCGTTTTCGCTAGCGTAGGGTTTTAGGGCTTCGCAAACCATTACGGGACCTAAATCTGAACCGCCTATGCCTATGTTGACGATGGTTTTTATGGGTTTGCCGCTATGCCCTTTCCATTCGCCGCTGCGAACGCTTTCGGAAAATTCCCGAACGTGTTTTAGAACCGCCCGAACCTGCGGCATAACGTCTTCGCCATCTACCAGTACAGGCTTCTTGCCTTGGTAGCGAAGCGCGGTGTGCAAAACAGCGCGCTTTTCGGTGTGGTTTATTTTTTCGCCGCTAAAGAATTTCTCGCGCATTTCTTCAAAGCCGCAGCTTTTCAGCAAATTCGCAAGCAAATCCAGAGTTTCTGAATTTACCCTGTTTTTGGAGTAGTCCAAATAGATATCGCAAGCTTCCACGCTATACCTGCTTCCTCTGTTTGGGTCTGCTTTGAACAATTCGCGCATGTGCGTTTTCTGCGCATTTCGTGCTTGAGCTTCCAGAGCTTTCCACTCAAGAAGCAAATTTGGTTTAGTCATGGGGGGTAAGGTAGAAAATTTACTTTAAAGGTCCCCACCACGCCTCATTCTCCTTATACCATTTCACTGTTTCGGGCAATCCCGTGCCAAATGAATACTTAGGCTCCCAGCCTAGCTCTGTTCTAATGCGGGTGGCATCTATGGCATAGCGCAAATCGTGGCCGAGACGGTCTGTTACAAACTCAATTTTGTCTTCGCCCATTCCCATTATTTTAACAAGCTCATGCGCTATATCTATGTTTTTCCACTCATTATTTCCGCCAATATTATATACCCTGCCAGATTCTCCCTTTTCCAAAGCGAGCAAGATTCCGCTGCAATGGTCTTCTACATGGAGCCAGTCGCGAATATTCAAGCCTTTGCCATAAACAGGAATTTTTTTGCCCTGCATTAAATTGGTAAGCGCCAGCGGAATAAGCTTTTCCGGGAATTGATAAGGGCCGTAGTTATTTGAGCAACGGGTTACCACTGTGTCTAGCCCGTAGGTTTCCTGCCATGCGCGCACAAGGAAATCGGCTGCTGCCTTTGATGCACTGTAAGGGCTATTTGGCGCAAGCGGTGTATCTTCGGTGAAAAGACCGGTATCGCCGAGCGTTCCGTAAACTTCGTCTGTGCTGACTTGCAAAAATCTTATCTTTTTTTCCTGAGCATATCTCAAAAGCTTTAAAGTCCCCTCTACATTAGTGCGAATAAAAACGCCGGGATTCTTAATGGAATTATCAACATGCGACTCCGCCGCAAAATTCACAATAGCGCTCGGCTTGCCTTGCAGCAAATCCCCAGCAGCGCAAATATCTGCATCGTTCGTTATATCGCCTTTAAGGAAAGAATAGTTCGGGTGCTTTTCAACATCCCTCAAATTTTCAATATTCCCCGCATAAGTCAAGGCATCTAAATTAACCATTTTCCAATTTGGCCGTTCCTTTAAAACAAAACGAACAAAATTAGTGCCTATAAAACCGCAACAACCTGTGAGTAGTAGATTCATTTGAATGAATGTAGAAATTTGTACCTAGTATTTTGTATATTGTATCGTATGGAAGCAAAAGATTCAGCTACTTTAGACTATACGGCTACGCCAATGGCTATCAATGTAGATATTTTACAAAAAGGAGCTATGAACATTTTACGCGAACTGGCTAATTTAAAACTAATAAACATAAGCATAGACCCGTCTTAAAAGACCCTAAATAACAATGTTCTACTCAACCCTGTCTAAGTTTAATTGGAAGCAAGTAGAAGACGCTATCGCTACTGCTACTTTGCAATCTGTGGAGAGAGCTTTAGCTAAAAGGGAAAATTTGAACCTAGAAGATTTTGCAGCTTTAGTTTCTCCAGCGGCGACTCCGTATTTGGAAGCCATGGCGAAAAAAAGCAGAGAGCTGACTTTGCAGCGCTTTGGGAAAGCTATTCAAATTTACTTGCCTCTTTACCTATCTAATGATTGCGAAAATTCTTGCGTATATTGCGGCTTTAACCGTAATAATAAAATAGAGCGGAAAGTTTTAACTGCAAGCGAAATTCTCGCAGAAATAAATGAAATAAAAAAGCTTGGACCCTTTGAACACGTGCTTTTAGTAACAGGCGAAAGCCCAAAAGCTTCGTTTGAATATTTAATGAATGCAGTGGAACTTTGCCACGAACACTTTTCTGCTATTTCAATAGAGGTCCAGCCGCTTGGCATGGAAGAGTACGCTGAACTTGCAAAAAATGGAGTAACGGCTGTTTATATTTATCAGGAAACTTACAGAGAAGAAACTTACCAAAAGCATCATCCGAAAGGCAAAAAAAGCATTTTCGAATATCGTTTGCACTGCCCAGATAGAATTGGAATAGCCGGCGTTAGGAAAATCGGCGTTGGCGCGCTGCTCGGTTTGGAGAATTGGCGGGCGGATAGTTTCTTCACAGCTCTCCATTTGAATTATTTACAAGAAACATATTGGCAGAGCAAGTTTTCAATTTCCTTTCCAAGGCTAAGGCCTTTTGAAGGGCAAAACTTTGAGCTATGCACGCCAAGCGATAGAGAATTGGTGCAGCTTTTATGCGCTTATAGAATATGTTTCCCCGATGTCGAAATCTCTCTAAGCACAAGGGAAGCCGCAAATTTCAGAGACAAAGCAATGATGCTTGGGCTAACCACCATGAGTGCCGGGAGCCGCACAGACCCTGGTGGCTACACGGTTTCCAAAACCGAACTTTCGCAATGGGAAATAAACGATTACAGAAGCCCCGCCGAAATAGAGCAAAAAATAAAGCAAAACGGCTACGACCCGGTTTGGAAAGATTGGGATGCCGCTTTTCGCTAACCAATAATAGTTTACCTATTCAGAGCCGCTATTGAAACCTTTTTTACGCCTGCCATGGTACAGGCATCTATAACTGAAACCAATTTTCCCGTTTGAGCGTCTTTGTCTGCAATTAAAACAGCCTCTCTTTCCGGATTTTTTGCTATAATTCCTTTTATAATATCGGTTAACCCTGCTAAATCAACTTGCCGCTCGTCTATGTGAATTGTGCCGTCTCTGGTTATGGCTATTAAAATATTTTCCCTTTCCAGCTGGCTTGCAGACTGTGCCTGCGGTTTGCTAACTTCAACGCCTGTTTCTCTTGTGAACGTACTTGTGACTATAAAGAATATAAGCAATATAAACACCATATCCAGCAAAGGCCCAATATCTATTTCAGCTGCTCTTTTTGGCCTTGGCTTAAATTCCAAAAAATCAATTGAATCAGGTGTTTTCATATTTTTCCGCCAATTTTTGGTTTAACAGTATTATTGGAAAGGCGATAACCAAACCGCTTTGCGTTGTAATTAAAGCCTCTGAAATGCCATCTGCCATAAGCGCTGGATTTTGGTTGCCGTAAAGCGTTATAACCTTAAAGGTTCGCATCATGCCTGTTACCGTGCCAAGCAATCCAAGCAGCGGTGCCATTTTTGCCATAATCCCCGCCATGCGCATAGCCTTGTGCACCGGCAAAACCCCGGTATATCCGCAGTATATATAATAAAACCCCAAGGCCCCCACAAAAACAATAGGCACCATAACTGGCCCACCCGCTAAAGCGGTTCGGTAAATTTCATCAATGAGCACGTTGAACATAGTGTGCAAGGTAGAAAATATTTCTTGAGAAACGGGAGTTTTGCCCCTACTTTTGCCGCAATACTTTCATATAATCACGCCCTAAAAAAATTGTTGCGTCAACGATTCCGCTTTGCGCATCTTGCAAAACAATGAAGTTTTTTGTATTTAGAACGCTTTTTAACGCACTATTTCCCTGCCAATGCGGGTTTCTTATGGCTATGATGGTTTCTTCGTAGTTAGACCATTGAGGATCGGTTCGTGCCTCTAAAACGTCAAAGCCGTAACCTCTCAAAATATCTTTTGCATCGGATGCGGCACCAGAAATCCCGCAACTGTTGAAAATCTCTATTTTACCAGGAACAGGCCCTACATGCACAGGCTGTTTAACTTTGTCTTCTTCGCAAGCAATGAAGAGCAGGAATAAGAATGGAAATAAGAGTTTCCTATGTAAACCCCAGGAGCGGCAGGCTTGATGCACGGCAATGCACATTTTCAGAGTTAAATTACTCACTAATCTCACAGTTTTCCAAGTTCGTACTATTAGTCCAAGCCACAAGCGTACCGCCTATAATTCCGCATTCTTTTTCGGAAATAACATAAGTGGTTTCACACCTTGGCTGGCCAAGAGCATTCGTATATTTGCAAACTTGAACCGACTGCGGCACTGGCAATTCCGGCAGGTCGCTGTAGCAAGAAGTCAAAAAAACAGCAACCACCGCTGCCACACTGAATTTTACCAAGATTCGCATGTAAAACCTCCACTTGGAAATGTACCTGTTGCTTCCATTAAAATACGCTTGGGATAGTGGAATAAAATATCGCCTGGGCTGGGGTTGGAGCCAGGGTAAGGTCTACAATCTGGATAAGCCTCAGGTCTAGCCGGAAGCAATGGATCAGGCAAAATAACCTCACTATTATTTGTAGAAGTCATTTTTGCAAACCCATCAACAAGAAGAGTGTAGTCATTAAAACAATTATTGAATTGCATTCTTAGTTTAGGCTGGCAACATGCATGTTCAATAATTGTTGTTGCTGCAGGAACTCTCCAATTACCAAAGGGACCCTGAGAATGATTGCACCTCGCTTCTACATAGCCTTCTGCCACAAATACTTTGGAGCATTCTTTTGGCACTGGTTCGTTGCTGCCGCATGTGATTGTTGCTGTTGCGTTTGATTCGCCAAGAGCAACACTGCTCAAGCTAAAGGAGCCTGTTGCGTTGTTTGTGCTGCCAAATGAATACGATAAGTCGCAACGATCATAAACATTATTTACAACTACGTTTAAGGTTTCGCCTCTATGCATTAGGTGTTGAGAGCCTTCGCCAAAAACACACTCTAAACTGGCGGGGTCTGGATCGGGAACTACCGTTGCTATTGCTTTTTCCAATTCATGCTCCGTTCCGTTGCAATTTGCAACAGCAGTAACGGTGATTGTTCCTGCTCCTGTAATTTTTCCGGCCTCATCGATTATGTTTGGAGGCGTGGTTTCTATTCTTATAGTCGTTTCATCTGTTGCGCACAAGGCTGCAGCATGATTGCTTACTTTAACGGTGTTATTGATACCGTAATCATCGCCAATAAAATAAACTCCGTGCGGCTGGTTTAAACCAACAAAGTCTATATCTCCTGTTTTTACAGGCCCTGGTATGCTGACGCTTGAACTGCTTGGCGGAACAGAAGAGCTGGAACTTTCGCCGCCACCAGTTGAAGAAGAGCTAGAATCGCCACCCTCGCCAGACGAACTGGAAACGTCACCCGCAACAGAAGAGCTGGAAGCATCGCCGCCCTCGCCAGATG
Organism: Candidatus Fibrimonadaceae bacterium; assembly: GCA_031281155.1. Taxonomy (GTDB): domain Bacteria; phylum Fibrobacterota; class Fibrobacteria; order Fibrobacterales; family Fibrobacteraceae; genus Fibrimonas. Next base: position 39,380 of record JAITFT010000015.1, read on the forward strand.
AACTGGAACCGCCGCCTGCAATAGTAGAAGAACTAGAACCAGCAACAGAGGAGCTGCTGGAAACGACAGTCCAGCCCATTTCTAGGCACAATTTTTCGCTAAGCTCAACGAGTTCACCTTCTGCTTTGTAGCAAGAAACATTTGCTGCCACATTTGACTCAAAGCCATCGCTTGAGCAGGAAAATATTGCTTGAACCCCTATGGCTCCAATTAACAGGACTAACAGGATCTTCCAATTATCAACTATTTTTCTCATTTTCAACTCTCCATCTATTTAAAAGAAAAGCGTTACAACTCCAACAGACCCAAATACTCCAGCGCCTATATAAAGACCGTTCCGCAAAGTTTCAGTGTTACGCAAATTATTATAAGCCTCAGTATATTCTTTTCCTTTTGCGCTATAGTTTTGTCGCTCACCAGCTATCACTGCGGCCTCGGCAGCATCAAATAAAATTTCTAAATCTTTCTTTTTTGAAACTGCCTCGCTGTTTTGCCAAATGCCAACACCCGTACCCGCAGCGGCAAGCACAAAGAAAGTTCCTCTCACAATGTTTTTATTTCTATCCCACCAAGTTCCGCCTGCCGCTTCTTTCGGAGCCTTCTGTTTCCCTGCTTTTGCTGTTTTTGGAAGCTCTCTCTTCATTGCATATAAAGAGTCTAGCTTTCTTGGCACTAGCTTGCCGCTTATCAAAGAATCTGCGTGCATTGCCCATTCTGCATAGCCAGGCGCAGTTTCAAAAATAGAGAGCTTTCTGAAAGTTCCGGTATTTGGAAATTCTCTGTCTTTATAATAAACATTAGCTTTTTTTGCGCCTGGGAATAATTTTTTGCCATCTAAAATAAAAGGAAAATTTATGTAGTCTATGCTCACTGTAAAATCATCTGTTTTTCGGTCTATCTCCTGCGCCTGCTGAGGAGGAATTTTAACCTTGCCAACGTAATCGAAAGGAACCGTTGGGGAAGTTATATCGTTCATGTTTAGTTCATGCTCTTGTTTTTCAATGTCATAAGTGCCAAGTGACATATTCACCTTTTTTCTCTCGGTTCCTAAAACCTGAGCCCGTTCTTGAAGGATATAATCTTGCATTAATTCACGCGCTCTATCTAAACGTGCCAGGTAAATTCTGTTTTTTCTATCTAAAGTTTCCAAATCGCTCTTGCTCAAACCCATGCCGGCTACAATTTCGCTCACCTGCTCGGTTTTCCGTTTCATATCGTGAGATCTGCCAGCTAGCCTAGCCATTCGGCTTTCATACCCTTCGATGGTTGTATCGCGTTTCAATATACCTGCCCATTCTGGCTGAATGTCTTTGTAGTTTATGGCGGCTCTAAGCCTGTTAAGCCGAGCCTTTTCTTCGGTTTGAAACTTTTTTTCCAAATTTTGAATTTCTTTCTGTTTGTCTTTATCGAAATTGGCAATTTTTCTGTCGTAATCGGCCTGCTTTTCAAACTCGCTTTTTGGACCTGGCGTTCTTGCGATTATTGCCGCTTTTTCTGCCTCGAATTTGTCTTTGCCGGGCTGAATAGCCCTTGCGAGAGCCACTATGCTATCGAGATAATTTTCGTAGTTTTGGTAAGAAGCTGCGGATTTGGAAGCAGGCTTGGGAGCTGGCGGTGGTGGCGAAACCACTGGCGCTATTAGTGCCGGAGTATCTTCCAGGGCTGGCAGTGGAGGCTCAATGGGCTGAACCAGAGGCTCTTCGGGAGGGGTTATGTTTTCTATTGTTTCTTGAGGCGTTAGCTCCAAATCGCCCAAAAGACTTGGGAACAATTCTTCTTGCGCAAAAGCGTTGCATAAAAATACCAGCAACACGCCTACCCCTATACCCATAAATTTACGATCCATACTGATAATATAGAAAATCCGCAGCGGCAAACGCGCAGGCAGCCCTCATGGTTTTCTACATTATAATCTTAGATGCGCAAAATTAGGGTTAAAGATATTAAAGATGAGATGGTTCTGCTGGAGCCTTTAAAAACTTCTGCAGGCGTTGTTCTTATGGCCAAAGGGACAGTTTTACGGGAAGCCTTTGTACCCAGGCTTGTGCAGCGCGGAGTCACAACGGTTTGCGTTGAAGGAGAGCCTCAGCCAGGGGATATGGCTGAAGAACACGATGTTAGCGATATTCAAAAAATACCATTGGAAAAATTATTTGAAAGAAAATTGGTTAACAGTTCTATGAATATCATTTACGAAGCCTTAGCTAGGCACAGGAATTCAAGTGGAGTATAGCAAACTAGATACCGTAGTTAAAAACATGGGAGAGTTACCCACGCTGCCCAGCGTTTTTTTCACTATAAACAAAATGTTGAGCGATCCGAGAACTTCCGCTGTGGAAGTAGGGCTTGCAATATCAAGCGATCAAGTTATAACAACAAAAATTTTAAGGTTGGTCAATAGCGCATTCTATGGTTTTAGCGGCAGGGTGAATACTATTTCGCATGCCATATCTATTTTGGGGTTTAGCTCCACAAAAAACATAGTGCTGGCAACAAGCGTTCTATCCAGCCTTAAATTGAAGAACCCAATAGAAGGTTTTAACTTAGCGGCTTTCTGGAAACACTCGGCAGCCGTGGGTGCAATATCAAAACTCGTGGCGGCAGAAACTCATCCGCAAAAACAAGAAGAAGCCTTTACCGCAGGCCTTCTTCACGATATTGGCAAACTTATTCTGGCTATATGCGCTCCCGAAGAATTTGCGCAATGCTTAAATCTTGCCATCAGTAAAAATTGTTTATTTATAGATGTGGAAAGAGAAGTTCTAGGCATTACCCATACTGAGATTGTTAAGTGGATAAACGAAAAATGGAATTTGCCCGAAGAAATAGTCAACGTGATTACAAATCATCATAATAAAATTTATGCTTCGGCAGGCGAGCATGCAAAATTAATTGCTGTTGTGCAAATCGCAGATGTCTTGGCAAGAGGCTTGCAATACGGTCATCCCTGCGATAACTCCTTGCCGATTTTGGGTAATAATGTTTTGGACATTTTGGGGCTTACTCCCCAAAAATTAGATTCCATTCTGCTTGCAAGCCACGAAGCTCTGCAAAACTCAATGGTTTTTGTTTCTGCCGATTAAGAGGTTTTTTTGAGTAAAACGATAATGATGGGAATAGACCCCGGTAGCCATGCAACAGGTTATGCTTTTTTAAATTTGGCGGGAAACAAGGCTTCGGTTTTGGATTACGGAGTGATTCGCCCAAAAAAAGATTCGGAGCTTATTTTTAGAATTGGGCATATAATCAACGAATTGGATATTTTAATTGTAAGGCACAGGCCAGTTGCTTTTTGCTTGGAAAAAGCATTTTTTGCGAGCAATGCAAACAGTGCTTTAATTTTGGGGCATATTCGCGGAGCGGTGATGGCTCTCGGTTTTAAGCACGATTTAGTTTTTTCGGAAAGAAGCCCGCGCTCGGTTAAGCAAGCCGTAACGGGCAATGGCGCAGCAAGCAAGGAGCAGGTTGCAAATATGATGAAGCGTTTGCTCGGCATTCAAGATGCAGATATCGCTTTGGATGCAAGCGATGCCCTTGCTATAGCTTGGTCCGGTTTGTTTTAGGTTTTCTCCGCAAGCTGCTTTTCTATCTCTTGCACCTCTTTAGAAGGCTCAACCTTGTTCTTTAAATCTTCGGGCTTAACGGTTCCGTTGGCTATATTCATGCGTATAATTTGCTCGGAAATATTAACCCGCGTAGCTGGGCCAGGCCTGTTTGGATTATTCGCTTCACCCTCAGAAGCCTTTGCTTCTTCATCTTGCCTTTTTTGCAAAGCATCGCGAATTTGCGGCGTTATAGCCTTATTGTCGTAAAATTTATACAATAAATCTGCACTTATGGGCAGGTCTATCTTCTTATCCTTTTTATCCTTCTTGGCGTTTAGATTTGGCAAAAAGTTTGATATTGGCTGAATCATAATATGTACCTCCATTAATATTTATCGGCATATAACGTAGAAAACTTTAGTAAACGCTGATTTTTCTAAACGCTCCGCTCTAGTTGCGGCACCATCATGCTTATGCCGTTTTGCTCGAATAAATCCATTATGTTTTTATTCAGTTCCGAGAAAATGCTGGGCTGTTTTTCCGGAAAATGCGTGTAAATATTGAGCTCCATCTCAGAGGCGTTGTTTTCCAGGTTTTTTATCAAAACAAAGGGTGCAGGATCTTTCAATACGTTTTCCGTTCTACGGGCAGCCTCGGTTATGAGCTCAACGGCACGTTGCCATGGAACATCGTAGCAAACGCTAATGGGCATATAAAGTATAACTCCGTCTTTCTCATCGCCCGATGTGCTGTAATTCACAACGTTAGAAGACAAAAGCGTTCCGTTAGGAACAGTGACAATTTCTTTTTTAGATGTTTTTATGCGAATAGCAAAAGGAGTTTTTTCCACCACATCGCCAAGCACATTATCGACCTTGACCCTGTCGCCCAACTTAAAAGAGCGCATATATGTTAGCACCAGCCCTGCCACCATATTGGCTATAACCGTGGTTGAGCCAAGAGAGATTAAAACCCCTAAAAACACGGAAACGCCTCTGAATACCGCGGTTTCGGAATCTGGCAAAAGCGGGAATACAAGAATAAGCATAAAGGCAAAAGCCAAAAGCCTTATTAAATTAAACGTTGCATGTGCCCAATCTGGGTAAAAACCTGGGATAACCAGCCTTCCCATGGATATTTCTTTTGAAATGAGTTTTAAGAATTTTACAAAATAATGCGTAACAAACACTATAACGACTATACGCAGCATATTTGGAATGTAGGCTATAAGACCCTGCAAAATGGATAAAAATGGATCTAATACGCCGTGGAGAAGCGCAAACGCAATGCTTCTTGTGCCAGGGTGAATGCTAAATAAAAGGGTTAGAGAAATATAAAAAGAGGTTATATAGATAGCATACATAATGGCGCGAGACACAAAAAGATATATGCGAATTACGCGCGCAGGGCTTAATAGCATATAGTTGAGGAGTTTAATCCCTTGAAAACTGCCGCTGCTTTTGCTTACTATAAATGGGTTTATTACTTTTTTAAAAAGTTTTTTTACCAACAGATAAAACAGAATTTGCCCCGCTATAACAATGAGCAATAAGCCTGCCATGCGAGCAAAAGAAGGCCAATCTATTAAACTTGCAGTGTTTATGGTTTCTTGAAACATTTAGTGAATATAGTAAATGTCACTAGCGGCAATGCTCATCTGCCCGCTTCAGAATTTTTCTAACGAAAGTAATTTATCAAAATCGTTTTGAAATAGTTTGTCTTGAACAATGCGATATTTTTCCCATTCACTTTCTGCAAATAACTTTGCTTGTTCGTGAGATATTTTACCCTGTCCTTTTAAAATTTTATTTCCATTAAATTCTAAGAAGCCATCCAGTCTTTGAGACCAATCTTCCATTGTCATAGGAATTTTTCGTTTAGCTTGCAATTCTGCAAAATCCAAATAAAGTGTCACTATCCTTTCCAAATAGTCTAACTCCTCTTCGTTTAAGTAATTTTTTGCGATTGAAACATCAAATTTATAAATTTTTCCATTAGGAGCATATTTCCAGGAAGTTAAACCCATATTAGTTTTTTTCGCATTTGCTCTCTCAATAATTATTTCCGCCGCTGTATGCCTATGAACGGCAAAATGCATTTTGTTCTGAACCATTGCAAAAAAGTCTTTTGTTGTTTGAGAATTTGGATCGTAATCCATAGATGTTGTATAAATATCTGTAATTTTTTGATAAAATAACCGTTCACTTATTCTTATTTCTCTAATCCTTTCTAGCTGTTCTGAAAAATATCTATCTATTAAAATAGAACCGCCTGCCTTAATTCGTTCATCATCCATTACCCACGCTTTAACGGTAAAAGTCTTTAAGATAATTGTTGCCCATTTACGAAATTGCACAGCTCTTTCGTTATCTACTTTATAACCGACAGCAATAATTGCTTCTAAGGAATAAAATTTTGTTTCATAAATTTTTCCGTCTTCGGCAGTATGTGCAAAAATTGCACATACTGAATTTTCTTCAAGTTCGCTATCTGTAAATATTTTTTTAAGATGTTTTGTTATCACAGACCTGTCTATTCTGTATAGTTCTGCCATCATTTTTTGAGTTAGCCAAATATTTTCATCTTTATACATAACTTCTATGGAATTTTCGCCACTTGCAGCCAAAAATTGTAAATATTCTGCGGCAGAGCTTCTAATTGTTATTTCCCTATTTTTTTTCACACTTTTTGACATAGTACGTAATTTAGAAATTAATAGCTGCAAATGGCAAATATTACCCATTTGATATTTCTACATTTCTCCTATGCCTAACTCTAAACGCTCCTTCCAAGAAAAGTTCGCAAATTGGTATATACCGCTGGTTTCCCAAAACAAATTCAAAGCCTTAGGCTTGTATTTGGCTGTAGCCATTGCCTGCTCATTTACCATACTAGTTTACCCTGGGTTAAAACTAGATGCAGACTTATCCAAACTCCTGCCCGAATCAACCCCAAGCGTTATAGCCTTGCGAGAATCCTTTGAACGCTTTGGCAGCACAGACCGCTTTATGATAGCAATACAAAGCGAGAATGTAGAGCTTGTGGCCGAACTTCAAGATTCAATAAAAAATTACATGCACAAAAATTGGAAAGGAGATTACGTTTCTATTCAAATCGATAACGATAACAAATTTTTCAAAGACAATGCCCTGCTCTACCTGCCAATAGAGCATTTGGAGAGAATTAAAGATAATTTGGAAGACGTGCAGCTGGAAATTGGGCGGAGAAATTTGCCGCTGGTAGTGGATTTAGTGCAAAGAGAAGAAAAAAAGGAACGAGTGTGGTTCGATGCAAATATACCGCAAGAGCTCGGGCTTCCAGATGAAGCAGCCGGCGCCTTTGATGCTTTTTTCAAGGCAGAAAAAAACGAGGAAAAAACAGAGGCTGCCGCATGGGACTCAAAAGCCCCCGTGCCCGAACATCTAAAAACAAGGCTAATAGGCTACCCAAGGCCAGATAGCACCGGAAAAATTTTATTCAACGGAATTGTGCAGGCAAAGTTATCCAAACCCTCAACGGATTATGCTTTCGTCGAAGATATACTCGCACGCTCAGGTGTTCTTATTCAGCATTTCAAGTCAAAAAAATACGATTCTCCTGTGCGCTTTTCCGTTGAAGGAGCCTACGAAGGCTTAAAAGAGGTTGAAGATTTGCAAAACGATTCTGCCACCTCGTTCGCCATAGGTTTTGTTTTAATATTGCTTGTAACAATATGGTTTTTCAAAAGCATAAAAGGGCCGCTCCTCGTTATATCCACCATACTTTACGCCTGTATTCCAACGCTTGCATTCACAGCGGTTTTTTATGGGACCTTAAACCCCTTTACCGTTTTTGTGGCTACAATAATTTTAGGCATAGGCACAGATTACTCCATACACATGCTGGGCACAATGCAAAAGCTGCTCCAAAAACATCCTCGCACAGAAGACGCTTTAATACACGCGCAAATAGAAATGTTCAAACCGTTTTTGCTTGCCAGCGGAACAACAATCGCCGCTTTTTTATCACTATTGGTTGCGCATTTTAGAGGCTTTTATGAGTTTGGCGTTGTGGCATCTTTTGGCGTGCTATTCAGTATGCTTTCCTCTTTCTTTGTTTTGCCGGTTATTGTATTCGTTTCCGGCGGCATTCCAAAAGCCTCAGAGAAAAGCATGTTGCCTGCCTCGTGGAGCGAAGCGAAAATTTTCAGAGTCTTTAAGCGTCTCGCTATCACAGGTTTTATTTTAGGTATAATATCTTTGTTTTTCGCCTCTCACGTGGACTTTGAGCATAACCTTCAAAACTTGCGCAGGCCAGCTACAGAACAAAAGCAATTAGATGGAATATCCACAGGCGTTGCTCAATCCAGCAATCGCAGAGCGGCCAGCCCTGCTGCGGTTATGGGTTCCAAAACAGAGCAGCTGGATAAACTTTACGATTCTCTGATGATTCGCTTGCATAAGGAAAAAGCACCAACGCTTCGCAGTTTTTTAACGCTTAAAACATTTGTGCCGAGCTATTCAGATCAAAGAGAGAGGCTGGATGTTATAGAAGAGATAAGAGACTTGGCTGAAGCAAGAGTTTTTGACAGAGCTACCGGCCAGGATTCCGCCAACATAATGGCTTTGAGAGAGTTAGCTCAGGTGGAAAATACTTTTACCGCCAAGGATATTCCCGAATGGGCATTGGATTTGCTGAGGGAAAAAGACGGAAGCTATGGAAAGATAGGCTTTATTTACGGCCGCTACGAAACTTGGGATGCAAAAGCCGTTCATCAATTTCAAAATGATTATGGAAATTGGGATTTTGATGGTGAAAAGCTTAGGGTATTTTCCTCGCAGTTTATTTTGTCAGATGTAATAGAGTCGGTAAAATCCGATAGCTTTAATCTTGCTCTTCTTATAACCATTGTGATTTTCACAAGCTTGGTTATTAGCCTTAGAAGGCCTGCCCTATTTGCCACAGGTTTCTTCTCTTTCGCAATGGGAATAGTGCTGACAATGGGACTTATGGGTTTCCTAACCTTCTTCTTTGAGTTTGGAAAAATCAGCATTTACAACGTTATAGCCATACCTTTGATTTTAGGTCTTGGCATAGACTGCGCAATTCATTTTGTTATGTGCTGGACAAGCAAAGAAAAAATGACTTTGAGAGAGCTCTTTGATTCCACTGGAAGAAATGTTATGGCAAGCTCCACAACAACGATTGCCGGTTTTGCCGGCATGCTGTTTACAGCACACAGGGGTTTGCGAGGCATTGGCGAGCTTACCTGCATGGGCATATTTGTGTTTATGGTAGCAGGTATAATTTTCTCAATGTTCTTCTGCTCGGTTTGGCTTAAGAAGAAGGGTTGAAGCTTTGCTGCTCTGGATGAATTTCAGATAAAACCAGTTTTGCTATGCTTTGGGCAAATCCCAAATAAGATTTGGCTTCTTCAACACTTGGCAGCACTTCGCCTTCTAAAAGAGCAACATCGGTAGGAGCTTTTGTTTGCAAAAAATACCCAAGGATTCTGTTTAGGCTTTTGCATAAATCTCAATACCCATATTTTTAACTTCTCTAACAAAGTCGCTTTCTTTTTTGTCTAAATATTCAAATTCCCCTTTTGAATAAACAACAATATCCATAGCGTACTGCCTATTTATTTCCAGCAATGCTGTCGAAACAGACAAATTTCTATTTCTTCTGTTTTTGAAGGTTTTGGCAAATTCTTCCGTATCTAGAATAATAACCAAATCTATATCGCTATCTTCCGTTGCTGTACCTTTTGCATAAGAGCCGAATAGGATAACTTTATAAATATTCAAGCCCATTAGGCTTTGAACGATTTTTGAAATTATATCGGCAGACAAAGACATATTGATGTAAGGTAGAAAAAAATATAAACGTATCTGGCTTGCCAGCTCGTTTGGTGTGATTAGTGATTAATACACCATAATTGTCGATTTAAACGCACCAAAAATCACTGACGCACCTTAGTTCTTAACACAACGAACGCTGTTCAAACCCAACTTATTGGAGCGGCTCATGGACATGCTCCAGTACCATGCGTCGCTGGTATTGAACCCGGTAGCGCTCCACCAGAAGCCTTCGCTGCCGACACGGGCGAAGCTGCCATCCCAGCCGCCGCCGCCCGGGAGGGCCGAAAAGCCGAACTCGTCTGTGCCATTGCCACCGCTATTCCAGCCGCTAGCAGCCTTAAGTTTGGTTCCTGGGTCTGTCCCAACGAAGTCCGTCAACACGGTCCATTCGGCATCTGTAGGCAAATGCCAGCCGGGAGGGCAAGCATTTAAAGCGGCATGCCAATTGTAAAGACGGCCGTAGGCATCGCAGTTGCTCGAATTGTTATTGTAACAAGCAGTGCTGCTTGCCTGGAAATAAGCACTGCTGCCCTCGAAATTCAAATTCTCGGCCATCCAAGTCTGATCGCCGATCTTAACCCATTTGTAGGTTTTACCATCGCGAGAATCCTTGAAAGTGCCGCTGGAAGAACTACCGCCATCATCGCCTGAGCAAGAAAATGTGAATGCCAAGGCTATGGAAATAGCCGCCAAAAGAGTGGTTTTTACTCTGTTCATGATGTTTTCTCCTTATTGGGGGAAAGTGAATAAGTGAATATTTGTGAAATCCTGAAAATCCTTGAATCCTGGCCAACGGGGTTCAGACAGAAGGGTGAAATTGCGGTTGAGCGGTTCACCGCTATTAACTTGGCGGCAAATCCAAAGATTCTCCGCAAACTCGCCAGCTCGTTTGCTAGGGGGGGGGGGGCAACATTGACAACCCAAAATTCCGCTCACCCATGCTCGGGGCACGATACATATCAGGTGCGGAACCATTTTTACAAATATATGTCATATTAGGAGCATAATATAGAAAAATTTTCTGTGCTTGTAAAGGGTTTTGTTTTAAAAACCTGCGATTACCCAGTCTAGCCTGCCTAGCTCCGTTGCAGAGCGCCCACGCCTGTAACGCAAGTCGCCAAGCGCTAATTTAACCACGTTTCGCTCCAAAAAGCCTTCGAAGTTTGCGAGGATGCTAAATATTTCTTGAGGCGTTGCGTCAAATTTAAGAGGCGGGACATTTTCATCGTTCCATACGAATGTTAAATTTTTTGGAGACCTTCTGGGATTATAATTGTTTCCATCTTCAAGCACGGAATTTGCAAAAACAATTTTTGAGGTGCCTTCAGCATGGTGAATGGCATAACCGAATGGAAGACCGCTTCTTGTTATTCCTATGCGCCCCGCTATAAACGTTTTTGATGATGGCATGCTAAGAGTAACCATTCGCGCTGCCATCTCGGTAGGCTTTTCGGTTTGCCAAACTTGATCCATATAACCATAGCCCTGTACTTCGATTGTATCTTTTCCAACGCCTAAACGGCCCCTGACTCTGCCATGCGGAATATGCACAACCAAACCGAATTTTTCTCCGTTTACAGTAAATTCTCCGTTTCCGGGAACCATGCCGCTTACAGCGCTTGTAAAGGTTAAGTCGAGAAATCTTTCGCCGCTTTTATTGGCGGAAAACACTAAGCGGTGCCCCGCTCCGGGCGTATTTTCCATTATATAATCGTTGTTGTTTATGTTAATTCTATTTGCGCTTTTATTTTCAACAAATCTATCTGTTGAATATTGCCGCCCTACGCTATAGCTCTTGCCTTTAAAATTCCATACCGAAAAATCGGTGCCTATCCTAAAACCCTGAGTGGGCACGTACATCCAGGTATAGTTTACATACGCCCTTGTGCCGTTATCAAACACAAAAACATAACTCCACATTTCGTTATACTTGTTGCTTTGCTGAGGGTGCCTAAAGAAATCTGCGGCATTGGCTCTCCTAGCTTCACCTGTAGGGTTGTTTACGGCAGATATGGAAAGCGAAGCTAAACACAAAAGAAAAACAAATGCAGTTTTTAAAAGTTTTGTCATAGAGACGAATATAGTAAACGCAAACGCTGATTTAGTCGCTGGGGTAATCCACTCCCCACTAGCCACTCCCTACTCCCAAACATTAAGCTAAGCATTGATTACTATATTTACGGAAATTATGTTCGTTCTTTGCCTTCCTTTTAACTTCGCCATGGCAATGTGCTTTCGCATTCTTGCGCCTTTTTTTCGCAAAGCACGCGATTCTGGAAAGTACCCTTGGGTTATAGGCGGGCATCGAGGGCGTATTTACGAGGATAATTCCGGGGCATTGCATTCTTACATATTTAAGCATACAAAACAACCGATTATTTGGATTGCCAACTCGCCAATGCTTTTAAAAGAATCATGCGCGCAGGGGAGGGGGTGTGCAATTTTGAAAAGAAATAGCTTTGCTGCCCGCTTGGCAATTTTGCGTGCCCCCGTGCTAATTTATTCGCACGGCGAGGATGACTTGGATTTATTTTTGCTGTTTTTTCGTAAAGCATTGGGTATGCGCGTTTTTTTGGGACATAGTCTTAAATTTCTGAAAACTGGGCAATATACCCGTTTGGGTTTTGGCAAATGGACATGGCCCAAGCGCAAGCTCTATGCTTTTTTAATGACCGATTTCGATTTATTCCCAATGTCTTCGCCCGCAGAAAAAAAACATGGAGATGCCGCTTTTCGCTATCGCACGGAACGCATACTTCCTTATGGCGGCGGCGCGCATATAGATAGAATGCTGGCTTTGCGCGAAGAGCAGCCGGCAAATATAATAACCTGGTTCCCAACCTTTCGCGATAAAAAAGCAGAACAAAACAATGCTTACAAGGTAATCAACAATATTCTAAACTCTGCAAGATTGCATGAATATTTGGAAAAGGAAGATTTGCGTTTGGCTGTGGCAGGGCATATAAATTCAAAAAATATGCAAAGCGAAATTTCAAATTTGCATCCACGCATTTCCATTCATAGCGCAAAAGAAGCAATACCTCTGCTTGGCTCTTCTGTTTGTTTTATTTCTGATTACTCAGGCTTAATATCGAATTGGCTTTGCTTTGGCCGCCCGCTAATATTATTTCCATTTGACAAAGAAGAGTACCTCAAAAGCCGCAGTTTATGCGTTTCGCTGGAAGACATTCACTATGGGCCTTTGGTTTATACTGCCGAAGATTTTTTAGAAGCCTTGTGTTCAGGCACTTGGAAAGATATGAAGCCTTATGCCGAGAAACGAAAGCATTGGATGAATGAAATTTTCCCCGATTTGCGACCAGGCTATTCAGAGCGGTGTTATGAGGCGATAAGAAAATTTCCTATATTTAAGACATGAACATACTAGTTACAGGTTGCGCAGGGTTTATAGGCAACGCCGTTGCCATTGCCTTGCTCCAACGAGGCGACACAGTCATTGGCATAGACAATTTAAACGATTACTATTCGGTAGAGCTGAAAAACGCAAGGTTAAAGCGTATTCCCCCCTTTCAATTTCACAAAGCCGATATTTGCGATAAAGCTAAATTGATTGAAATTTTCCAAAGCAATAAAATAGATGCTGTTGTGCATTTAGCAGCGCAAGCAGGGGTTCGCTACTCTTTGGAAAATCCTCAAGCGTATATAGACAGCAATATTACCGGAACATTGAATATTTTTGAATGCTGCAGAAACTTTGGCGTAAAAAATATTGTATATGCAAGCAGTAGCTCCGTTTACGGAGACAATGCGAAAATCCCATTTTCTACAGAAGATAGAACCGATAACCCCATAAGCCTATATGCGGCTACAAAAAAATCCTGCGAATTGATGGCGCACACTTATTCGCATTTATTTGGTTTAAATATAACAGGTCTGCGCTATTTCACAGTCTATGGTCCCTGGGGCAGGCCAGACATGGCTCCCATATTATTTGCAAAAAATATTTTAGAAGGCAAGCCCATAAAAGTTTTCAACAACGGCAACATGAAAAGAGATTTCACATATATAGACGATATTGTAAATGGAACAATCGCTGTTTTGGATAATAGCCTAAAGCTTATTTCACTTGACTCAGGGATTAATAGGACTTTTAACATTGGTCGTGGTGAGCCTGTTGACTTAATGCGTTTTATTGAGATTTTGGAGAATGAATTAGGAAAAACTGCGATAAAAGAGTTTTTGCCCATGCAACCTGGCGATGTTCCTGTGACTTGGGCCGATACAGCGGAATTGGAAAAGGTAGTTGGTTATAAACCAAAGATTTCCTTGGAGCAAGGGGTAAAAGAATTTGCGGAGTGGTATGGCGAGCACTCTAGAAACAGATAAAAAATTCCTGTTTAAAAGTACTTTATATAATTTTCTAGGCACAGCCTTGAAAATCATAAGCCCTGTGCTTATGATAGTTGTGGCTAGAGTCTTTGGCAAAGAAGCATTTGGAATTTTTGTCAGCACGCAATTGTTGATGCAAACACTAAGCCGCATCGCTACCTTTGGCTTGGCTGGAGGATTAAACTGGTTTTTGCCTCAAAACATTGTAAACAACCGTCCGGTGAATTTTGGATTTAACGAATCTCTCAATCGTTCGCTTATAGCATCAGTTATTATTTTTGCAATACTTGCATTATGCGCCATGCTTGGATTGCAAAAATATTCTACTAGCCTTGTTTCCTTGTCTTCAACGGAATTATTGATTTATTCTTTATCTACCGTGCCTTGGGCAATTATGATTATTTATGGCGGTGCAGCAGAAGGTATCCGCAAACCACAGTATAGAATGTTTATTAGCGATTGCGCCGTATATACAGCCTCCCCAATTATAGCCATAATACTTTATTTCGCCAATATTCCCTATGCTTTGGCAATAGGGCTTTTAATATCGAATATTTTGGGCTGCCTTATATATATCCCGCTAATGAAAAAAACTTTCCCTTTTTCATTAAAATTTTTTGGAAATAAAATTCCAAGAGAACTTTTAATTTACTCCATACCGCGCGGCTTCTCAGATGTAACGGGCTTTGTTTTGCTGCGCATTGATTTATGGATGGTCTTATTATTGCTCGGGCCCGGAGAAGCAGGTGTTTATGCAGTTATGGTAATGATTTCCAACGGACTACGCACTATTCGCCAGGGTTATGCTCCAATTTTATTGCCTGTTGTAGCGGGAATGAGCAAAGACAGGCTAAACACAGATTTAAAATCTGTATTTTCCTATTGCGTTAATATGGTAACGCTTATACAATTATCCATAGGCTTTTTTATAGTGCTGTTCCCCGATAAAATTCTTATGATAGCCGGTAAAGATTTTATTGTTCAGCCCGAAGCTTTGGGAGTGCTTTTGTTTGCGCATTTGCTCGGCGGTTTTTTCTTGCTATCCGCCGCTGTGCTTAACGGAATTGGCAAAAGTTTATATACGCTAAAAATGGATGTAATTTCGCTTTGCGCAGCTTTGGCTGCGAATTATTTTTTAATTCCTATTTTTGGATTGGTCGGCGCAGCGCTTTCCACCTTGGCATTTATTTTATTGCAATCCGTTTGGAATAATGCATATATTTTTAAGCTGAATTTAAGGCTCTATTCCAAAAAAGTAATTCCCTATGCTATATGGTCTGTTTTGCTTTTGGCAGTTTATATTCTATTGCCAAGTTTTTCGTTTGAGCTTTGGCAAAAAATAGCTCTATATATCGCAGCTCTATGCGGCTTGGCCCTTACGCGCCGCTTAACAAACCAGTAATGTTTGGGTGCGGGATTTAGCCCCATACCCCATACCCTATACCCCAGCGACTAAATCAGTGTTTACTATATTATACCACATAGTTTATAGGAGAATAAAAAATGTCAGCATTTTCAAAATTTTTAGATAATAGACCAAAGGGAAGCCGCAAATGCAAATACGATGAAAATCAAACCCCAAATATTATTAAACCTAAACAAAATGAGCTATATCGCTTTTTATTAGGTAGACTAGATAAAGATGGAAAGAAACCTTTGGTAGCACTTTGTATGAATCCGTCTGCTGCTAATGATAAATGGAGTGATGCAACAGTAAATATAGTAATTGAAGCAAGTAAAGAACTAGGATATAGTGGATGGCTTGTAGTAAACATATATCCAGAAAGAGAACCTAATCAGCGTAAACTAGGTGAATTTAAGGATGATTTGGCAAAAAAAAATATTAAAGCCATTAAAGACTTTTTGCTTGAAAGAAAGATTACAGAAGTTTGGGGAGCTTGGGGAGATTTAAAATGTAAATCTTTGAAAAGGGCAAAAGAAATGATTTTGGAAATGTTAAAAGAACAAAAAATTAAAATATTCCATTTTGCAGATACTACAAAACTTGGTAATCCAAGGCACCCTAACCCAAGACTCTTATCAATGCGCCCAAAAGTAACAAAGGAAAATAAACGGTACTGGTCGTAGGTTTATTCCCGCCACGGATGATTTTGGTTTTTCGGGTGAGCGGTGTGGGTCAGAACGAGAACGGGCACGATAAGTCGTTTCTGTTCAGCGTGCGTTGCGTTAAGTCTGGACCGTGATTTTTCTACATTATATGCTAATTAACACTATATTAGTGCTAAACTAGCATTAAAGGAGATGAAAATGAGCAATACAACGAGTTTCGCTTTAAGATTGGATACAGACCTTAA